>CAZXXC010000121.1:0-10956 GCA_964644665.1 uncultured Methylococcaceae bacterium
AGCGCGCCCGCAGCCACCGACTGGACGACGAAGGTGCGGAGCCCGGATCCGGTCAGGTCTTGCCGATGAAGGCGATGCTGATCTTCATCCCGCTCGCCATGCTGTTCGACCGCCTCGGCAGCATACCAGCCAGCCTGACGTTCCTGACCGCAGCGCTGGCGATCGTACCGATGGCGGCCGCGCTGGTGACCGCGACCGAGCAGATTTCGCGCCATACCAGCCCGACGATCGGCGCCTTGCTGAATGGCACGTTCGGCAACGCACCGGAACTGATCATCTCGGTGATGGCTTTGCGTGCCGGACTGATCGACGTCGTTAAGGCCTCGCTGGTCGGGGTGATTCTGGGCAATCTGCTGTTCGTACTGGGGCTGTCGTTCCTGCTTGGCGGTCTGCGCTACCGCGTGCAGAAGTACAATCGCCGCGGCGCGCGCATCCAGCGCTCGGTGCTGATGATCGCAGCGATCAGCATCGTCGTTCCCAGCGTATTCGACAGCTTCGTTCCGCCGACGATGGTCAGCCAACAAAACGGCTTGAATGCCGGGGTGGCGGTGATCCTGCTAGTGACCTATGGCTTGAGCCTGTTGTACATGCTGAAGACGCATCCGGAATACTTCACGCCGAAGGAATCGGATGACGTTTCCGAACTGCCGGGAACCCGGCCGTGGAGTCTGATGCGCGGAATGCTGACGCTGGTGCTGTCGTCCTCGGTCCTGTCGTTGATGAGCGAAATCCTGGTGGGTGCGATCGAACCGACCACGGCGACCCTGGGCGTTTCGAAGGCATTCATCGGTGTGATCATCATCGCGCTGATCGGAGGCGCGCCGGAGAGCGTCGCGGCGGTCGCCATGGCCCGTAAGAACAAGCTGGACCTGACGATGGGCATCGCGGTCGGAAGCAGCATCCAGATTGCGCTGTTCGTCGCGCCGGCGCTGATGCTGAGCAGCTATTTCATCGCGCCCCAGCCGTTGAATCTGATCGTCGGAAGCGCCGGAATCATGATCGTGTTGTTTCCGGTCTTGCTGTTGTCGATGGTCGTCAGTGACGGTCGCTCCGACTGGTTCAAAGGCATCCAACTGCTGAGTGTCTATGCATTGATCGCGCTGTTTTGTTATTTCCTGCCGGACAGTCTCACGGCGCCGTTGTTCCCGAGCTGAGGGCGCTGCCGCAGGTCGATCCCTGCCCCCGCGGCCTGAACCCGCGACACCGTTCGACGAGCCGATTTGACTCGCTATCGCAGCGAAAGGTCGGATCGATCATCGGGCGTGCATGTGAATGCGCGCGCAGGGCTTGCGGCAAGCCCGTCAGCATGGGTCGGGCCGGGAACTGCCCGGCTGGCATTTCCGCTCGCCGCCGAGGCCGGTACACGCCAAGCCGCGGCTCATGCGGCTCGTCGCCGTGCCAACCGCCGTATCCGGAGTCATTTTTCCCATTCCACCCGGACCTGCACGCGTTCCCATGGATTGTCGGATGTTCGCAGCGCCTGGATCTTCGCGCGAAGTTTCATCCCGCGGTCGAGCAGGCGGGCGACGATGGCATTGTCGGTGCGGGGCAGGTGGCCGAGCTTGTGGCCGCGCCAGTAGACTTCGACCGCCTTCTGGTCCACCGGATTGTCGGGATTACGCCGAAGTTCCAGCAACGCGCCGGGGCGAAGACGCGGCCACAGTCGTCTTGCCTCATAGTATTGAAACCCGGCCAACAGCGAGTGCTGCAAAAATACGCGCCTTCTCGTTTGAGAGACCCAGCGGTTGACGGACAGCCGGACTGCCGCATACGCGAGACGGAGCCAAGGCAGAAAATTGAGACATCGCTTCATCGCAATTCCCTCGTTGGTGAGTGGGCCCGTTCGATGGTACACGCTCGGAGTCTCAAATCATGAGACTCTCAGAAAACTTTTTTACCCGCACCCCGAAAGGGTCGGTCGACGCGAGCAGCCGCAGGATGGGACGCCCGGCTCGGCGGCGATGCGATCCGGACGGAAGTCCCGCCGCAGAGAAAAACCAGCAGGTGCAGCTTGCCGATCGGATGTCAGCGAGCGGCATAGTATTGCAGGGCGGCACGGAGTCGAGCGACGACGCTGTGTTTGAGCGTATCGGGTGCGATCACCTCGACGTCCGGACCGTACCTCAGGATCTCCAGGATCAACTCGGTGGGGTTTCCGTATGGAACCCGCAACTCATATCGTCCGTCCGGTAGAAAGCGGCCCCGTTGCTGCGGATGCCAGATCTCGTCTGCAATCCAGCGGGCGCGCTCCGCCGTGAACAGCAGAACCGCTTCGGCGGTGGCGCGTCCCGAAAAAATTCCGTAGCCCGCGGCGAAGTGTCCGTCCAGATCGTCGGGGGCATGAGGCCGCACCGCGACATCCAGCGGCTGGGCCGATTCGAGCCGCTCGACGGCGAAACGGCGCAAGCCCTGGCGAACGTGGCACCACGCATCGAGATACCAGTTGTCGCGGTAGGCCACCAGACGATAAGGCGAGATCTCGCGCTGGGTGGCCTGATCGGTGCTGCGTGAGCGGTAACGGATCACCAGACGACGGTGCTTCAGCACCGCCTCGGCGCACTGCGGGAAGAACGTATCTGGAGTCAGCGTGCGGCGCCGATGGGAGAGCAGGATGACGCACCGGTTGACCTCGTCGGCGGAAACGCCTTCATAGCTGAGCAACGCCGACAGCCGCTGCTCAATCGGTGCCAGCGCCGCCGACACGAGGCCGGGCTGCATTTGGCGGAGCTGGTGCCGAATCACCAACAAGGCATAAAGCTCGGCCGCATTGAACCCGAGCGACGGCAATCCGCTTTTTTGCCGATCCGGATCCGCGTAACGAAACCCGCCGCGATCGCGGTCATACGGAATCGGGTCGCAGGTCACGGCGCGCAGCTCGTTCAGCAAGCGCATCACCGTCGCACGGGAGCATTGCAGGCGTGTCCGCAGTTCAGCCGTCCGGACTGCGCCGGTCCGGAACAGCAGCAACCGATGTAACTCGACCAGGCGTCCGAAGTTGGTCACATCCGCTCAGCGACCGTCGGCCGGAAGCGGGCTGCCGTTCTTGTCCACCAGCGGTACTTTGTAGGCCTTCAGCAAGGTCTGGATCTGGGGCGCGTTGGCGCCGATCCATTGGTCGAGTTCCTGCTTGCGCGCTTTGTCCGGAAAGCGCACGCCCATCGAGATCGGAAAGTCGAATCTGATATCGTCACCCGAACGCATCGGAATCAGTTGGAACGCGCCCGGTTTGCCGCGAGACTGCAGGTAACCGGCGATCGGTCCCCAGACGATGGCCATATCTAATTTGCCGGTCTTCATGTCCCGTTCCAGGATCATCGCGGTGTTGACCGCCGCGTCGCCGGTCATCGTCTGGTACGGAATCGCGTATTGCAGGAAATCATGCTTCAACAGCCAGTCGGTGGCTGGAGAACCGTCGAACATGGCTAATTTCAGCTTCTTTCGTCGCTCCGCCGGGAGCTTCGCGAGATCGTCTGGTGACTGGATGTCGTCCCAGCCGCGCTTCTTGGCATAGACCAGCGCATAGGTCGAACGGTAGTACGGCTGCGTAGTGGCGGCCAACTCATAGCCGGTCGGCAGGCCCATCACCAGATCGCATTTGTATTCATCGGAGTCGGGTAACTGGGCCTTCAAGGTGTTGCGGATGAAGCCCAGCCGCTGCGGAAACCAGGTGTACTCGACCTTCTTACCGAACGCTTTGCCGAGCATTTCGGCGAGTTTGTTTTCGAAGCCTTGTCCCTTGGTGTCGGAATAAGGCGGATTGTTGGGATCGGCGCAGATCTTGATAGCTTGGCCTTCCCAGGCTCGGGTATCGGTTGCCGCCATCAGCACGATCAGGCCATACCCGAGCCGGAGGCGAAAGTTCTTCATGGAACGCTTCCTGTTGGCAGTAGATATTGCGAGAAATCCGGAATCGGGTCGAAGTCTACGCTTTCGTCCTCCCGAAATGAAGAACGCCCCGCCCGATTGCTCGGGCGGGGCGTTCCCGCGTCTAAACCCGAATGGGGTGTACGATCAGTTGGGCAGTGCGAACACGGTGAAGACACCGCCCAGCTTGGTGTGGGAGCTCAGGCTCTTGTAAGCGCCGACAGCACCCAAACCTTCGCTTTCGCCCTCCAGCCCTGCTGCCATGCCGACGCCGGCCCAGCCGCCGATACCGGACAGCACGCCGACATACTGCTTGCCTTTGTGCTCCCAGGTGCTGACATTGCCGATCACGCCGGAGGGGGTCTTGAACTTGTACAGCTCAGCCCCGGTGTTGGCATCGCGCACCTTCAGGTAACCTTCCAGCGTGCCGTAGATCACCACATCACCCGCGGTCGAGACCATGCCGCTCCACAGCGAGAACGGTTCGTCGATGGCCCAGACGATCTTGCCGGTAGTCGGGTCCCAAGCCGTGAACGATCCCATATTGGTCTTTTCGGTCTTCTCCCCCGTTTTTACATCCGCCTTCGCCGGGAAAATGCTCAGCGTCGCTCCGACGTATGGCTGACCGGCGGTGTACTCGACCTGGAACGGCTCATAGTTCATGCAGGTGTGGTTACCCGGGATATAGATCAGCTTGGTACGCGGCGAGAAGGTGACCGGCGGCTCGTTCTTGCTGCCCATGGCCGAAGGACAGATGCCCTTGGCATCGACGTCTTCGCCATGGAACTGGGTCGAGTACTGGTCGACGACCTTCGGACGGCCGGTGGTCATGTCCACGTGGCTGGCCCAGTTGACCGCCTTGTCGAACTTTTCGGCGATCAGCAGTTCGCCGGTTTCACGGTCCAGCGTATAGCCAAAGCCGTTGCGGTCGAAGTGGGTCAACAGTTTGCTGTGTTCCTTGCCGTTCCGATCCTTCATCGGCAAGTCGATCAGCGTCATCTCGTTGATGCCGTCGAAGTCCCATTCGTCGTGTGGGGTCATCTGATAGACCCACTTGGCTTCACCGGTATCGGCATCACGCGCCCAGATCGTCATCGACCACTTGTTGTCGCCGGGCCGTTGCACCGGATTCCAGGTCGACGGGTTGCCCGAACCGTAGTAGACCAGGTTCAGTTGCGGGTCGTAGCTGTACCAGCCCCAAGTGGTGCCGCCGCCGATCTTCCATTGGTCACCCTGCCAGGTCTTCAAGCTCGAGTCCTTGCCGACCGGCGCCATCTTGCCGTCGGTCCAGGTCATCGTCTTGTCGGGGCTGACCTTCATCTCACTGTCGGGCCCCACGCTGTAGGCTTTCCAGGCCGGGCTGCCGTCCTTGATGTTGTAAGCGGCGATGAAGCCGCGTACGCCGTACTCACCGCCCGAGATGCCGACGAACACCTTGTCTTTCACGACCAGCGGCGCATTGGTGTTGGTCATGCCCTGCTTGGTGTCGCCGTTCTTGACCTTCCAAACCATCTTGCCGGTTTTTGCATCCAGCGCGATCAGGGTCGCATCGCCCTGGGCGAGGAACACCTTGCCGTCGCCGTAGGCCAGGCCACGGTTGACCACGTCACAGCACATCACGCCGATGACCTGCTGCGGGTCGGTGCCCTTGTCAGCGGAGTAGTTATATTCCCAGACGATGGAATGGGTGTCCTGATCCAGCGCGTAGACCTTGTGCGGAAACCCGGTATGGATATAGATCAGGCCGTTGACCACGAGAGGGCCGCCTTCATGGCCGCGCAGCATGCCGGTGGAGAATGTCCACACGGGCTGAAGATTCTTGGCGGTGTCCTTATTGATCTGGCTCAGCGGGCTATAGCGCTTGCCGCTATAGTCACCGCCCCAGGTGACCCAACTGGACGGGTCTTTGGATAGTCTATCGACTTCGGCATTGGCATGAGAGACCCCGGGTGTGGCCAGTATCGCTGCCACCGAGGAAGCGACTAGCCAGCGATTCACGGGTTGTTTCATCGTTTTTCCTCCTCGTACTCTGCGGCTACAGACTACGTTCGTTATTGCTAAATGGACCCTAAATTGTGAGGACGGATTCTGATCTCGTTCAGGAAGAATTCCCTATTGAGCTTGGAAGAATTCCGAGAGGCGCCCGTCTTGGCTGCGTAAATTGAAGCATCTCGTGGTAAAAGTCAACATGACCCGCCCTCGCGGATCAGGCGCCCGGAGGTTCTTCGCGCTTCGATTTGGCGACGCGAGTTCCGGTCGCCGCTGGACTGGCACTGGGTGGTCAAGTCCTTTCCATATACCTACCAGCAGAATCGGGAAATCGGGCGGCGGCGAGTGCCTGGCCGTCTGTCGGCTGCAATGATCCGATGGGCCCGGCCCGGAGCTTTCCGGATCAGCGATTGAACATTCGATCGGGTGAGGCGACAATGCGACGCTGACGGTACCGCCCTTCAGGCAGCCGAATACCGACCGATACCGATGACGCACCGCGCTGGCTTTCCGTCGATGGCATTGCTGGGGTTGGCCGCCGCAATTACGCCTGCGGTCGGGGACACTTTGCACCTGCAGCAGATCGCTCCGGGCGTCTATGTGCATCAGGGGATTCATGCGTTGCCCGATCGACACAACCGGGGCGAGATCGCGAATATCGGCTTCATCGTCGGGCAGAAGTGCGTGGCGGTGATCGATAGCGGAGGAAGCCCGGAACAGGGACGGACGCTGCGCGAAACGATTCGGCAGATCACGCCCGTTCCCATCTGTTTTGTCATCAACACCCACATGCACCCTGATCATGTGTATGGCAATCTCGCCTTCAAGCAACCGGGCGTCAGTTTCGTCGGGCATTACAAACTGGGCACGGCGCTGGCGACGCGCGCTCCCTTCTACCTGGAAAAGGCAAGCAGGGAACTCGGCTATACGCTGAAGCCGGAACATTTCATCGGGCCGGATCGGGAGGTCAAGGACATTCTCGACCTCGACCTCGGCGGCCGCACGATCATTCTGACCGCGTATCGAACCGCCCACACCGACAACGATCTCGCCGTGCTGGACCAGCAAACGGAAACTTTGTGGGTTTCGGACCTGCTGTTTGTCGGACATGTTCCGGTCATCGACGGCAGCCTAAACGGCTGGATCGAGGTCATCGAGCAACTGAAGAGTGTTCGCGCCAAGAGGGCGGTGCCGGGACACGGTCCGGTCGTGACCGACTGGCCGTCCGCACTGGAGCCGGAAGAACGCTATCTGCGGATGTTACAGGCCGAGATTCGGCAGTCCATCCGCGACCGCCAGACCATGGAACAGGCTATCCAATCCGTCGGTCTATCAGCGCGTGGCGAGTGGAAATTGTTTGACGAGTTTCATCGACGCAACGTTTCCACCGCATTCGCCGAACTCGAATGGGAAGAGGACTGATCGCCTCGGCCGTAACACCACCCGATCACTGCGGAGACTCAACATGAAATTGCTGCGCATCAAAGCCCGTCCAACCGTCCTTGCCGCGAGCGGTATTCCCGGCGATGAAGAGTCGTTGGGCCGTGTACATGCAGACGGCAGTGTCCGAGGCAACGCACGGAACATGGGTGGTCCGGGTGGGCGCCGGTCGCGATCGGCCGGGCCGGCTTCTCCCAAGACTTTGTCCTTGCGCGGGGCCGGGCGCGGCCTGGCGATGCTGCGTGACACCTGCACGCTAGCCCTGTCGCTCGCGATCGGCTTTGCGGCTGGCGGCGTGGCCGCCGAAACTCAGGATGAGTCGGCCTGGGCCGGCGGCCTTAAAGCGCAGTATTTCGGTGATCGGAGCATCGAGGAAAACAATGGGGTGATCGAACTGACGGCTCCTTATCGGGCCGAAGACCCCGCACTCGTTCCGGTACAAGTCACCGCCAAGATTCCGCAGACGCCGGAGAAATACATCAAGACCGTCACGTTGATCATCGACAACAATCCGGTGCCTTTCGCTGCGGCGTTTCATTTCACGCCGGAAAGCGGCAAAGCCGATATCGCGATGCGGATGCGGGTGAATTCCTATACCTACGTTCGTGCCATCGCGGAGACCAATGATGGGAAGCTGTCGATGACAAAGGCCTATGTAAAGGCGAGCGGCGGCTGTTCGGCTCCGATCGGCGCCGACATCGAGGCCGCGATGGCCCGGATGGGCAAGATGAAGTTCAAGCTTGACGGGGACCGCCCGAGCTTGCAGCAGCCGAACCTGACCCAATTATTGATCAGTCACCCGAATATCACCGGCCTCCAGATGGATCAGATCAGTCGCATGGTGAAGCCCGCCCATTACGTGGAAGACGTCAAAGTGAGCTTCAATGATGAGCCGATCATGACCGCGAAGACCGACATTGCGATCAGTGCCGATCCGAACTTCCGGTTCTATTTCATCCCGGCTCGGGCCGGTGAACTGAAAGCGGAGATTCGCGACAATCTCGGAAACTCATTCGTCGCGACGCAGACGGTCACGCCCTGACCGGTTGACCATGGGCCGGACCGGCATCCCCCCCCGGCAGGGTGGGGCGAATGCCGTTCCGGCACCAACCATCGGGTTCGGTTCAGAGCAGCCGGGGATCGATCCCCGCCACCAACACCATGAGTGAATGTTCGGCGATCAGGATGCTGGTCTGTTCGAACAATGGTATCTCCTGGCCCGGATGGCACACTTCGCTCGACGCCGGAGCGGCGGTGTCGATCGCTTTGTGCCAGACCTGGTCGCAAGGAGCGTGCGGCAGCACAAAGCTGACCACCTCCGGTGTCGGGTTGAACAGCAGGCACAACTCCCGGTCGCTGCCGACACTGTCGTGCACGCGGCAGCCCAGCGCTGCGTCGGCAGACCAATCCGGCGTCCACCCGAACGCGTTGAACCAGGTCAGGTCTTCCGGGCGGTAGAACCGCTCGCTGGACAGCACCGGATGTCGTCGACGAAACGCGATCATCCCTTTCACGAACCGGAACAGATCGCGGTTCCGATCCAGCAGCCGCCAGTCCACCCAGGACGTCTCGTTGTCCTGGCAATACGCATTGTTGTTTCCACGCTGAGTTCTCGCGAACTCGTCGCCGGCCAGCAGCATCGGCACGCCACGCGACAGGAGTAGCGTTGCGATGAAGTTCTTCATCTGCTGCTGGCGCAGGCGATTGATCCCGGGATCATCGGTCGGACCCTCGACGCCGTGGCTGGCACTGTAGTTGTCATTCGCGCCGTCCCGGTTCTCCTCTCCATTGGCCCAATTGTCTTTGTGCGCATAGGAGACCAAATCATTCAGCGTGAAGCCGTCATGACAGGTGATGAAGTTGATCGAATTGATCGGCGCTTTGCCGCTGTGCTCGTACAAGTCGGCACTGCCGCACAAACGGTCGGCAAACCGTCCGGCCAAGCCGTGGTCACCACGCCAGTAGCGGCGGACATCGTCACGGTACTGCCCGTTCCATTCCGACCAGCGCTCCCCCGGAAAGCGGCCGACCAGGTAGGCACCTCCGGCGTCCCAGGCTTCGGCGATCAGCTTCACCTCACGCAGCACGGGATCCTCGGCGATCTTTTCCAGCAACGGCGGATTCGGCGTCAGATGACCGGATCGGTCCCGTCCCAGGATCGAAGCCAAGTCGAAGCGAAAGCCATCGACGTGCATTTCGACGACCCAGTACCGCAGGCAGTCGAGGATATAGCTACGGACCACCGGGTGATTGCAGTTCAGCGTGTTGCCGCAACCGGAGTAATTCTTGTAATGTCGTTTGTCGTCTTCGAGCAGGTAGTAGACCGAGTTGTCAAGACCACGGAAGTTCAAGGTCGGGCCCGCTTCATTACCTTCCGCGGTGTGGTTGAACACGACGTCCAACAGCACTTCGATCTCGGCCCGGTGCAACGCCTTGACCATTTCCTTGAACTCGTCGACCTGACAGCCCGGAAACCGGCGGCTGCCGTAGCCCTGATAAGGGGCGAAGAACGCGATGGTGTTATAGCCCCAGTAGTTGGTCAGGCGCTCGCCGGTCAGCGGGTTGCGGCGGGTCGATTCCCACGGGTTGAATTCCTGCAGCGGCATCAGTTCTACCGCCGTGATGCCCAGTTCCTTGAAGTGGGGAATCATTTCGATGATGCCCCGGAATGTGCCGGGGGATTGCACGCGTGAGGATGGATGGATCGTTAGTCCGCGGACGTGTGCCTCGTAGATGATGACGTCCGACCAGCGGTGACGAAGGGGTCGGTCACCCTCCCAGTCGAAATGATTGGCGGTAACCAGATTCTTGACCGGATAGGATCGCGACTCGCTTTCACCAAAATTCGGGTCGTGCGGCGCACAGAAGCTGGCAAGGCTCCATTCGGGTGATGCGTGCAGCGCGGTCGCATAGGGATCGATCAGCGAGCTTCGCGGATTGTAGCGGTGCCCCCTCTCCGGCTCGTGTGGTCCATCGACCTGAAACGCGTAAGCAAGCCGGCCGCTGGGTTCTTCGATGCGAACGTGCCAGATATCTCCGGTACGATGACGCAGCGGATCTAATTCGATGACATGTGCCGGCGCTGGGTCGTCCGGACATTGAAACAGCAACAGCCAGACCCGGGAGGCGTGCCGGCTGAACAGCGTGAAATTCACGCCGCCGGGGTCGACGCTCACGCCGTAAGGTAGCGGTGACCCTTGGGAATACCGCACCGGGCGCCGAAGCTGAGCGACCGAAAAGTTCTCATCGACTTCAAGTTTCATGATGGAAAACCTGGCCAAAAAATTTATCAAGCGGCGCCTGTGATTCAGCATGGTTCCATTGGGATGAAGCACCGATGACTTTTCCTGATCACAAGGGTGATCTTAACATCAGCGTTCGACGGTTTGGCAAGACCGGGCCCGGCATCGCATCGGATGTGTGTCGCCTGCTCGTAGCGATGCCGACGTTCGAAATGCAAAGGCGGAAACCGAACGGTGGTGACCAAGATTTCTGACGGCCGGGGGAATTTTTTGCGAGGCATACGGTCCTAGCACACACCGGCGGGCATTCAGTCGGCCCGTCACCGGTAACTTGTAAGTAACAACTTAACTTAAGAGGTAGACAAAATGGCTGCAACAACATTGGGCGGCGTCGCGGCGGCAGACAAGCCGTTGCTGGACA
>CAZXXC010000122.1:0-10631 GCA_964644665.1 uncultured Methylococcaceae bacterium
CTGGGCGTGATGGTGCCCTGCGAGAAGATCCTGGATGCCGCGCGCGAGCACCGGGTGGACATCATCGGCCTCTCCGGCCTCATCACCCCGTCGCTGGACGAGATGGTGCATGTCGCCAGGGAGATGCAGCGCCTGGGTTTCGCCATCCCGCTGCTGATCGGCGGCGCCACCACCTCGCGGGCGCACACCGCGGTCAAGATCGAGCCTCACTACCAGGCCGGCCCGACCGTCTACGTGACCGACGCCTCGCGCGCCGTCGGCGTTGCCGGCAGCCTGCTGAGCGAGGACCTGCGCAATGACTATGTCGCCCGCATCCGCCGGGAATACGAGGAGGTCCGCATCCACCACGGCGGCCGCAAGGCCAGGGCGCCCCTGCACGACATCGCCGCCGCCCGCGCCAATGCCTTCCGCGCCGACTGGACCGGCTACGCCGCGCCCCGGCCCGGATTCCTGGGCGTGCAGACCTTCGACCGCTACCCGCTGGCGGAACTGGTCGACTTCATCGACTGGTCGCCGTTCTTCCACACCTGGGAGCTGGCCGGCAGCTACCCGAAAATTCTGGACGACGAGATCGTCGGCGAGCAGGCCCGCGCGCTGTATGCCGATGCCCGGGCCATGCTGGAGACCCTGGTCGCGGACGAGTGGCTCACCGCGCGCGCCGTGCTGGGTTTCTTCCCGGCGGCGGGGGTCGGGGACGACATCCAGCTGTATGAGGACGAAAGCCGCCAGCGCCCGCTCGCTGTCCTGCATCACCTGCGCCAGCAGTCCGTCAAGCCGCCGGGCCAGCCCAACTATGCGCTGTCCGACTTCGTCGCGCCGCAGGAGAGCGGCATCGCCGACTACGTCGGCGGCTTTGCCGTGACCGCCGGCATCGGCATCGAGGAACACCTCGACCGCTTCGCCGCCGAGCATGACGACTACAGCAGCATCCTGCTCAAGGCGCTGGCCGACCGGCTGGCCGAGGCCTTCGCCGAGTGCCTGCACCGCCGCGTGCGCCGTGCATTCTGGGGCTATGCCCCGGACGAAGCGCTGAACAACGAGGCCTTGATCGAGGAGGCCTATCGCGGCATCCGCCCGGCCCCCGGCTATCCCGCCTGCCCCGACCACACCGAGAAGGCGACGCTGTTCCGCCTGCTCGAGGTGGAATCGCGCAGCGGCATCCACCTGACCGAGTCCTTCGCCATGACCCCGGCCTCCTCGGTCAGCGGCTGGTATTTCAGCCACCCGGCGGCGCGCTATTTCAACGTCGGCAAGATCGGCCGCGACCAGGTCGAGGATTACGCCCGCCGCAAGGGTCTGTCGCTGGCGGACATGGAACGCTGGCTGGCGCCAACCCTGGCCTACGAGCCGGACTGAGCGTCCATGCGGCGCCTGCTGCTCTACGGCACGGACGGCTGCCATCTGTGCGAGATAGCGGCGGACCGGGTGCGGCAGGCACTGCCGACCCGCGCCGATCCCGCCACGCTGGAGCTGATCGACATCGCCGCCGACGATGCCCTGCTGGCGCGCTACGGGATGCGCATCCCGGTGCTGTGCCGCGCCGACGGGAGCGAGCTGGACTGGCCCTTCGGCGCGCAGGAGCTGGCCACCTTCCTGTCACCCGACTGAACGGCCCTGCTTTTTTTCGCAACCCCAATCGAACCGGAGACACGCATGAGCACGGTATTTCGAACCGAACAGGACAGCATGGGCGAGCTGAAGGTCCCCGTCGATGCGCTGTACGCGGCCCAGACCCAGCGCGCGGTGGAAAACTTTCCGGTCAGCGGACTGACCCTGCCGCCGGCCTTCATCCGCGCGGTAGCGCTGATCAAGCAATGCGCGGCGGAGGTGAACGCCCAGCTGGGCATGCTGGATCCGCAGATCGCCGACGCCATCCAGTCGGCCGCCGCCGAGATCGTCGAGGGACATCATCTCGACCAGTTTCCGGTCGATGTCTTCCAGACCGGCTCCGGCACCAGCACCAACATGAACGCCAATGAGGTCATCGCGACGCTGGCCACCCGGGTTTCCGGACGGCCGGTCAGCGCCAACGACCACGTCAACATGGGCCAGAGCAGCAACGACACCATCCCCACCGCCATTCACCTGAGCGCCGCCCTGGAATGCAAGGGCAAACTGCTGCCGGCGCTGGATACCCTCGCCGATGCGCTGGAAACCCGGGCGCGCACGCTGGACGACGCGGTGAAGACCGGCCGCACGCACCTGATGGACGCCATGCCCATCACGCTCGGCCAGGAACTCGACGGCTGGGCCTTCCAGGTCCGCAACGGCAGCGCGCGCATCGAGTCGGCCCTGACCCGCATCCACAAGCTGGCCCAGGGCGGCACGGCGGTCGGCACCGGCATCAACGCGCACCCGGAATTCGCCCGGCGCATCGCCGCGGCGCTCAGCCAGAAGACCGGCATCGCGCTGGCGCCGAACGAGAACTTCTTCGAGAGCCTGAGCGCCCAAGACGCGGCGGTGGAGCTGTCCGGCCAGCTCAAGACCGTGGCCGTGAGCCTGATGAAGATCGCCAATGACCTGCGCTGGATGAATTCCGGCCCGCTGGCGGGGCTCGGCGAGATCGAGCTGCCGGCATTGCAACCGGGCAGTTCCATCATGCCCGGCAAGGTCAACCCGGTGATCCCGGAATCGGTCGGCATGGTCGCCGCCCAGGTCATCGGCAACGATGCCACCATCACGGTAGCCGGCCAGTCGGGCGCGTTCCAGCTCAACGTGATGCTGCCGGTGATCGTCTACAACCTGCTGCAGAGCATCGAGCTGCTGGCCAATGCCGCCCGCCTGCTGGCGCAGAAGGCCATCGCCAACTTCACGGTACGGACCGACAACCTGGAACGGGCGCTGGCCCTGAATCCCATCCTGGTCACCGCACTGAATCCGGTGATCGGCTATCTGGAGGCCGCCAGGATCGCCAAGACCGCCTATCAGTCGCGGCGGCCGATCATCGAGGTCGCCGCCGAGATGACCGACATTCCCCGCGCCGAGCTGGAACGGCTGCTGAACCCTAAGGCTCTCACCGCGGGTGGCATCCAGGCCGACGGATGAGCCGCACCGGCCGCTCGCGGCGCCGGCTCCCGCTGGCGCTCCTGCTCGGCGGGCTGGGCCTCCCGGCCTGCCAGGCCCCGCCCGTGATCGAGCACCAGGCCAGACTGACGGAGATCGTCCGGGTCGAACCCGGCATCCGGCTCGATCTCCGCTACGCCACCCCCCGCAACTTCACCGGCCGGCCGCTGTACCCGGTCGCCCGGGCCTACCTGCTGCCGGCAGCGGCCGCGGCCCTAGGTCGCGTGCACCGGAGCCTCGCCGCCGAGGGCTACGGCCTCTTGGTCTACGACGCCTACCGGCCCTGGCACATCACCAAGGCGCTATGGGACGCGGCGAGCGAGTCCGACCGCCGGCAGGGCTATGTCGCCGATCCGGATACCGGCTCGCGTCACAACCGCGGCTGCGCGGTGGATGTCGGTCTCTACGACCTGACGACCGGGCGGGAAGTCCCCATGCCCAGCGCCTTCGACGACTTCAGCGTGCGCGCCCATGCGGACTGGCCGGGTGCAAGCCCGGCAACCCGGCGCACCCGGGCGCTCCTGCGCCAGGCCATGGCGGCCCAGGGCTACACCGTGCTGGCCAACGAGTGGTGGCACTTCAACTACCGGGATTGCGATCGCCAGCCCCTGCTGGATATTCCCCTGACACGCGCCGGTCAGGCGTCTCCCTGAGCGGGCCGGCCGGGGTGGCGGCCGGCTGCGATTCCGTCCACGCCCGCGCCAGCCCCTCGCGGACGGTATCGACGATCGCCTGGTAATCCAGGCAACTGGTCGCCGCCAGCTCGCGGCGGAGGGCGCGCACCTCGGGCAGTCGCCGCAGCGCGGCATACAGACCGCCGAGGTAGACGAAATCCAGCCGCAGCAGCCGGGTCAGCGCCTGCACGGCATATCCCGGAATCACCTGCTGCAAGGCCTCCGGCGAGAGATGGATCCACTCGAACAGGAACTTGTTGCGGCGACCGATGCGCTGGATGCGCGCGGCCCGCACGTGCCGCTTGATGGAGGAATCGCTGTGGTCGTGGACGATGCGGCAGCCCGGCTCGAACAGGCTGCGCCAGCCGCGGCGCCAGGCCCGCAGTCCCAGGTCGATGTCCTCCCAGTAGAACGGCTGGTAGATGGGATGGAAACCGCCCAAGGCCTGGAAGCGCGACTTCCTGACCGCCATCGAGCCGCCGGAGGCGAACAGGGTCGGCACCGCCCGATCCGGCAGGCGTCCGCCCAGTTTCAGTGGCCGCAGGCGCCGGCGGCGGATCTCGTAGCCGCGCCAGGATTCGTCGGTGGGGCGCCCCTGTCCGTCGACGATCAGCGGCGCGACCGCGAACACATCCGGCACCTGCAGGTGCCGGATCAGCGGAGCGATGAAATCGGCGTCCGGCCGCACGTCGGAGTTGAGCAGCACCAGGCACTCGTTCGCCGCCGCCTCGACCCCGGAATGCACGGCCTCGGCAAAACCGCGGTTGACAGCATGCTGCACCAGCCTGACGCTGGGAAACTCGCGCGTCAGCCGCGCCACGCTGTCATCCGTCGAGCCATCGTCGACGACGATGATCTCGCAGTCGCCGGGATAGTGCGCGGCGGCGGCCAGCACGGCCGGCAGATTGGCGCCCAGCAGCCGGGCACCGTTGAAATTGGGAATGACGAGGCTGACGGCCGGCAGGATCGCATCAGGCATGGCGCGGGATTGTGCGGATATGGCAGAAGCTGGCCCCGATCAGCAGGCTGAGGGGATGAAAATGATGGCGGGCGAAAAACGGCAGGGTCAGGAAGCCCACCACCAGGAAGCCGGCCCAGGCAGCCAGCAACGCCAGGCCCCGGCGCCGCTCCGGCAATGTCCGGCTGTCGCGGATGGCGCGCGCCAGCCCCCGATAGCCCAGCGCGAAGGCGGCAAGGAGCAGCGTCAGCCCCAGCAGCCCATGGCTGTAGAGGATTTCCAGGAGGAAGTTGTGCGGGAAGACAAAATCCTGGACATGACGGAGGCTGGAATAGGCCTGGTAATCCCGGTAATAGGCGCCGAAGCCGTGGCCCAGCCACCACTGCAGCGGCGTGCTGGACAGTTGCAGGGGGATGAACTCCCGCCACAGCACCCAGCGCTCCTCCTGGTCGATATGGACGAGGAAATCGTCGATGCGATCCGCGAAGCCGAACCCGCCGGAGGCATAGAGTCCCGCCGCCAGCAGCAGGCTGAACCCGGCCAGCCGCCAGCCGAGGCGCGGTGACAGATGCGGCACCAGGGCCAGCGGCATGCAGAACAGGGCCAGGTAGCCGGGCCGCGAATGGGTCAGCAGCAGCATCGCCAGATCCACCACCAGGGCCAGCACCAGCAGCCAGCGGACCCGGGCGCGCAGGGCCAGGGCCAGACAGGCGAGCGGCGGCAGCACCAGTACCGTATAGGCCGCCATGTAGTGGATGTTGCGGTAGAGGCCGCGCGGCCCGTCGTGGTTGCCGCGGGAACCGAGCAGGTCGGCGACGCCCTGGGTGGCGACAAACACCAGCAGCAGCAGGATCACCGCCGTGCGGTGGTCGAAGCGCGCCGACACGCGCGGGGGCAGCAGGGTCATGGCCGTCGCCATCACGAGCCCGCCCAGCAGGATGGCAGGCTCGTGCCCCGGGCTCGGCTGGACCGCCATCGTCACGCCCAGCACCAGGAACACCAGTCCCGCTCCCCACAGCCAGACCAGCGGCCGCGGCAGCCGCAGCCGCAGGCGGGCCGGCTCGCCGATGCCGATCAGCAGCAGGGCGGCCGCCGTCACCTGCTGGCTCAGGACATAGGTGCCGCGGTTGGTCAGCAGCGACAGGGCAAAGCCATAGACCCCCAGCAGCAGCAGACGATTGCCGAGCGCCGTCGCGGCCGGCCGGCAGGCGGAACAGGAAAGCGGAAAACGGCTGCCGGACATGACGCGCAACGGACCCCCGGGAAAAGCCCGGCATTATACGGCCGGCCCACCGGGCGCGAGGGAAACCCAATGGCGGACCGGCTTCGCTACAATAGCCCACCCCCGTGTCGCGGCCGCCGACCCTCCGTCCCGATCCCCATGCCTGCCGATGAAGATCGCAACATGTCCGCGACAAGCGCCACATCACGCCGCCCGGCCGGCTCATCCGCCGGCCGTCAGCCTCAGGGCATACCCGACATGAGCACCGACCTGGCCATCTTCTTTTCCACCTCGGGCCACAGCGGCGTCGACCGGCTGGCGCAGAATCTGGTGCCGGCCCTGGCCAGGCGCGGCTATGCCGTCGACGTGCTGAAGGTCCGCAAGCACGGCCCCTATCTGGACAGCCTGCCCGAGGGCGTGCGGGTCATCGACCTGGGCACGGCGCATACCTATTCCAGCCTGCTGCCGCTGGCCCACTACCTGCGCCGCCACCGGCCGAGGACGCTCTATTGCGACAAGGATCGCGTCAACCACACCGCGATCCTCGCCCATGCCCTGGCCGGATCGTCCAGCTACCTCGCCGTCGGCACCGGCACCACGCTGTCGATCGACTGCGCCCAGCGCGGCCTGCTGCATCGCGTCAAGACGCGGTTTTCCACCGGCCGGCTGTACCGCTATGCCGACAACGTCATCGTCACCTCCCGGGGTGTGGCGGACGACATGGCCGCCTACACGGGCCTGCCACGCCGGCACATCTCGGTCGTGCCCTGCCCGGTCGTGCCGGCCGCGGCATTCGAAGGCCGTTTCGGGACGCCCGACCACCCCTGGTTCGGCGACGGCGGACCGCCGATCATCATGGGCCTCGGCGAACTCTGTGCCCGCAAGGACTTCGTCACCCTGATCCGCGCCTTCGCCCGGCTGCGCGAGCGCCTGCCCTGCCGGCTGATGATCCTCGGCCGGGGACAGGATCGCGAACGCCTGCTGGCGACGGCGCACGCGCTCGGTGTCGCCGAGCAGCTGGCGCTGCCCGGCTTCGTCGAGGCACCCCATGCCTGGCTGGCCCAGGCCAGCCTGTTCGCCTTCACCTCGCTGCTGGAGGGGCTCGGCTTCGCCCTGATCGAGGCGCTGGCGGTCGGCATTCCCTCGGTCTCGACCGACTGCCCCAGCGGCCCGCGGGAAATCCTGCACGATGGCGACTACGGACCGCTGGTGCCGGTGGGCGATCACGAGGCGCTGGCCGCCGCCATGGCCGAGGTGCTCCGGTCGCCCCTGCCGAAGGCCAGGCTGCAAGAGGCCGCCCGGCCCTACGAGATCGAGAACGCCACCAGCGCCTACATCCAGGCACTGCATCTGGACCAACCCGCCCGCCGGCCGGAAACCTTGCCGCGTGACTGACATCGTCACGCCAAACGGGGCGCGTCGCCTCCGCATCGTGTTCTTCTCGCCCTCCTTCGGCGACGGCGGCGTCGAGCGCGACACCGTCAACCTGGCCAACGGCTTCAGCGCCCTGGGCTATCCGGTCGCCATCCTGCTGCGGCAGACCGAGGGGGCGTTCCAGTCGCAGCTTCAGTCCGGCGTCGAGCGCATTCGGCTGCCAGGCGGCCGGCCCGAAGCCAGTGGCCGGGCGCTGGCCGACTACCTCGGCGCGCATGCGGTGGCGGCCGTCATCAGCGCCAACGATGCCGACGATCGCATCGCCGTGCGCGTCAAGGCACAACTCGCGGACCGCAGCGGCGCGCGCTTCTACATCCGCGTCGGCACCGCCATCATCAGCCGCCTGCGCGAGGATCGCCTGCACTGGCTGACCGGCGGCTTCCGCCGCCGGCAACTGGCACGGCTGTTCCTGGCCTGCGACGGCGTCATTACCACGTCCACCGGCGCAGCGCGGGAAATCGTCGCGGAACTGGGCATTCCGCCGGCGCGGGTGACGGCGATACCCAACCCCACGCTCACCGCCGATGTCGAGCGGCTGGCCGCCGTCGAACCCGGACATCCCTGGTTCGCCGCCGGCCAGCCACCGGTCATCATGGCCCTGGGGCGGCTGGCGCGGGTGAAGGACTACCCGACCCTGATCCGCGCCTTCGCGCAGCTGCGCGCCGAGCGCGCCTGCCGGCTGCTGATCCTCGGCCGGGGGCGGCAGCGCGACCGGCTGCTTCAGCTGGCCACGCGGCTCGGGGTCGGCGAGGATGTCGACCTGCCGGGCTTTTTCGACAACCCTTACGCCAGCCTGCGGCGCGCCAGCCTGCTCGCTGTCAGTTCGCTGCGCGAAGGGGGACCGATCGTGCTGATCGAAGCGCTGGCGCTGGGCATCCCGGTGGTGTCCACCGACTGCCCGACCGGCCCGCGCGAGATCCTGCAGGACGGCCGCTACGGCCGGCTGGTGCCGCCGGGCGATCCGGCCGCGCTGGCCGCGGCCATGCGCGAGACGCTGGACAACCCACCGGATGCGGCCCTGCTGCGACAGGGCGCCGCACCCTATACTCAGGCCGACAGCTGCCGGCGGCACTTGCAAGCCATGGGCCTGGCACCAGTCTGAGGCGCGGCGCGGCTTGCGCCGGAAGAAGCGTGACGGTAAGGTGCGCGCTCCCCGATTCTGCCCCACGATGAAGCCTCCTTCTCCCTTGCCTGTTTCCCTGTCTGACGTTCCCGGGCGGGTCCGTGGCCTGACCCGGACGCTGTGCCTGCTGGCCCTGGGCGGACTCGTCGCCGGCCCCGTGCCGGCCGGCGCCGATACCCAGAAGCCTTCGACCGCCCGCAGCGCCAGGCAGGCGCCGGCCGTCCAGCCACGCTTCGTGGTCGTCATCGATGCCGGCCATGGCGGCAAGGATGGCGGCGCCCAGGGCCCGCGCGGCACCTTGGAGAAGGATGTCGTGCTTGCCGTGGCGCGGCGGCTGGCCAGACAGCTAAACCGCGAGCCCGGCATGCGCGGCATCCTGGTGCGCGCCGACGACCGCTTCCTCAACCTGCGCCAGCGGGCCGAGATCGCCCACCGGGCCCGTGCCGACCTGTTCGTCTCGCTGCACGCGGACGCCTATGCCGACGGCGAGGCCAGCGGTTCCTCGGTCTACATCCTGTCCGAATCGGGTGCCAGCAGCGAGGCTGCCCGCTGCCTGGCCGACCGCGAGAATGCCGGCGAGGTGGGCGGCGTCGATCTCAGCGCGCAGGACGCCGTGCTGGCCTCGGTGCTGGTGGACCTGTCCAAGAACGCCAACATCGAAGCCAGCGAACGCGCCGCCGGCCAGGTGCTGGGAGCCTTGCAGCAGGAATTCCGCCTGCACAACCCGGGCGTGCAGAAAGCCGGCTTCGCCGTGCTGAAATCGCTGGACGTGCCGTCCCTGCTGGTGGAGATGGCCTTCATCTCCAATCCCGACGAGGAAGCCCGGCTGCTGGACCCGAAGCAGCAGGAGCGCCTGGCGGGCGCGCTGTACCGGGGCATCCGCCAGCATGCCGCCACGCTCGGCCGGCTTCCCCCGGACCCCGCCGGCGCAGCAACGTCCGCCCGGCGCGACAATCCCGAACCGACCCGAACCTCGTCGATACCCTGAGCGATACCGCCACCGGATCGTCGGCGATCCGCCACGGATAGGCGCCCGGCACCGATTCGGCGATACTGCCCGCTCCGGCGGCAGGGCCGCCACCGACCTTCGAGGTGATCCATGTCGCACCGTGGTCTGCTGCTGCTTGCCGGCCTGGCCTGGCTCCTGAGCCAGACATCGGGCGCCGCCCCCCTCCCGGCCACCGCCATCCCGGACGCGCTGAAACCCTGGCAGAACTGGGTACTGTGGCCGGAGCGCAACCTCGGCTGCCCGGCGCTCACGGACCACGCCGGGATGCGGCCCTGCGTCTGGCCCGGCCGGTTGCGCCTCGATCTCGACGGACGCGGCGGGCGCTTCGAGCTGGCGCTGGCGGTCTATGCCGAGCAGCAGGTGGCGCTGCCGGGCGACACCGTGCACTGGCCCCAGGCGGCGACGGCCAACGGCCGGCCGCTGCCGGTTGTCGAGCGGGACGGCCTGCCATATGCCTCGCTGCCGCCCGGCACCCACTACCTGTCGGGTCGCTTCCGCTGGGACCGGCTGCCCCCCACCCTGGCCCTGCCGGCAGGATCGGCGCTGATCGACCTGAAAGTGCACGGGAGGCCGGTGGACTTCCCCACCCTCAACGAACAGGGCCAGCTCTGGCTCGCGCCGGCGGCGGACGAGCCGCCGGCCGCGGCCTCGGACACGCTGCATGTCGCCGTGTTCCGCCGCCTCGACGACGGCGTGCCGGTCCGGGTGCTGACCCATGTCGACCTCGATGTCGCCGGCAAAAGCCGCGAGATCGCCCTGGCCGGCGCACTGTTGCCCCAGGCCGTAGCGATGCGGCTGGACAGCCCCCTGCCCGCGCGCCTCGAGCCGGACGGTACCCTGCGGCTGCAGGTCCGGCCGGGCCGCTGGTCGCTGGAACTCCTGGCCCGCTATCCCGGCGGCATCACCGAGTTCCCGCGCGCCGCAGCCGGCGAAGCCTGGCCGGCCGAGGAAATCTGGTCCTACCGGGCCGACCGCGCCGTGCGCCTCGCCGAGGTCGCGGATGCCGCCACCGTCGATCCGCGCCAGACGCAACTGCCGGAGGACTGGCGCCACCTGCCGGCCTACCGGCTGGAAGCCGGCACGGTGCTGCGGCTGAACGTCCTGCGGCGCGGCGATCCGGAACCGGAGCCGGACCGGCTGACCCTCAG
>CAZXXC010000123.1:0-10616 GCA_964644665.1 uncultured Methylococcaceae bacterium
TGTATTATTATATTATTACCTGTTTCAACTTTTGCCTTATCATTCTCCTTAATTCATAATCTCCATTACCCCTTTGCCTCCTTAATCCAAAATTTAAATTGTTTACCATTATTATTATTATTATTATTATTATTATTAGTAGTAGTAGTAGTAGTAGTAGTAATTGGTGATACGTCTCCTCTGCCTTATCTTCTTATCTTCTGCTGAAGTTAAGGCTTCTAAACTTCACCGAGTCCGTGCCCTTAAACTTCTTCGCGACTCCCAGAGAAAGCGAAAGATTTCCCTTATCTTTCGATTTTGGTAAAGGTTTTATGGTGTGCGGAAAAGGGGTGTTTAGGTGACAAGATTTCTGAAGTTAAGGAGCAAAGGATATTGGTCCTTGCAAGGACTCTTTTTTCCTTGCAAGGCGCAATGCAAGGAAGATTTCTTGAAGTTAAGGGAACAAAAACACTGGCATTCCATCAAGGAAGGAAGCATAAAAAAAGCCAATTGCTTACACAATCGGCTTTCTTGCAAGAGGCGCGAAAAATCTTTAAAGATTCTGAAGTTAAGGTCTCCTGTTGGCATATAGGGCCTGTTGTTTTGCCAGGGTGGTATCAAAGGGCCTCTGAGTGTTATACTACAGGAGTTCTCTTTTTACTAATTCCATAGTTTCTGGATCATACCACTCGGTTACACGTTTAGGTTTCCCACCGTGTCATAGTCGTTATTTATGTCTTCAAGTCTTTCGAGTTCTCCTATTTGATAACTATCATAAATTGGTGCAAATGCCACCCAGTAAGTTCTACCACGAATCAACGAATTTCCAGACTCTTCGTAGCCTATTATTTTAGAACCGCCGTCACAGAATAAATCGTTTTTACTTATTTTTTCTAATTTCCGAAGTTCAATATAACTACCTTCAATTGTATATGAGTATGTCGTATCTGCGGGGAAAAATGTCCTGTTTAAATATGGAAAATAAATAATACCCGTATTTCCGCTATCCGAACTCTGTCCACCAGAGAATCTTATAACAGATTCATCTGCTCTTGCTTTTGGTGGGTTTATAAGAGAAAAATTATAACTCGGACTAAAATCAAGACTTGAGTGAAAATTTCTGTATAACTTATATGAATTCGTTATAAGCCAGTTATAGCCAGAACTCCCAACTACTTCCATAGTAGTAAAGACTGATGTCCCGCCATCTAGTTGTAACAGGTGTTGCGACACTTTCTATAGCAAATGCTTTTAACTTACCGTTTTCAGTTATTGCAAGTACGGGAAGTTTTCTTATTCGGTCTTTTAATCCAATTACAGTGTATTCAACTCCATTGTAATTGAACTTTTTGCCTAAAAATTCACCGTTTAGGTTTAGTTTTGCTGCATTTTTTGCAAAACTTTTTTCGGCATTGCTTTTAATAGTTTCCATATCGGAATCATACTTAGTTAGTAAATAATTTGCTTGATCGACGAAAGGCATAAGAGCTCCATAATGTTTTAATTTTTTTGTTTGGCTTTAAATTCTGCATTATTTATTATTAACATAATCGTGATAATTGGAGTACATTTCATATCTCCAACCGTGTTGCATGTTTCTTTTTATATCTGAGAAATTGCGATTATAAACTAACCAATTTATATTTCTGGGCTTTACTGGTATAGTATTATAATAAGACTCTCCATCAGTAAAAATGAAGAGAGAGTCAAACTTTCGAAAAAGTTTGTTCCATACATTTATAACTTTTTCGAAATCTGTTCCTCCGCCTTTACGAAATTCCATTCCTGGCTTCCATTCGAAAAGAGCCTTTTCTATTTGCTCTTTTTCTATGTCTATTACTTTTCCTTTGGCATTTATAATTTCACTGTTAAACAGAATCATTTTAAAATCTGCGTGTTTCTTTAAACTATTTAAATGCTCGCAAAAAGTTTGAAGCAATGTCTCTTTTATAGAACCAGAAACGTCAACTGCTACAAGACATTTGTTTCTTACTGGAATTCTCTTTTTACCAGGAAATACGAAACCAAATCTTCTGTCAGGTTTTTTTCTAGTCAAGTTTATAATGACTTCAAATCCGTGTACAGATATATGAGTAGCTTTTTTCTTCCATCCGGGAACTGCTAATTGAGAACCGTTTGTTAAATCAACTACTTTTGTTGTTTGTGTACCAGTTCCTGCCTTGAGGCCCACAGCTTCGGCAATTTCACTTAAAGCTTCTGCGACTTCTTCGGGGCTTTTTCTCCCATCATTACCATTCTCACTTCCATCACTCTTATCACTTTTGCTCTTACTCTTACTACTTTTGTTCTTATCATTACTGTCAACTTCAGCTTCGACATTACCATCAACGTCTGTATCAATCCAATCATCGTGACTTAAAATTATTTTATCTTTAAGAAGTGTTTTTATCTCTTCGCCGCTAAGATATTCATTTTTACGAAGACTTAATAGTTTTTTATAATACTCTTCTGCGCACAGAAATTCTGGTAGCCCGAAATCATTGGGAAATATTCCTATACGAGAGGTTTTTTGAAAACTTTTCTCTTTTTCAGATAAAAATTCTTTTAAAAAGCAGTTAATTGCCAAATCGCAGGCTATATTCCACAACTTACACTTATCATCTATTGAAACCTTATCGGAAACCTTAACCTTATCGGAATCCTCAATACTCTCAATAGGATTGCGCTTAGTTGTATGCTTAAGCAGAATGTGTAGAATCTCGTGCATTTGGACTCCAATTAACTGCTTCTTAGTTAATTGCTTCAAAAAGTTAACATTATATTTCAAGACGTGATAGCCAGTAAATTTTTTACTGGAAAAAATTGGAGTTACTGACATCGTTTCAACGCTGTCGGATTCATTAATTTCAATATACTCGAATGTTTTGTACAGGGTAGGAAATCTCATCATAAATTCTGCACGAGAAATAGCGAGTCGAATTGCTTGTCTTTCTTTCTCGTTATGTTGCTGCTGTATTTTTATCGATTTCATATATTTATTATTGTTATCTATTATTTATTTATTATAAATGTACAAAATAAAAAGGAAATTGTACATAGCCTAGAAAAATAAAAGTAGGTAAGGTACACGGGAGGAGTACCTTGCCTGCTTAATTTGTGCAAATTTCAATAGGTTCTGGCCACGATTGTAATATTGGCATTCCGGACTCCATTACAAAGTTAAAGCAAATCCAAGTTTTCCACCTCCAACGTGGATCTACTTTTATTATACAATATCTTTTATTATTCATTTAGAGACCCTATACCGCGGTAATTACCTATCCACTCATAGTTTTTTGAACCATTCGAGCCTTCGGCCGCGATAAGTTTTCTTATTGTTGAAGTTCCAGCAGATAGCTTAGGAATAGAAATATCTGCAATTTCTTTTAAAGTTTCTTCAACTTCTTCTTTTGTTTTTTGTGTTTTTGTTGTTTGTCCCCAAAGACTATGATCATCAAGTGTACGGAAATCTTTATCAATGCCAAAATCTTTACGTTTAAGCAATTTTGTATCTTTCAATATTTCGTTGTAATAATATTCAGCATGTTGATTTTTTTGTAACCAATAAAACTCTCCCTTTCCTGGAATGCAAGGTTCGATATTACATTTTTTACTATCAACTAGATAGGGTTCTATAAGTGAGTTTACTGCAAGATCTTCAGCAATAGACCAAATGTTAAACTTGTTTTTCATTTTTTTATATGCAGTACCTGACTTATCAATTTTAAGTTCTTCTTCTTTTATTGGGTTTCTACCTGATGTATGTCCAAGTAAAATGTGCAAAAGTTCATGTAACGTGCATCCAAGTATTAATTGGTTTGAAAGCTTAGAAACAAAGTTAGGATTCCAAACAAAATCATGATATCCTGTAGGTTTTTTCGTTATATGATAGTGAATCGGAATTACTGCCATTGATTCAATTTCATAAGAAGGATATTGGTAAACGAAATCAAAAACTTTGTACAAAACAGGAAAATGAACTGCCATCTTTGCTCTAATAGAAGCTATCCTGATTGATTGCTTAACAGCAGATTTAATCATATTACTTTCCTATCTTCAGTTAAGTTTCTGATTGATGGTTTTGCTTGCTTCAAAATTCCCTTTACGTTTTCAGGAAGTTCATTGAATCTCTCAGCAAGACCCTTTTTAGTTCCTATTTCAACTTTTACGTTGAAAATTTCATCGAAATCTAATCCTGCTTTTTCTAAAGCTTCCATTATTTTTCCAATTAATTCGTCAGATATAGTTTTACCATTGTCACGCTTTACTTCCAATTTACGAACTTCTACGAAATGGTCATCGTAACGAGGGTCTTTCTTTCTGAGTTCTGCTTCCATTTCAATCGGAAGGTTCGAAAATTTATCGGAAAAGATTATTGCAGCCCCGTTTGTTTCTTTTCCTTCGGCAATTATAGAGTTTGAGTATCTCCGATTTTTTCTTTCTTCGTCATACTTTTCGTATGCTACGTTTATTAGCTCTGATTCTGTAGCCGCATAGGCTACCTCTAAGTCCTCAAGCTCTTTCTTTAAATTAATGACTTTATCTACTAGTTCTTCCGCGCCCTGAATGTGTGGCTTTCCATCTGCTTTTACAGAAGATGACGCTGCTTTTCTCAACTTATCACTTATATTATTTTTTTTCATAAAAACTCTCCTTTCATTTATTTATAATATAAAAAAGAAAAAGTCTATTGTACATAAGTGGCAAAAATAATTATTTTGCTTCAAACTGTTTAAAATAATCAGGTTTTCCAACTGTTTCTGCGTGAGCAATTAATTTTTCCCGTAAACCATTATTAGGCATCTCGTTCCAAATACGAGCAAAAATTTCTCTTGGTAAAATTTCCGAAAGAATAAAAATTTGGTTTTTAACTACAGTCACTACATAAGTGAAAAGACCAAATGCTTTTATACAATAATCTGCGAGAGCCTGTAAATCGCTTGGGGAGAATTTCTGAAGTTCCATTTTAGCTACTTCAACGCTCCATTTTCTGTGTCTCATAAAGTTGTCATAAAAATTTCTGACAATATTATTTTCGTTATTTTCTGCTTGTGCGGCTGCTTCTTGTGTTTCTTTCATTTTTTTCACCATAAGCCTAAAAATCTCAGCTGCTTTTTCTCCTACGAAAGTAGCACATATATCACGGATTTCGAGTTCGTTGAATTCGTTCTTATGGTTAGTATAAAACTTTGAAAATTCGTGCCAACTTCTTCTGTTCGTGTGTGGCTGATTCAAAAAATCAATTGAATTATTGTCTTTATCTTTTGGGGGATCAGCGAGAGACTTGTCCATTTCAATTACATAAAGTAGTTCAGGACAAAGTTCTCCTTTCTTTTTTCCCCAATTAAGCCACTCATCGACGCTTGGAGTATATTTTATTGTTTTAAATCTTGAACGGAAAGCAGGGTCACCTTCAGTTATCGTATAGATTTCTATATTATCATTGCAAGCGGCCGCTAAGAAAACTAGGGGATTGATTTTATCTCCATTCATTGAACGATCATATACCAATTCGAACACCGCTTGTTGAACGTCTTTCGTACCCCGATTATACTCATCGAGTAAAGCAACTATAAATTTATATGGTTTTCCGATTTTATTCTTTGGCCTTGAGGTAGCAAGAATATCATCTTTGTCTCCCATTAAACCTAATTCTGATAGGTCTTTAACGAATAATTTTCTTACTAATTCGGGTTTTATATGAACCATATGCTTTTGTGACTTGTTGTCAAGCTCTATTACAGGAAGACCGATAATATCGCCTAAGTCTCTTTGACCTAAGCGAATATCAATAAAATAACCATCTAAATCAATTGCAAGTTCTTTAAAAAAAGCAGATTTTCCAATTCCGTGTGGTCCTTCGAGCAAATAAGAAAATCTTTGCTCTTCTCCGTTTAAAATTTTATTGATCTCCGCTTCAACCATTTTTCTTAAAAGTTTATAGTTCATAATTGATCTCCAATTAATTTTTGTTAGGTTAATATATAAAATCTTAACTTAAATGTACATACCTAGGAAAAAAAATTTAGATAATAAACTTTTTTTAAAAAATGACTCCAGATCGCTATTTTAAACTTATTAAAAATGACTCCAGATCGCTATTTTTTAAAACTTATTAAAAATGACTCCAGATCGCTATTTTTAAGTTCCAAGATACCCTGGACAAAAGCATCCCCTTAACTTAAGATTGTTAGAGGCCCTGTAGCGTTGGCCGTTGACAGGGTTTCTTATCAAGAGTCTGTTGATAAGGGTTATTAAAGAAGCCCCAAGCAAGGTCTTCGAAAAGATAAGTCATTTGTTAAGGGCCTCCTACTTTAACTTAAAAGAATTCAGAGACTGTTGATAAAAAACAAACTTTATTACAGATTTCTCAAAAATACTACTTTTTAAGGCAGTTTGAAAGATAAGGGCCACCTCTTAAAAACATTTACACAAAAAGTAAAAGGGCCTCTTGTACTTTTTCAAGAGCCTCTATCCTCTATAAAAACTTGTTGATAAGAGCCTCTAGCAGTTTCAAGTCTGTTGGCTGTTTAATCCTCTTAAAAATTCTGAAGTTAAGGAGTTTTGTTGGCATAGGATGCCTGTTGGCTTTCTGTTGGCTTCTAAGAGTCGCTTCAAGGGTTTCAAGAGCCCTTCAAGTTGAGAGGTTTCTAAGGGTCTCTTGAATCCTTGGTGGATTGTGGCGTTGCTGTTGGCTTTTTCAAAGGGCTTCTTTACAGAGGCCCGTTGGCTAATTCAAGGTCTGTTGGCGTTGGGTAAGATGCCAGTAAAAATTCCTCTCCCGTTCTTGAGTTTCTAAGGCCTCTTATAATCAAGAGCCTCTGAAGACGCTGCTGGCTTTTAAAAACTTTCAAGGGCCTGTTGGCTTGTATTTAAGGCCTGTTGGCTTTGCCTCTTTTAAGGTTTCAAGGGCCTCTTGTATTTCAAGGGCCTGTTGAGGGCCTGTTGGCTTGTATTTAAGGCCTGTTTGGCTTTTTCAAGTCAAGGGCCTCGTATTTCAAGGGCCTGTTGGATTTCGGATAAGATGCCAGTAAAAATTCCTCTCCCGGATGAAAGGGCTCTAGAATGTTGGCTTGTTGGCTTTCAGCCTATATTTTATGAAAATTCTGAAGTTAAGGTAATTTTTATTTCTACTTCAAGGGGGCCCCCTTGACAATATTGAAGACTGTTGAAGGCTGTTGAGAATTGGTTTAAAAATGGCTCCTAAAGAGAGATTTCTAATTCAAGAGCCTGTTGGCTTTTAATCAAGGGTCTTTAAGATGCCAGTAAAAATTCCTTTCCCGGATGAAAGGGCCTCTGCAAAAGATTCTGAAGTTATTTTATTGATTCTTGATTACACCTTAGGGCCCTCTTCAAGGGCCGCTGAAGATAAGAAAACAAATTAGCCTGTTGGCGAGTTTGGCTTTAGGGCCTGTTGTTATCCAGTTGGTGTTCTGAACCTCCAGTTGGTGTTTTGAAAGATCGGAAAGATCGGGTTATGGTGATTATTGGAGCGTCTAAGATCGGAAAGATCGGGTTATGGTTATTGGATAATTGGCGTTATTTGGCGTTTTAAGAGTCTCTTAAAGATTCTGAAGTTAAGGTCTCCTGTTGGCATAAGGGGCCTCGTTTGGCGTTCTTTGGCTAATTGGTAACAGAAAACATCTTAAAAAAGTCTATTCTGGAGCGCCTGGAAGCTATTCTAGAATTTGTTAAAAACCGATTCAAAATCACTAATTTCCACACTTCAAGGACGTGTTTTAACTTCAGAATTTTCAAAGGTTTCCTAAGGGCCTCTTGAAATTCTTGTTGGCTTTTTCCTGTTGGCTTTATTTATCCTGTTGGTTTTTAAGGGGCCTCTTAAAGATTCTGAAGTTAAGGAGTTTTGTTGGCATAGGATGCCTGTTGGCGCTTAATGATCGGATAATGATCGGAAAGATCGGACATAGATTCAAATGATCGGACAAAAGATCGGACATAGATTCAAATGATCGGACAAAAGATCGGAAAGATCGGCTTTTTTTAACCCCTTTTTTTAAATGATCGGATAAAGATCGCAATGATCGGATAAAGACTATCATTTTTTAACCCCCTTTTTTTTTAAAGATCGGACAAAGATCGAAAAGGGAATAAAGATCGGAGTCTCTAGTTGACGTTCTGAAAGATCGGACAAAGATCGGAAAGATCGGATAAAAGATCGGATTACTTTTTTCTAACTTAAGATTTTTAAATTTGTGATTTTAAATTCACGAAAAGGAATTACGCGAAGTGAGCACGAGCGTGACTTTGTCACCATGGTCCCAGGCAACTTTTTTCCCGTACGTTCTTATCTTCAGTCTCATAATCCCTTTGAATGTTTGAGTTAGTTTAATGTTTAAGTTAATATGGACTTGTTTCATCCTTTTTTGTATTATTATATCTTACAAGTACCTATTCTTTTGTATGTAGTAATAAATTGTTAACAAACCGTATATGCCATTCAAGTCTTTCTCTACTAAAAATATCTAATGCATGCTGCCTCGCTAACATACCTGAAAAAAATATAGGCGTCTTTTTATTACCAATTGTCATCATATATGTGCCAAAATCCTCGCTGGGTTCTAAATCGATCTTCCTTTCATTTTTAATAACGTGGGATGCAAATGCACTAATTATAACGATAATTTTTGGTTGTAATAATTTTATAACATCCAGCGTAATATCAATCTGCGCTTGAGCAAACTCAGTCAAATCATTTTTATCTTTGTTTATTAGAGCATTTTTAACTTTTTTTTGGTTAGTTTCTCTTATTGCAAAAAGATCGATATGTTCCCAGTACGGTAATTTAGCTTTTGTCGTCACTTCCTCTAGTACCTTGAAATATCCATCTTTAATGATCTCTTCTTTATTTAAACTGAGAAAATAATTTTTTTCTGCCAATTGGAATTTTTGAACGTCAAGATTACCCCACCTATAGAAACTTTCTTCGGTCATATCCTCGTCCAGCTTAGTACGACTCTTTTCTTTTATCTCATTTCGAAAAGATGGATTACAACCTACAAAAAGTAAAGAACCACTTTTCATTTTCGGCGGATATTGTATTGGATAAAGGTTGGTGATGTCGCGATTTTTATTATATTTTTTCCATAAATTTATATATCTGTTATTTATTTGATCTAAATCAACTTCAATATTCATTTTTAGGATTCCCTTTATTTTGTGGATAATGCTTATTATATCCTTCTGCATGGTAGGCAGTTTTTCTGTTTTTAACTACTGGTTTAGGCATTTTTTATTCTCTCCTGCAGATAGTTAGTTAGCGCAATTCTCCAGGAGACTTAAGCCTAGGAGACTTAGTTTGAGTTGGCGGAGCGGGCAATCCTCCTTCATAAGATATTGATGCATTGAATACTTCATTTACAAAAAGCGGTGCTACAGTTGCTATTCCGGTTGGTGTAGGATGAGCATCAACGCTGGAACATCCAAACAAAGCTTTCCCGTTGGAATCTGACATTATGCTGTGTGCATCAAAAATATAAACGTTGGGCGGGAAATTATTTCCGTAAACCGGGTCAAGTCCTTTTGCAAGCGTGTCCTTCATCCATTTTGCAATTCTCTTATCACGCTGAGCATTAGTTGTGTTTTCGTTTTGAGCAATAGGAATTTGTGTCCATATAACCCAGAATGTGCCTGGCATTTTCTTCATCGAATCAACTATTGCTCTAACATGCCATTTTGACAACCATGTTGTCCTGCGTGAATCTCTGTATGGTATATCATCCTCGCTCCCTTCTGCTGTATGACCTCCTTCATAAGCAAAACATGCTTTAATTATAATCACAGAATACATTGAACGATAATTCTGTAAATTATTCCAGTCTGTTGTCAGTTGATGATCAAATATTTTATGCCAGGTGTTGTAACTATTATTTCCAATGCTGGGATAATATTGTTTATTCATACTTACGCTATCAGAACCACTTAAACCATGCGCACGATTATAAGCAACAACCGATGTTTTTGCAGTTACTGACGAGGCACCACAATTTACGTTTGTATTATCGAAAATCTGTCCACCCACCGATTGATTGAGTAGTAACGCTTTTCTATATTTCGTTTGAGTTGTTTGAGACACAGCAATTTGTGTTCTGATAATAAGCGCGATTATTATAAAAAGTAAGTAATATATAATAAGGTTATATTTCATAAAAGATTTCAAAAATTAAGTTATTGATTAAGTTGTTTTATAATTTTGTTTCTGTCTAATATTTGGTTCACCAAATTAATCTGAAATTTTGTGGTTGTAAATTTCAATTAATCCGCCCTCCATTGTTATTCATTTTTCTTTTAGATGTTCAGAATTTTTTATATTATTAATCAAATCATCGCTTGATGAGACTATGTTTTTCATTTTCAGCGATTAATTCATCCTCAAAATCATAAACTAAACATGCTAATTCCTCCCAATCAATAAAAAGTTTATTGTTGATATATATCCCTTCTAATTTATTTAATTGTCCAATAAATTCTTCAAATTTTTCTTGTAGTCTTTCTGTCGTCATTTTCTCATATTCTCCTTTTCTATTTTCATTAATTACTTTATTACTCGCAAATATGCTTCTACTTCTTCTTTATCTATTGGTATATCTTCTAAATTGTTTATGCAACAAGATGATTTT
>CAZXXC010000124.1:0-340 GCA_964644665.1 uncultured Methylococcaceae bacterium
GGCGTGGGGAACGGCGCTCGTAATCATCGGATAGCTCTTTTTCCAGCGGTTCATCCCCACGGGCGTGGGGAACGGAGCAGCCATGCTTGGTTGCTACATGATTCGCACGGTTCATCCCCACGGGCGTGGGGAACGGCCTTCGTCGCCCTCGGTCGCGTTGATCGCCGACGGTTCATCCCCACGGGCGTGGGGAACGCGTCTTCAATAGGTTTGACGCGGCTATCAGCTTCGGTTCATCCCCACGGGCGTGGGGAACGCTGGGCGGCTTCATCAATCACGATCCGGGTGTACGGTTCATCCCCACGGGCGGGGGGAACGCATCAGGCGGGTGTGCTCCTCG
>CAZXXC010000124.1:350-10602 GCA_964644665.1 uncultured Methylococcaceae bacterium
GGGATGACTGGACCCCTCGCAAACTCGCCAACATCGGTTCATCCCCACGGGCGTGGGGAACGGCTGAACGGAGCGTTGAGTACGACGCAGGCCGGCGGTTCATCCCCACGGGCGTGGGGAACGGACCATTTCCAACTCGTTGTCAGAAATGGGAAAAACGGGCAACCAAAATTCTACCGAACAACAGCCCCGTTCCCAACAGCAATTCCGATTTGTTAAAGAGCATCTGGCGCCGCCTCCCCCGCTGGTTCCGGCGGGTAGAACGACACCAGCTTGAGACCGTCGAGTTCGACCGGCATGCGGCGGTTGCGGCCCAGCGTCAGAAAGTCGAACCCCGATTCGGTGTTGGTCGACCAGACCATCACGGCGTTGCCGTCTTCCAGGCCGGCTTCGACCTGTGACCAGATCATCTCGCGAACCCGCTTGGAAAGATCGCCCACGTAGACACCGGCGCGAACCTCGATCAGCCAGACGCCGAGCCGGCCCCGCAATCGGGGCGGGACGTTCTCAACCACGATGACCAGCATCACCCAGGCTCTCCGGATTCGGGATCGCCGGTCCAACGGCATCCTCGGGCGGCTCGGGAGGCGCCACGCCGCCGGCCGCCAGCACCTCTTCGATGGCCGGAATGATCTTTTGCAGCAAGCGGGTTTCCCGGAACATGTCGCGGCAGGCCAAGCGGACTTTCCGCTCCGGCTCCGCCGGATTGGTCGCAGCGATCTTGAACGCGACCGGCACGACCGTATCAAACTTGAACAGATCGGCGATGTCGTAGACGAAGGACAGCGGCTTGCCGGTGTGGATGAAGCCGACCGCCGGCGCGTAACCGGCCGCGAGCACCGCCGCCTCGGTGATGCCGTACAGGCAGGCCGTCGCCGCGCTCATGCAGCGGTTCGGCAGATCGCCGGAACCCCACTCCTCGGCGTCGTAGTTGCGATGCTTCCAGGTCACGCCGTGGCGCTTGGCCAGGAGTTCATACATCTTACGGACCCTGGCGCCCTCGATACCCCGGAGTTGCTGCACGCTGCGCCGTTCGGGCGGCTTTTCGCCGAATCGGATCTCGTACATCTTGCGCACGACTTTCAGCCGCAACTCGTCATCCAGCGCCAGCCTGGCCTGATACAGCAGATGATCGGAGCGAGCACCGCCGGGTTGGCCGGATGCATAGAGGCGCACGCCGGCTTCGCCGACCCAGACCAACAATGTGCCGACTCGCGCAGCGAGCGCGGCGGCGCGATGCGAGACGCGGGTGCCTGGTTCCAGCATGATGCAGGCGATGGAACCGACCGGGATATGGGTGCGGACGCCGTTGACATCGATCACGACGAAGCTGCCGTCCAGCACGTCGATCTCGCCCCGCTCGATGAAGACCTGCGAGACGCGCTCCTTCATCGCGATGGGTTTCAGCGGGGGAAGCATTGGCCGGATCGCGATGCGCCGGACTCGCCCGCCGGCCAGCGGGGTTCAGAACTCCACATCCTCGTAGATCTCCCGGAAGTCCAGTGTCAGGTCCACGCTGTTCAGACTGACCTGCTCGCCGGGCGACAGGATCCACTGGTCCCATCCGCCCTCCGGCAGCTTGCGGTAAAGCTCCACCCGCTGGCCTCGACTTTCGACCAGTACATATTCCCTGAGGCCCTCCAAGGACGCATACGCCCGCATTTTCTCGCGCCGGTCGATGGACTCCGTGCTCTCGGACAGCACCTCGATGATCAGCGTGGGCTCGGTCAGAAAGTCCTTCGGCGCATCGGCGCCCGTGTCGCGCTCGGAGCAGGTCACCACCACGTCCGGATAGTAATAGGCCTGATCACGCACCACGCGGACCTTCATGTCGGCGATGTAGCTGCGGCACGGCGTGCCGCGCAAGTGGCTGCGCAATCGCGTCGCAAGATTCAGTGCAATGGTGTTGTGCGCCTTGCCTGCACCCGCCATCGCGTAGACGTGTCCGGCGACATACTCGTGGCGGATGGCGCTCGCGGGTTCGCCGGCCAGGTAGTCGGATTCGGAAATCGGTAGAACGGTGGCGTGCTGCATCGCGTGCTCCGCGGGTCGGGAAATCAGGGACTCAATGCCAGTCCTTCAGATGCATGATGTGGGGCTCGCCGGCTACCGCTTGCAAGTACTTCTCGTCGGCGGTGAGGAAAGTGCAGCCGTTTACGATGGCCAGGGCGTGGTAAGCGGCATCGTAGAACGTGACTCCGAATCCGGCGGTCAAGCGCAGGATCACCCCTTCGATATCGCTGTCCATCGCAGCTTCCGAAAGCCTGAATGCCCGCAAATCGGCCAACCGTGCTGCGGCATCGTGCGGATACTTGCGAGCCAAGGTGTTACCCACTTCGAAGTACCACAGGGCGGGCACCAGCACGTCGACTCGTTCCAGCGCGACCGCACTGCGCAGTGCCAAGGCCCGCTCCCTGTGCGCTTCGCCCTCACCTGGCAACACCCACTTGAGCAGAACGGAAGCGTCAGGAACCACCACCTGCATCAGTGGCTATCCCTATCTTCACGAATCCACTGCTCGGAAGTGCCTGGAACCGGCGCCATGGTTGCCCGCGCAGCATCCATGCGCGCCATGGCCGCCACGCGCTGACGCCGCAATAGTTCTCTGGCGGCGGCCTCATTGAGAAAACGGCTACGCTCTCCGGGAGGAATCGCCTGCAAGGCCGCCCAAACGTCATCTTCCAACATTACATTGACTCGGTGGGTCACGGTCGTCTCACCAGTGCACATGATCTACACATCGATTATACACATCAAACCCGACGGACCAGCAGCAACCCGCAACCGAAGGCCTTGGCGGGACCGATGCCGTTGAATAGCGCTTTTTCGACGAACATAGCAGGATCGATCACCGTGAGGAGCCCTTCGAATTCGAGGCTGCTGAAGCGGATGAGGCCACTTCCCTTCTTGCTGAAACGGTGCTGGAAATATCCATCGACTCTTAGGAAATCGGGATGCAGCCGAAAGCCGTTGGCCGGTTCCCGCTCGATCAACCACCGGGTCCCTGCCTGTTGAGCCAACTCGGCCAGCAGCGGGCGTTCGTCCTCGGGCAAGGATTTCCAACCCAGATCTCGCTTGGCCTGCATCACCACATCGTGGCGTATGCGTCTCGAAAAGACATGGTTCGGGTCCTTTTCGGAAAGGCCCTTCCGTTTTCGATTTTCGAGCCAGGCCTGATGCTGCTGAGGTGTTCTGGGGGTCTTACCAACGCTTACCGGATTGGCCCTCAGCTTGAACAACAGTTGCTCCCCGACCGATAGCTGCGGTTGATAGTCGCGCGTTTGAACGATCCAGGCCGCGGTCGGAGCCAAGGGTTTGGAAGCCGACACCAGATAATATGTCGGCTGTTCCTCCGACGCCCTCGCGAACAGAAAGTCACGTTTTGCGGCGTCGGGAAAGAGTTGCCAAAGCAATTGGTGCTCGCGGTAGGGGTTGTCCAGTTCGAGCAGCCTCTCCCGCGCCGATCGCTGGCTCAAGTCGAGTTGAGCCTTGCTGAAATACCTCATGCCTCCTCCCGCAGAGCCTGGAATTCCTCGCGCTCGCCGAACTGCCATCGCCCGCGGTGGACGAGACGGTCCCGGCGCCGTATCGACTGATACGTGCCAAAGCCGTGCTCGATACCTTCCTCCCAGTAGTACTCCGCGGTCCTCGTCTGCCTGGACGATGCACCAAATTCCGGATTAACCTGGAATTTGGCTGTGCCAAAAGCTGCCTTGATGGTATCGGCTTGCAATACCTGCGGCTCCAAGGGTATGGCCGGCGGGCACGCCTTGCGGCCCAGATAAAGCGAAAACCGGGGTTTCTTAAGGGCATCCCTGATTTCCATTAGCGCATGCTTCCCGCCCGGCTTGGCCCACAGGCAAACGACATGAATGGCGTCGACTAGGTAGTCGCGGGTGGAAAGAATGGTATTCAAATCGTCGGCAAGAAGTTCTTCCCGCCGAGTTCGGTAAACCGTATTGCGACGAGCGGACGGCACCTGAGCGGTATGAAAATCTCGCAACAACCGGCCGTGCACTTGGGCACATACCGCCAATCCATAACCGTCATGCAGCCGCCGATGATCCTCTTCCCGCTCTCGGCGAATACCCAGGGCCGCCGCCAGCAAGCCGGCGATGGCCGACTTGCCAGGGCGGTTGTCGGTCGGGCGAAACTCGCCAACCGCCGTATCGCCCCACGAGGCCATCGGCGCATAGAGACGAAACAACAGGAATTCGGACATGGGCCTTACTCCGTGGCGAATCGAATCAGTCCTTCCAGCGTGCCTGCGCCGGTTTCCGTATTGAACGAATAACGGGCATCGGCGCAAGTCCCGTAGACCTTGTCCATGTTTTCGGCTTTCTGATCCAACTTTGCGATGGCTTCGTTGACGAAGTCCGGGCCGTTTACTGGATTGAGGAAGGCCAGAGCCAATGAACGGGGCTGCTGATCGCCCTTTTCCGCCAAGGCATAGGAAGCGTAGGCACGAGAGGCATAGCTGTTCTGCTTGCCGGTGGGAGCCACCTTGCACATCGATTCCAACAATGCCGTCAAGGTCTTGCTCGTCAACACCTGGTCTCCCTGAAGATTCTCCAGCAGCAATTCGCGGTTGATGCAGGCATAGAGATAAAACACGCCAGCGCCGAAGCCGGATTCGCCCATGTGACCGGCGCCCCGGTCGCTACGGTTGAGGTCATCGACGGCGGTAAAGAAATCATCTTCTTCCTGAACCTTGTGGACGGTGATGGCGTGGGCGATCTGGGCAGCGGCCTCGGTGTTGAAATCCGGCGTGCTGGCCAGCATGCGCCCGAACAGGGCGATGTCGGCGGCTTGATGCTCGTGACGGAGCAGCTTTAACTGGTCATCGGTGGGACCCGCCTCTTGAACAACCAGTTGCGCCACCAGCGCATCAATGGCTGTCTGTTCCTCCGGACTGAAGTGAGCCAACTGCTCGATTTCCAGTTCAGCCAATGGATCGGCCTTATCCGGCGACTTGGATTTGCCGAATTGGCTGGCAACCGCTTTCGCCCACTCCTTAGCGTCTTTCTCCGCAATGCCATTGCCGATGAGTTGGCCATAGATCTTGCGCCCCATTTCCTTGGTGCGTGTTCCTACATGGCCTTCCAGGGTTGTCTTGAACAGTTCGGAGGTTCGCCAGGCGCGTTTAAGACTCTGCGAAGAAACTCGCAGCCGTTTCACGCCCCCGACGACGGCCGATTTCGGACGGTTCAGATCGTCGCGGTTCAAGTTGGAAGGGGGGTAGGAGGTTAACAGGTGTAATTGCAGAAATCGGGACATTCCATCACTCCTTGCCAATTGTGACATTAAGCGTTTGCAGGCTTCTTGGGAGCATTGACAAAGTATTCAGAGGCCCAGCGTTTTCTGGTTTCGTTATCCCAGTAGAAAAGACTCGTGGCCAAATCATCAATATTTGCTGTCTTATCCAGCAAGCCCAAAACTCGACGCAGCAAGGGATAGAGATCCCCTACCGATTGCGCTTCCAGTAGAGCGCGAAAGCGGGTGGTACTCACTCTCGGTTTGCCTTCTCCGTACGCCATTGCTTTTGGCAAGGAAGACTGAGCATTGTCGTTGCGAACATGCGCCAACAAACCGATGATTGCCGCCACCACTTCACGCTTTCCTCTGGAAATTCCAACATCCTCCAGTGGCTGGCCAATATTGTAGAAAGCCGGACAAAGCAAGATTTCGGTGGGCGTCGCGCAACGGCACAACTCCGCGCGTTGGCCCTTGTTGTCTTCCAGACTTTTCCACCAGCCTCGCAGCAATGCTCCAGCGGGTTGTCCGCTATCGAAGGGACTCTTCATGACATGGCCTCCGTCTCCATTTCTGGCTCTGCTCTGGATTTTGCTGGTAAATCAAGAGCTTCTGTGCGCAGCTTTTTACCGTTGATTTTTTTTTCCAACTCATTCCGAGCCAACGCGATACGCTCGGCGTTTTCATATTCCCAGGCTCCGGAATAAGCGTGATAGTCGAATTGGCCGATTGCTTGGTGCCTCAGGGTTCGATACCAAGTTGAGCAAAGCTGCACGCGCTCTTCCGAGCCGACTTCACCGCTCTTGACGAAGCCTGCCGTTTTCTGCATCAGGTCGTAGAATGTGGCCTCGGTATCCTGCCAGAAAACCGAATCCAAATATGCCAACTTAGCCGTATCCACTTTGTCTGCCGGTCCGAACCAGGCTTGCCGGATGGCTGTTCGCAGATACCCTGCACACAGTTCTGCCGCGGCAATCAATCGTTTGCTCAAACTGATGAAATATTCCAACGCCACCCCCTCGGGAATCGCCGGTAACGGCATGTTCGACTCGTACCAGCACCGTGGCTTCATGTTGTCCATGTCGTAACCGAAGGCCCACAGTCGAGCCTCGTCGTTGGTATATGAAGCTCGGTTTCCGAATTCACGCACCACCCGGGCCGCCTCCTTGCCCCCGTCCTGCTGATTCGCCACCAACCCCAGCCAATGCCGGTAGGTCATGCCGCCGGGCTGGGCGTGCACGGGAAGGAGTTGTCGGTCTTTGTCGTAGTAATAGGGACTGAGGGGATGGCGCCAGCCAACGTAGTTGGCGCCGTAATTCTTGGTGATGTACCGGCAAACCAAGCTCTCCGATTGTTCACCCGACAGGCTGCAAACCCCGCTGCCAGTCTGATCGAAATCCAGCCGAACTCGGCGTGGGGTTGCCCAATAGACGTGAGCCGGATGCGTATTGACCGGGGCGTAGACATAACCGGATTTCGGATCGCTGGTCCTGATCGGACCGGCCCACGGGAACATGGCTTCCGGTGTATCCGGGCCATCCCAATCAAGCAAAAACGTCGGCTTGGGCAGGACGTTCCACCAAAGCAGTTCCCACAGCGACAACGCTCTGCCGTTGGTGCGCATGGGCATGACCAGCGTCGTCAATGGCCCGCCGCCCCGCAGAGACGTTCGATTCCCCTGTCCGCCAGCCGGCGCATTGGTTTGCAGAGTCAGCAAGGCCATGGCTGCACATGCCGGGCTGAGGCCGGTGACGCAGCCGCGCTTGACGAAGTGATCAGTGTTGTCCCTTTCCGACTTCGCCCCAGGCGCATCGATCAACAGGGCCGAAATCGGCTTGGGCTCGCCTTCCCTCAGCTCGAAATCCTGCATGAATCGCGCACTCTCCCCCGCCAGTTTGAAGTAGGATGCGAACGGCGACCAGTGTTCTTTTAATTGTTCGGGGTTGGGGGGTGAATCGCGCCAGTCGTCCCAGGCATCTTCGTCCTCAGGGGGTGAGAGGGTTTGCAGCAAACCAATAAGGAATTGCAGCAGCGATGCGTTGAAATCGAGGCGGGGAGCGTCGAGGGAGACGACGGGGTCGGCGTCTAGTCCTTCCGTAAGTTGCCAGGGGGCGATGGTTTCGAATTCGCCGCTGGCGCGTCTGGCGGGAATCCAGCGATCGTTCAAGAGGTTCAACATCCGCAATCTCCTTGAGCCATCTCTGTTTCGTTGCGTCGTTAGTCCAATTGCTGGAGCGACACAACGCCTTTAGAGTGGGAATGGGCGAGATTAAATAGCGCAACGCCAGTATACATGTAAGGGTTGTTCTTCCTATGCCATCCTCGGAAAATTCCCACAGATCCCCTCTTCTCGGGGATGATCCGGGTTGATCTTCGCTGAGCGTACTCGGAGATATGTCGTTCCCCACACCCGTGGGGAGGCGGCGGGCTTCTATGCCCGCCGCAGCCTCATCCTTCCCGTCTTGAAGGAACTACGCCAATGACGCATACTACCCTTGCACTTGGTTTTGTTGAACTGCCCGCTTTCAGCAAAAGCCGCGAAGCGTATTTGTCCGACAACGAATTCCGCGAACTGCAACAGACTTTGATCGCGAGGCCGGATATCGGCGACCTGATCCCCGGCTCGGGAGGAGCCCGCAAGCTGCGCTGGTCCCGGCCGGGCATGGGCAAGCGGGGCGGGTTGCGAGTGATCTACTATCACGTCGATCGTGCAGGAAAAATCTGGCTGTTGACCCTCTACAGCAAGAATGTCGCCGATAACATTCAACCTCAAACCCTCAAGCGACTGACGGAGACCATCGATGCCGAAACCAACCGGAAAAGCCATTAGAGATTGGGAAGCCGGCCGGGACCTGAACGCCGAACTGGAGGCTTCCATCGCCGACGTGCGAGCCGGACGGTTAACCGAATATGCCGCACCGCCACTGACCGCGGCCGCGCGGGCGCGCTTCAAAACAGGCCTTTCGCAATCGGAATTCGCCAGCTTGCTAGGCGTATCCCGACGCACTTTGGAACAGTGGGAACAAGGGCGTCGCGAGCCTTCGGGAGCCGCCAAGACGCTGATCAAGGTCGCCGAGCATGCTCCGCAACTGTTGAAGGACATCGTTTACACACCCTGAGCCTCAACGGTGAGGCCCGTTTCGGTGGAGTACGTGGCGACGACCTTGCGCCGTTTGCCGTCGACCGCAGTACATCGCCAATTCCCTTCCGTTTCCGTCAGCGGCAGCAGCACGACCCAGCGTCCCTTGCCGGGTAAACCGGGCTTCAGATCGTCGAGCGCTCTTTGCAATGCCGCGTTTTCGATGGAAGCCTCGGCCAACCAGACTTGCCGTACCCGGACTTCGCTGAGCAGCCAGCCATCCTCACCCTCATGCCAAGGCCGCAAGCTGCCCTCTTGCCAGCGGGCCAACAGCACGGCATGCGTTTCGTCTCCCAGGCGGGTGAGCGCGATGTGGTCTTCCCACCATTTGTCCTCGCCGGCACGGTAGCCCTGATCCAGATCGATCGCATTGTATTTTGCCGCCGACTTTTGTTTCAGTCGATCGGCCTCTGCATCAAAAAACTTGCCAAGCAGAGTTGCCGGAATATCGGCGTCGGCACCTTCGCCATAGACTCCCTCAATCAGTAACCGGGCGTCCTCCGGCATCCGAAAGCCCTGGCGCCCGGCCAGCAGGTTCGCCGTCAGCCAGAGCTGGCCGTGATCCGGATAAACCGCCGCGCCTTTTGGAAAGAAGCTCTGGTACCAATCTGCCTCGATCTCGCCGCCAGCCGGTGGACCGAATACAATCAGCCGGGCCAAGCCGCGCTGATCAGGCATGCCCGCCGCCAAAGGATTTCCGGTGTGGTCGCGGGCATGCCGCCGCAACCGTCCTGCCCGCTGAATGAGCAGGTCAATGGGCGCCAGATCCGAAACCAGCAGATCAAAGTCGACATCCAGCGATTGCTCGACCACTTGGGTTGCGATCAACAGTTGCCCGGCGCGCTGTTCAGCTTTGGATTTTTTGCCGAAACGTTCCAGCGTGTCGTTTTCGATGCGCAACCGGTCGCCGGTTGTGAAGCGGGCATGAAAGAGATGTATTCGTGTAGCGTCGAAGCGCGCGTCGTCGGACAGGCGGCCAAAGGTTTCCACGGCATCGGCAACCGTATTGCGTATCCAGCAGACACAACCGCCGCGCTGCAGTGTCCGAAGCAACTCTCCCAAGACCTCTACGTATTCGCTGAGGCAGTCGACCGCCACTTCCCGGGCGACTTCAGGACGTGTCGCGACGGGCAGCTCAGGCGGCTCGGATTGCGATTCCTGAACGTGAGTCACTAGCGGGTACGCCATCGACCGCAAGGACAGCATTTCCTGACCCAACCCCTTCCGAAAGGCATTCGCCAGCTTTTGGCGCGTCGCCAACGGCAAGGTCGCCGAGAGCAGCAACGCGCTGCCGCCGCCTCGGGCGTGCAAGGTCAGCAGTTTCTCCAACAGGGCAAGCATGTAAGCATCGCAGGCATGCACTTCATCGACGAGCAACAACTTGCCGAACAAGCCGAGCGCCCGCAACGATTGGTGCTTGCTGTGCAACACGGCCAAAAGTGCCTGATCGATCGTGCCGACGCCGACATGGGCCAGCAGCGCCTTCTTACGGTGATCCGCGAACCAGGCATTACACCGGGCGGAAGCCGAGTCCCGCTCGGAGTTCAAGCGGTCGTCTTCCCAAGAACAATCGACCGGAACCACGGACGCATTGAAACGCTTGGACATTCGCGCAGCGCCGTGAGCCAGTACCAGGGAAGGATCGGTGCCGGGCGCGAAGAGTTGGCCGTAGACCTTTTCGATTCGGTCATACATGGCGTTGGAAGTGGCCATGGTCGGCAGCGCAAAGTAGATGCCGTCGACTTGACCCGCCGCCATCAAGTGCTGAGCGAGAATCAGGGCCGCCTCGGTCTTGCCAGCGCCGGTGACGTCCTCAAGCACGAGAAACTGCGGCTCTCGGTCTGGTATGAACGCCGCCGC
>CAZXXC010000125.1:0-10470 GCA_964644665.1 uncultured Methylococcaceae bacterium
AATCCGGCGGCTGCCGCCGAGATCGAGGCGGTCAGCCACGAGCCCACCGCCATGCTGGTTGCGACTGCGCCGGTCGGAACCAACGAAGATAGCGATGTGGCGGAGTTGCCGCCCGACTATCCCTACCCGGTCCGCATGCGTCGCCGGGAATACGAACGGGCCAAGGCGGAGTTACAGATCGAACTCCTCAAGGTCCAGAGCTGGGTCAAGGAGACCGGCCAGCGGGTGATCGTGCTGTTCGAGGGGCGGGATGCGGCCGGCAAGGGTGGAACCATCAAGCGTTTCATGGAGCATTTGAACCCGCGCGGCGCCCGCGTGGTGGCACTGGAAAAACCCAACGACGTCGAGCGCGGACAATGGTATTTTCAGCGGTACATCGCGCATTTTCCGACCGCTGGCGAAATCGTATTCTTCGACCGCTCCTGGTATAACCGGGCCGGCGTCGAACGCGTGATGGGTTTCTGCAAGCCGCTGGACTATTTAGAGTTTCTCCGTCAAGCTCCGCTGCTGGAGCGGATGCTCGCCAACAGTGGGATTTTGCTGTTCAAGTACTGGTTCTCGGTCAGCCGGGCGGAACAATTACGGCGCTTCATTTCCCGCCGCGACGATCCGCTGAAGCACTGGAAACTCAGCCCGATCGACATCAAATCTCTGGATCGTTGGGACGACTACACCGAGGCCAAGAGGGCGATGTTTTTCCATACCGACACGGCCGACGCGCCTTGGACCGTGATCAAGGCTGACGACAAGAAGCGTGCCCGGATCAACTGCATGCGGCACTTCCTGTACGAGCTTCCGTATCCGGGCAAGAATCCGAAAGTCGTCCACGCCCCCGATCCGTTGCTGGTCGGTTCCGCCTCGCGGGTACTGGAGGACGACGAACGAATCGGCACTCCGGCTTGACGAGGTCTCGAGCCGGCTGCGTCAATGCGACCGTACACCAAAGCAGCGGCGGGCGCCCCGCCAGGTCAGAGGTAAGCCCGGAATGGTCCCGCCGTGATTCGCCGGACGAGCAGCAGCGGCCAGCGAACCAGCCACTCCAGCATCAGGCGGATGTGCATGCCGGTCAGCAGCAAATTGTCGCGCAGATAGCGGAAGTGTGAGATGCCGCCTTCGTCTGCCGCGAGGTAACGAACCTGCGCCGGCAGGTTGATCGCCGGTACCCCGGCCCAGCTCAAACGGACCACGGCCTCCGGATCGAAATCGAAACGGCGCATCCAGCGGGTCCGGTCCATGATGTGCAGCAGCGGGCGGATCGGGTAGACCCGGAATCCGAACAACGAATCGCCGATCCCGCACCACAGGGTTTCGAGGTTCACCCACCAGTTCGATATCCGGCGTCCCTTGATGCGTAAGGCCGGCGCGTCCGGCCCGAACACCGGCACGCCCAGGATCATCGCCCCCGGCTCCCGTTGCGAAAGGGTCATGAACGCTGCGATCGCAGCGGCCGGGTGCTGGCCGTCTGCATCCATCGTCAGCGCGTGCGAGTAGCCGCAGCGGGCGGCTTCCCTCAGCCCGTGATGGATCGCCGCACCTTTGCCCGAATTGGCGGCCAAGCGCAGCACCCTCACGCCTGCGTCTTCGTTGGCCAGGGTCTGCAGCGCTTCGGCGCTGCCGTCGGTACTGCCATCCACCACGACCCAGACCGGATTCCAGTGCGCGCGGGCTTCGCGGACCGCCTGTAACACCAGAGGCCCGCTGTTGTAGCTCGGGATCAGCACCAAATGCGTGTCGGAGGTTTCGGTCATCGCGGCTCCGGCAGCGTGCGGTCGGTCAGTCGGGCGCGGAAATAGTTTTCCACCTGCCGCTGCAGCGATTGGGCATCCGGCTGCGGGGCGAAGCGCTCGCCGAGCGTGGCGCGGTAGTGGATCGGAAAATTCGGCTTCCGAAACAGCGGCCAGCCGCGCTGCAGATACCGGCTGTCGGACTCCAGCAGCACGGTCTGCACCGGCTTGCCGGCCTGCTTGGCCATCAACGCGAAGTTACCCTTGAACGGATTCACCGGAGCCTGGCTGGTTCGGGTCCCTTCCGGAAACACCAGCACATGGCGGCCCGACTGCAGGGCCTCGCGCGCCTTCCGCATCATCTCCATCGGGTGGTCCCCGCGGATGTAACCGGCCAGACGGGCGCCGCCGCCGAGGAACGGATTGTCGAGGATCTGTGCTTTCATGATGCAGACCACGTTCGGCAGCCGCGAGACGACCAGCACCGCATCCAGCAGCGAAGGGTGATTCGGCACGATCAGCAGCGCCTCGCCGCGAAGTCGGTCGAGGTCGGCGAGGTCGCAATGCACGATCCGGCTCATCCGCAGCAGTCCGACGAAGAACCGGAATAGCGCCATCATGATCCATTGCCCCAAATGGTTGCCGGCACGAGTCGGCAGCAAGGCGCCCAGGACCGGACTGACCGCCGTGTAGAGGAGCCCGCCGACGCCAAAGACGAACAGCGCCCCGTACAGGACCAGGTACTGGTAGGTCAATTGCAGGCGACGGAGCAGGGCGTTCAACGTGGAAGACACAGTGCGGTGCAGCCGTTTCGGGTCTTGGCGAGGAACGGCGGCAGGCCGGCCGCGGCGGGTCCCCGCACGTCGATGATCCAGCCCCATGCTATCATAGTGCCGACGGACGGGCCTCGCGGGTCCGGTTTCACTGAAGGCCGATCGCCGGCGTCGGCACATCGGGCCTGATCGCACTGACCGCTTGTCGGCCGCACGTTTTCTTCCACGCTCCATCCGAATGTCTTCGACTGCGGGCCGCGCCTGCCGCCTTGCTCAGGATTCCTATCCGCTGCTGGAACCGGCGCGCGTGGATCTCCCGCTGCTGTTTTACGGCGAACGGCTCATCGACGGCGAGAGCTTTCTGGCCGAAGTCGATCGCATCGCTTGCCGACTCCCCGACCGTCGTCATGTCGTCAATCTGTGCCGCGACCGGTGCCGGTTTCTGCTCGGGTTCGCCGCGTCTCTGTCACGCGGCCAGACCACCCTGCTGCCGCCGAACAGAACCGAGGCCGCCTTGCGCGCGGTTCAAGCCGAGTATCCGGACAGCTATGTGCTTTGTGATCTCGATACGTCGGTCGTCGATGGCACCAGCGTACGACTCGATCCGCCGCGGTTCGCCGCTGCGCGGTCGCCGACCAATCCCCTGGTACCCGCGACCCATCTGGCGGCCGTGGCATTCACCTCCGGCAGCACGGGTTCGTCTCAAGCCTGTCACAAGACTTGGGGACTGTTCTGTCGCAGCGTGGATCTGATCGCCGCCCATCTCGGTTTGCGGGGCTCGATGCCGCATTACGCCGTCGCGACGGTTCCGCCGCAGCACATGTACGGCCTGGAAACGACCATTCTGCTGGCGCTGCGCGCGCCGGTGGTGCTGACCGACCGGCAGGCATTTTTCCCGGCCGACGTTCAGCGGGCGCTCGCCGGATTGCCGACGCCCCGAATGCTGGTCACGACCCCGCTGCATCTTCGCGCCTGCCTCGACGACAGCGAGGCGCCGGCGCCGGTCGCGTTGATCGTTTCGGCCACGGCGCCGCTTTCGCAGCAGATCGCCGCTCGGGCCGAAAACCGCTTCGGCGGCCGGCTGTTGGAGATTTTCGGCTTTTCCGAGGCCGGTTCGGTGGCGGTGCGGCGCACCGCCCGTTCCGGGGACTGGGTGCTGTTCGATGGCCTGAGACTGGCGGCGCGCGGCGATGAGCATGTGCTGAGTGCGCCGTACCTGCCGGAGGACGTGGTGTTGCAGGACCGGATCGAGTTGCTGGACCCGCAACGCTTCCGGCTGCTCGGACGGAAAGCCGAGCAAGTCAATGTCGCCGGAAAGCGCACATCGATCGCTGCCCTGAACGCCGCGCTGCTGGCGATCGAGGGGGTGCGCGACGGGACATTCTTCCTGCCGGAAGGCGCAGAAACCACCGGCGGAGTCGGACGCCTGGCCGCGTTCGTCGTTGCCCCGGGGTTGACCTCGGCCGAACTGCAGGCGGCGCTGCGGAAATGCATCGATCCAGCGTTCCTGCCCCGCCCGCTGTACGTGGTCGACTCGCTGCCGCGGAGCGAGAACGGCAAGCTGGCGCGCGCGGACCTGGAACGACTGATGCGCGCCTGCCGCCAGGGTTCCGGGCAGCTTCCGGAGCCGTGACGCGATGGCGGATGTCCGGTGCCGTTCGCGTTTCGAATCTGGGCTGCCGGGGTGCTACGGACGCAGGGCCGCGATCGCTCGGCTCCCGCCGGTCCGGTCGAGTTGACAGGCGCTTCGGCGAAGATCACGATTTCAGTCCGGGGCGCGCGGGGTTACGGCCCGGCAATCTGCGTTCGCCCGCTTGGCGGACGATCCGGTGCTGCAAGGCGTCGCGTTGCGGGACGATCGACCCCTCAGGACTCGCTTCCCCGGCTGTTGGGCGGCCCGTTGGCGGCCGTCCGTTCCGACCTTTGGAGAATCATCATGTTCACCCTGAATAGCAAACGCCATTACCTCGCACTGACCGCGCTGCTGTCCTGTTTGACCGCCACTTCGGCATGGGCCCGGCCCAACATGTGGTGGGACCATTTCGAATCGCAGGCGGCGACCGACGCCGAATGCGTCAAGCAGGCCGAGTCCATATTGACGGCGGAGAACGCCGGTCAATTGGCCACCGACGCGGATTCGGTTCGTGCCTGGTCACCGCAGACCGTGGCCGTCGCGGAGTGCCTCGGCTTCGGGGACAAGCTGATCGTGGCGGTATTGGTCAGCAGCGAGGATGCGTCTGCAGGCAACAAGCTTTTCAACGCGCTGCGCTCGGGAATGAAGAAGCAATAGGCGCCGCGGTGTTCCACCGAACGATGGGCGGGGCCGGGAGTCTGACGAGCGGCTGAGAGGCGTCGAGAATCCCGGCTCCGCTCGGGGCACGGCGACCGGTCCTTCGGCTGCCTTCTTCGGCCGAGCCTGCCGATACGCCGTTACGTTCCAGTCAGGTTACAGGCCAGCGGGTCGTCGAAGCGGTAGCCGAAGCGTTCGATGTCGGCTTGGTAGTGCGCCGCGATCAATTCCGCGCTGGCCGGGTCGAAATAGGTTCGGTAATCCTTGCGTCGATCGTCCGCCCGTCGCCGGTGCGGCAGTTTCGGCGCACGGATGCCGATCTTCCGGCACGCCGTTTCAAAATCCTCCACCAGACATTCATAGCGGCCGACGTAATCCACGATCAGGTTGCCATGCAGATCGATCAGATAGTCGCTCTGCACCACCGTGGACATGTCGGCGTGGTACTGCGGTTCGCGGCCAGGGTCGAACTTCCACCGCAGGAATCCGGCAAAGTCCTGGATGTCGGCCACCAGATCCGGCCGTTCGCGGCGAATGTGGTGATAGGAACTCACCTGCAAATCCCAGGGATTGCGCACGAATGCGAATTTGAACAATCGCAGGTAGACATCGCGCGGCAGCATTTCCAGCGCCGCGATCGCCTTGGCGTGGCGCGGAAACTTCGCGCCGATCCGGTGCCCGGTCAAGCCGCTGATCTTGCTGCAAAGGAACTGCGGCAGTCGGTACGGATCGGTCCATTTGTACCAGCCCAGCGAGTCGCGGATGCTGGTGCCGCCGGTCTTGGCGATATGGACGAACAGGAAGTTGTACTTGAGGGAGAGCAGCATGGTGATGGACGCCTAAGCCGGTGGTTGCGAGAATTCAAGGGAGCCGTGGCGCGGGAGTGCCAGGCCGCCTCGTCCGTGTCGAGACGGCGGAGCCCGCTTCGAGTCCGTCTGTGCGGAAGGTTGTCGTGATGATTTGCAGCATACCCGAATAGCGGTGTCGGCGGGAACGGTCCGAGCGGGCGCGGCCTGGCGCCATACCGCCGACACGCCGGGCGGCGCCCAGCGCGGTTCCATGCCTGAAACGGGACACGGTACCGAGGCGTCGGCCCGGCACCGCTGATCCAGCATCTGACCACTCGACCATTTGAACGGAAATTCACCAACGCAAACCATCGATTTCGAGCGCCCAAGGATGAAATCACTCAAGCACCTCTGTACGCCTCGGTCCGGCGTTTTCGACAAGGCCCGGCGTGATACCGTACTGGATTTGACGGATCTGGTCGAAGACCGGATCGACCCCAGCGAATTCTTCGCCGAGAACCACATCACCGAAGGCATGAAGACTCTCCTGACCGAGGGTTTTCGGCGTCTCGAGGGCAGGTCGGCGCAGGGCATCTACAAGTTGACCCAGTCGATGGGCGGCGGTAAAACCCACAACCTGATTGCGCTCGGCCTGCTGTGCAAGCATCCCGATTATCGCCAGCGGGTCATGGGCGATTTCTACACGCCGGCAGCCATGGGACCGGTGCGCGTGGTCGCCTTCTCGGGGCGGGAGAGTGACGCGCCCTATGGGATCTGGGGAGCGATTGCCAGCCAGTTGGGCAGGAAGGAACAGTTCAACGACTACTACAGCCCGCTCTCGGCGCCGGGCCAGACCGCCTGGATCAAGCTGCTGAGGGGCGACCCGCTGGTCATCATGCTTGATGAACTGCCGCCGTATTTCGAATACGCCCGGTCGAAGACGGTCGGCAATTCCGACCTCTCGGTCGTCACCGGTACGGCGCTGTCGAACCTGCTGGTCGCCATCGGCAAGCAGGAACTGTCGAACGTCTGCCTGGTGATCACGGACCTCACGGCATCCTATGCCGGCGGCAGCCAGCAGATCATCAATGCCCTGAACGATCTGGAGCAAGAAACAGGTCGGACCGCGATGAACCTGGAACCCGTCCGGATGAACACCGACGAGTTCTACCACATCCTTCGGAAGCGCATTTTCGAAACCGAGCAGTTGCCGTCGCCCGATCAGATCGCCGAAGTCGCGCAAGGCTATGCCAAGGCCATCCGCGATGCGCGCCAGATGGACGTCACGAACGCCTCACCCGAGCAGTACGCACAGCGCATCGCCGAATCCTACCCCTTCCATCCGGCCATCCGCGATCTCTATGCCCGCTTCAAGGAGAACGCCGGCTTCCAGCAGACTCGCGGCCTGATCCGGCTGATGCGCATCGTGACCTCTCGGCTTTGGGAAAGCGGCGAAGCCGAAAAGCGTTACCTGATCGCGGCTCACGATCTGGATCTGAACGACCGGGAGACCTTGACCGAGCTGAACCAGATCAATAACACTCTGGAAAGTGCCATCTCGCATGACATTGCCTCGAACGGGCAGTCGGTCGCGGAGATCATGGACACGAATCTCGGCGGTAGCGACGCACGCGACGTCATGCGTCTCCTGCTGGTCGCTTCGCTGAGCACGGTTGCGGGCGGCACCAAGGGTCTGACCATTCCCGAAGTCATCGCCCATCTGTGTGCGCCGGAACGCGACATCTCCCGGCTGAAGGGCGAGGTCATCAACCGGTTGATCACGGCGGCGTGGTACCTGCATTCCAGCCGCGAAGGGCGGCTGTTCTTCAAGAACGTGCAGAACCTGGTCGCCCGCCTGCATACCACCGCCCAGAGCTACCTGCGCGATCAGTCGATCAAGGAACTCAAGGATCGTCTGAAGGAACTGTTCAAACCGGTCACCGGTTACTGCTACCAGACCGTCCTGCCGCTGCCGGCGGTCGATGAGATCGATGTGGCGCAGGACAAGATCATCCTCGTCATCTCGCAGCCCCACCCCGAAGGTCTGCATCCCGATCTGCAGAAATTCTACGATGGCCTCGACTTCAAGAATCGGATCGGCTTTCTGACCGGGCAGCGGAATTTCGATGCGCTGCTGAATTCGGCGAAGGAACTGAAAGCGATCCACCACATCATCAGCGAACTGATCGGCGAAGGCACACCGGACAACGACCCGCAGCTGGTGCAGGCGCGTGAGTTGCTCGACCGGATCCAGAACCAGTTTCTGAGCGCCATCCGCGAAACCTTCACGACCTTGTACTTTCCGACCAAGGACCGGTTGATGAGCGCCGATTTCCAGATGCAGTTCACGGACAACCGTTACCAGGGAGAAGATCAGGTCATCAAGACGCTGCGCGACAAGATGAAATACACGGAGGAGATCAGCGGCGACACCTTCACCAAAAAGGTCGAGCAGCGACTGTTTACGCAGAAGGCGATGCCCTGGTCCGAGATCAAGCGCCGCGCCGCGATGAATCCCGCCTGGCAATGGCATCGGTCCGACGCCCTCGACAAACACAAGGACGATTGCCGGCACCGCGGCGTCTGGCGGGAAGACGGCAATTACGTCGAGAAGGGGCCGTTCCCGAAACCGGCAACGACCGTCAAGGTCCAGGAGCTGAGTCGCGACGAGAATACGGGGGTCGTCAAACTGCGTCTGACCCCGATCAACGGGGATACGCTTTACGTTGAAATCGGCGCACCGGCCACACCGGCATCGCAGCAGCTGTCCGGACGCGATTACGAGACCGCCGATTGGGAAGTGTCGTTCCTCGCGACTGATTCCAAAGGCGAGCATGAGGCGGGCGATCCGGTTAGCTGGCGCAACCGCATCACGTTGAAGTCGAGAGTCTTCCAGGCCGGCGAGGATCGCCGGGTCGAGCTCCAGGCCGCGCCGCCTGCACCGATCCGCTATACGACCGACGGCTCCGATCCCAAGGTCGCGGGCGGTCATTACGACGGGCCGTTTACCGTGCAGCGGGGTACCCGCTACGTCATGGCGGTGGCCGAGAGCCACGGCATTCAGTCCGACGTCCATCTGCTGGAAATCCACTGGGACAAGATCGAAGAGGTGAAACCGATCGATCCCGATCAGCCGGCAACCTGGCGACCGGACAAGGGCTTCTCGTTTACAACCACCCCGACCGCGTATGCGTTCATCGAGCGGTTGAAGAAGCACGGCGGAACCGCCGGTGTGCAGCGAATCGCTGTACTGGACGGGCGCTGGGCGGATCTGAATCTCTCGGACGGCATGACGCTGACGCCGGAAAGCATTGAAGGGATGGTTGAACGGCTCCGCGGACTCGTCGGCGAAGGGGAAGTCAACATCGAAGCCGGTTATCTCGACTTCGAGACGGGCCAGCAGCTGCTCGACTACGTTCAGGATATCAAGGCCGATCTGAAGCGCAGCGACGTGGAGCCCTGATCATCCGCAGATTCCGCAGATGCAAGAGATAGACTACAAGTGAATGAAATCAACGTGAGCGACGACGACCGACGAGATCCGGAAACCTACGCCATCATCGGTGCCGGAATGGAGGTCCATCAGGAATTGGGTTGCGGCTTTCTCGAGACTGTTTATCAGGAAGCACTCGCTCTCGAATTTGCGGCACGTCAGATTCCGTTTGAAAGGGAAGTCGTGTTGCCCGTCTATTTCAAGGGCAGGCAGTTGAGCGTCGGATACCGGGCTGATTTCTGCTGCTTCGGGTCGGTGATCGTCGAGATCAAGGCCTTGTCCGATCTCGAGTCCGGGGAAGCCGCCCGGTTGCTGAATTACCTCAAGGCATCGGGTTATCGGCGGGGCTTGTTGATCAACTTCGGGAGCCGGAAGCTCCAATATCGACGGATGGTCTGGACCCACCGCTCCGCCGTTTCTGCGCAATCTGTGTAATCTGTGGATCGATCGATGCGAGCCAGACCAAAGGTCGAAGGCTTCGGTTTCAGCCCCAAGGAATCGGTCCACCATTTTCTAGTGACCATTCCGGCCAGCAACCGAGAGGAGGTGCTGATATCGGAGCACTTCAGCTACGACGAAGCCGGGGAGCGGAGCGACGTGACCTTCAAGGAGGGAGCTTCCGACGGCAAGCTTCGGGTTCTGTTGGCCCGTCCGAAGTGGAACGCCATTGCCGACGAGGTCCGGATCGAATTCAATCGGCGGCTCAAGAAGGAAGGACTGCCATCGGGCCGCTGGAAGACCGGCGTTAACCCGTTGTCGCGTCTGTTGGGCAAGGAACTGGTGATGCTGGCTTGGGCCATCGAGGATGCTGACCCTGCGCTGATTCCGCACGCCCTGAAGAACTGGCTGGGCTTGGTGCCAGAGGAACGCTGGTGGCTGTTTACGATGACCAACGCCGCGACCGGGCACGCGATCCATGGCAGGGGGAAGGGCTGGCGCAAGGCGCTGCGGTTCGCATTGACCGAAAACCCGGTCGCTGACGTCCAGCATGAACCTTTGCCGTTGTTCGAGTTAGAAGGATAGCAACCTGAGCGGGTGACGTGCGGCGGAACCGGTGTTTGACAGAAAGGAAATGGCATGATCGAAAATCCGTCGAATGATGTCGACCGGGACCAAGGGATCTGCGCTGACGATTGGTCGGAAGATATCTCCGAGTTCGCATGGCTTGCCGCTGCCGCAGTCAACCCTGTTTTCGATTTTCTGGACTCTCCGGTAGAAGACGTCTACTCGCTGGACGTCGGGGTGGCGAAGTGAATATTCTCTCGGCGCTGCGATCTGGGTCTGGGCGGATTCCCGTCTTCATCGAATGGATATCCAGACGGTCGATTTTCGTAGCACTGACTACCTTTCTGGGCGTGTTCGTTGGACTCTGGGGTTCCCTGTATAGCGCCGAGATCAAGAG
>CAZXXC010000126.1:0-10411 GCA_964644665.1 uncultured Methylococcaceae bacterium
GAACTTGACCGACTGGCGTTCCTCGCTGGAAGAGCCCGAGGGGAGGTAGATCGACACCACGCTGAGATTGCCCCAGCGCGCCTCCAGATAGCGTCCCTCGGCGTCCATGTCCGGCCAGCCCAGACCCCGGATGATGTCATCCGGCTCCCGCCGCGAGTACAGGGCAACCCCGCTGTAGCCCTTTTTCTCGGCATCCACGTAGTAGGCGGAGTAGCCGTCCGGCCAGAAATGCCGACCATCCAGCTGGTGTTCCTGCGACTTGGTTTCCTGGAGGCAGACGATATCGGCGTCCTGCCGTGCCATCCAGTCGAAGAAGCCCTTGCGGGCGGCGGAACGGATACCGTTGGCGTTGAGTGTGACGATCCGCATGCGCGGGAATACCGGGGCGAGGAGGGGGGATCAGCGGCGGCTCAAGCTTGCGTCCGGCTTGCCATGCCTGTCGCTAGCAGGTAGGATGCCGGGTTTGTTTTTGTTGGCCAAGTTTCGCAGGAAAACACTCATGAAGCCGGATATCCATCCCAACTATGCGCCGCTGACCGTGAATTGCAGCTGCGGCAATACCTTTGAAACCCGCTCCACGCTCGGCAAGGATCTGCATGTGGAAGTGTGCGCGGCATGCCACCCATTCTATACGGGCAAGCAGCGCGTCGTCGACACGGCGGGTCGCGTCGACAAGTTCCGCCGCCGCTACAGCCGCTAGCGCCAGGCGCCGAATAGCGAAGCAAAAAACCCCCGCCCGACGGGGGTTTTTTGTGGGCGGATGAATTGCACCGCCGGCTCTTCCGGCGCGACCTTGTCTAGAACAGCGACTCGATCGCCCGTCCACGGGCGGGCGCCGGCTGCGGCTTGGGTTTGTTGCCGGCCTGGCCGGAGCGGGACTTGGCGCTGTCCCCGCCCTCGGAATCAACGAAGCGCTCGCCCTTGTTGCCGGAGTAATACTCGACGTCGGTCGAGACGGTGCCGCGACGGTTGACCTTGACCTTCTTCGCATGGCCGCCCGCGGGTGCCGGGAACCTGTATTCCGGCACGCCTTCCAGCGCGACGCGCATGAACTTGATCCACATCGGCAGCGCCAGATCGCCACCCATGACGTTGTGCCCCAGCGATTTGTAGGTGTCGTAGCCGAACCAGGCGATGGTCACCAGGGCCGGGGTATAACCGTTGAACCAGGCATCGAAGGACTTGTTGGTGGTGCCGGTCTTGCCGGCGACATCGGTGCGTCCCAGCGCCAGTGCGCGCCGCGCCGTGCCCATGCGCACCACGTCCTGGAGCATGGAGTTCATCATGTAGTGCACCTTGGGCGAGAGCACCCGCCTGGCCATAGTCTGGGGCGGCGTCCGGGTTTCCTCGCATTCCGCGCAGGCCGTGGGCGGTGTCGCCTGGTAGACGGTCTTGCCACTGTCGCTGTCCACCCGCGAGATGAAATAGGGATCGACCCGGAAGCCACCGTTGGCGAATACCGAGTACATCTGGGCCATGCGCAGCGGGCTGGCGGAGCCGCTGCCCAGCGCCAGCGGCAACACCCGCGGCAGTTCGTCCTCCTCGAAGCCGAAGTCCTTGGCCAGCCGGATGACGTTGTCGATGCCGACCTTCTGCATCAGCCTGACGGCGACGACGTTGCGCGAATAGACCAGGGCCGTGCGCAGGGGCGTGGGGCCGTAATAGCGCCGCGAAGCGTTCATGGGCGTCCAGTTGCCGATGCGGATGGGGGCGTCGACGACCACGCTGGAAGGCGTCATGCCGGAGGCCAGTGCGGCCGAGTAGACCACCGGCTTGAAGCCCGAGCCGGGCTGGCGCTTGGACTGGATGGCGCGATTGAATTTGCTGTAGTGGAAGTCATAGCCGCCGGCCAGGGCCACGACCTGGCCATCCTTGGGCAGCACCGAGACCAGCGCGGCGCCGACTTCGGGAATCTGGGTCAGCCGCAGCCGGGTGCCATCGTTGCGCAGGCGGATGACATCGCCTGTGGCCAGGGGCTTGCTGCTGCCCTTGGGTTCGTGCTTGCGCCTGTGACCATCGAGCCAGCGGTGGGCCCAGCTCAGTGCGCTGGCGCTCAGCTCCATCCGTTTGCCACCGCCCAGGTAAACCTCGGCGGCACCGTTCTTGAGCGTCAGGATCAGCGCCGGCTCGGTGTAGCCCAGCCTGCCGAAACGGGCCAGCTCCCTGTCCCAGTCCGCCTCGCTGGTGTGGTGCTCCAGGTCGATGTGCTCCTGGATGGGCCGGAAGCGGCGGCGTTCGTCGAAATGGTGCTGGCTGGCGCGCAGCGTATCCTCGGCCAGCGCCTGCAGGCGGGCATCGATGGTGGTCCGCACCTGGTAGCCGTCGTCGTAGGCGTTCTCGCCGTATTGCTCGTACATCTGGTTGCGCACGATCTCGGCGATGTAGGGCAGGTCGAGATCCACGCTGTGTCCCTTGAGCGCTGCCGTATTGGGGGAAACCAGCGCGTCGGCATACTCGCTCTGGCTGATGTGGCCCAGCGCCAGCATGCGATCCAGCACGTAATCACGGCGTACCATGGCCCGTTCCGGGTTGGCGATGGGATTGAAGGCCGAGGGCGCCTTCGGCAGTCCGGCGATGGTGGCGATCTCGGCCAGATCCAGTTCGTCGATCCGCTTGTTGTAGTAAATCTTGGCCGCCGCGCCGACGCCGTAGGCATGGTTGCCGAGATAGATCTTGTTCAGGTACAGCTCGAGAATCTTGTCCTTGGGCAGTTCGGACTCGATTTTCATCGCCAGCAGAATCTCCCTGATCTTGCGCAGGAAGGTCTTCTCGTTGCTGAGAAAGAAGTTGCGGGCGACCTGCATGGTGATGGTGCTGCCACCCTGGCGCTTCTCCCCGGTGCTGAGAAAGGTGATCGAGGCCCGCAGCAATCCCTGGTAGTCGAACCCGGGATGTTCGTAGAAGCGGTAGTCCTCCGCGGCCAGGAAGGCCTGGCGCATCCGCTCGGGCATTTCCTCCAGTGTCAGCGGGTAGCGGACTTTCTCGCCGAACTGGCCGATCAGCACGCCATCACGGCTGTAGATCTTCATCGGGCTCTGGTAGCGGATGTCCTTGAGGGCATCCAGCTCCGGCAGCTGGGTCTGCAAATACAGGTAGAGCCCCAGCAGCAGCAGGCCGATGGTCATCATGCCGGCGGCGATGCCGAGCATCAGGCGGCCGAGCGATGCCAGGAAAGCGACGAAGCCCGAGCGGTGGGAGCCAGAGGTATCCAAGACGTGAGGTGATGAGCGCTGGTCAGCGGTGGCGTCCGTTCGGGTCGCGGCGGCTGCGCGGAGCCCCGGCGGGCAGGGATTGGGGAACGATTGCCGTCGGCGTGCCGGTGGAAAACTGCGGGTACTATACTACAGCCCCGATATCCGGGCTGTCAGCCGATCCGGGCCCTGCCGGGCCGGCAGTCCCGGCCACCGAACCATGTCGCGCGCCATGTTCCGATTCCCGCATACCCCGCCTCGCTACCTGGGGGTCGACATCAGCCCCAGCTCGGTCAAGGTGGTCGAACTGGCATGCGAAAACGAGCAGCTGACCCTCAAGGGCTATGCGATCGTGCCGGTGGCGCCCGCCGATCCCAAGGCCAAACCCAGGGAGGATGGCCGCCTGCAGCTGGCCGGCGGCGCCATCCGCAAGGCCATGCGGCAACTGGGGACCCGGTTGCCGCAGGCGGTCACCGCGGTGCCGACGTCGGCTGTCATCGCCAAGATTCTGACCTTTCCCGCCTCCCTGAACGAGGACGATATCGAGGCGCAGATCGAGCTGGAGGCCGAACAGTACATTCCCTATCCGCTGGAGGATGTCAGCCTGGATTTTTTCGTGGTCGGCCCTTCGGAGAAGCTTCCCGGTTCCGTGGACGTGCAGGTGGTGGCCTCGCGCAAGGAATATGTCGAGGATCGGGCCGCGGCGCTGGAGTGGGCGGGGCTCCGGGCGGCAGCGGTCGACGTCGAGTCGTTCGCCATGATGCGGGCCTGCGCGCGGCTGATGGCGCAGCAGAGCGGCGATCCGGACGAGGTGTATGCCATCAGCGATGCCGGCGACAACACCACCTCGCTGGTCGTCTTTCACCGCCAGCAAATGCTGTACACCCGCGAGCAGACGTTCGGCGGCCGCCAGCTGAGCGAGGAGATCCAGCGGCATTACGGCATACCGCGGGAGCAGGCCGAACGGGCCAGGCGCTATGGCGGCTTGCCGGATGATTATGAAACCGCCGTCTACCGGCCGTTCGTCGAGGCGCTGGGTCAGCAGATCAACCGTTCCCTGCACCTGTTCCGGGCGTCGCAGCCGCAGGTCAACCTCACCCGGCTCTACCTTGCCGGTGGTTGCGCGGCCGACGACGGCGTGCTGCAGGCCGTGGATGCCGGTCCCGAAACCGTGGTCCAGCGGCTCGATCCCTTCGAAGGCATGGTCATCAGTCCGCGGGCGGCCCGCCCCCATCTGGCGCGCGAGGCGCCGGCGCTGCTGGTGGCGACGGGACTGGCGCTGCGCAGCTTTGCCTGAGCTGGCATGCCGGATCGCAGCACAAGGCCTTACCCACGCCGGGGCCGGATTTTGCGGACCCGGCGCCGGCGATGCCGCAGCCCTGGCCGCTGTGCCAGGGCCGGCAGGCCGAGGCGCATAGGCGGGAACCGGCGATGGGCATGATCAACCTCCTGCCCTGGCGCGAGGAGCGCCGCAAGCGGCGGCAACGCCAGTTTGGCATGGCCGCCGTCGCGGCCCTGCTCGCCACGGCCCTGCTGATGCTGCTGGTGCATGTGGGCATCGCCGGGCGCATCGAGCACCAGCGGGCGCGCAACCAGTTTATCGGGGGCGAAATCGCGATACTGGAACGCAAGATCAAGGAAATCCTGGAGCTCGAGAAGAGCAAGAAAAACCTCATCGCCCGGATGGACGTGATTCAGAAACTGCAAGTCAGCCGGCCCGAGGTGGTCCACCTCTTCGACGAGCTCGCGCGCACGGTCCCGGAAGGCCTGCAGCTGCTCGACGTCACCCAGGCCGACCGGGTTCTGGCGATCAACGGCATCGCCCAGTCCAATGCGCGGGTCTCGGTCTACATGCGCAATCTCGACCTGTCGCCCTGGTTCGAGCAGCCCTCGCTGCTGGTGATCGAGTCGAAGCCCGGGGCCGCCGACAGGAAGGATCGGCAGATGAGCCGGTTTTCGCTGAAGGTCCGGCAGAGCGAGGAAAGGACCGCCGGGCCCGGCTCCGCGCCGGCCGCCAGTCCCGCGCCCAGGCCATGAATCTGTCCGAGATCAGCTGGGATCTGGAATATGCGGGCAGCTGGCCGCTGCCGGTCAAGGCCTTCGTCATCGTCATGCTCTGCGGAACGCTGATCGGCTTCTGGTATTACCTGGATACCGCCGACCAGCTTGCCCAGCTGGCCACCGAGGAAGCCAAGGAAACCGAGCTGCGCGCCAGCTTCGAACACAAGCAGCGCAAGGCGGCCAGCCTCGACGAATACCGCGAGCAGCTGGCGGAGATCGAGCGGACCTTCGGCGATCTCCTGCGGCAACTGCCGAACAAGACCCAGGTGCCGGAGTTGCTGGTCGATGTCTCCCAGACCGGCCTGGCCAGCGGCCTCGAATTCGAGCTGTTCAAGCCCGGCAGCGAGACGGTCAGGGATTTCTACGCCGAGTTGCCGATCGAGGTGCGCGTCCTGGGGCGCTACACCGATTTCGGCGCCTTCGTCAGCGGCCTGGCTTCCCTGCCGCGCATCGTGACCGTGCACAATGTGAAAATCTTGCCCAACGGCGGCAAGGAACCGGCCGGTCGGAACGAGCGATTCCCGCTGGTCATGACGGCGCTGGTGCGCACCTACCGCTATCTGGACGATGGCGAGATGGCGGCGGCCAGCAAACCGCGCCCGGCGCCGAAACGCTGAGGCGGCGCGCGCATGCGTCATTTCGCCAGGGCTGGAGGAGGCCATGCGCGGCGGTGGCTCTGCCTGGGCCTGGCCGGGTGCCTGCTGGCAGCGTGCGGCAGTGCGGACATGACCGACCTGCAGGCCTATGTGCAGGCGGTCAGGCAGCGGCCCAAGGCGCCCATCGAGCCGCTGCCCGACATCAAGGTCGTCGAGCCGTTCCTGTTCCGGCCCAATGCCGTCCGTGATCCGTTCGAGCCGGACGAGGTACTCAAGGAGCCGGAGGAGGTGCAGGTCGAGACCGGCATCCGCCCCGACATGCTGCGGCCGCGCGAGGAACTGGAAAACTTCGAGCTGGATACCTTGCGCATGGTCGGCACCGTCCGGCAGTCCGGCGTCGTCTGGGCCCTGGTCGGCGCCAAGGACGGCACCATCCACCGGGTCCGGGTCGGCAACTACATCGGCAGGAATTACGGAAAGGTCGTGAATATTCTCGATAACCAGATCGAACTGGTGGAAATCTACGCGGAAAGCTCGGGCGTCTGGCGCGAGCGCAAGGCCATCATCGCCATGCCCGATCCCCGGGACAAGCGCTCATGAACGGCAACCGTCGTGCCGCTTGTCGGCGCTGGCCCCGGCCACCGCTGCGCCTGCTGGCGGGGCTGGCACTGTGCCTGGTCCCGTTGGCCACGGTGCTTGCCGCGGCCGTGCACCTGCAAAGCCTCGATTTCAACCTGCTGCCGGGTGATCGCCTCGAATTCGTGCTGGGTCTGGATGGGCCGGTGAGCACCCCGCGGGATTTCCAGACCGAGACCCCCAACCGGATCGTGCTCGACCTGCCCGGGGTCGGCAACGGTCTCAAGACGCGCGCGATGAACATCCAGCGCGCCGGTGTCCGCAGTCTCCAGGTGGTCGAGGCAGGCGGGCGCACCCGCCTGGTCTTCAATCTGGATGTCATGCAGCCCTATGGGATCCGCAATGCCGGCAACCGGCTGTATCTGACCCTGCAACCCGAGAGGACGCCCCCCGCGGGGATTGCCCGGCGCCCGTCGTCCGACCCGCTGGCCGGCACCCCGTCCGCTTATGCGGTCACCCGCGAGATCGGCAATGTCGATTTCCGTCGCGGCGAGCGGGGCGAGGGACGGTTGCTGATCACGCTGGGCGACCCCAAGGCCATGGCGGACATCCGCCGCGAAGGCCGCAAGGTGGTGGTGCGCCTGCCCGGCGCGACCCTGCCCGCGCGCCTGGTCCGCCGTCTGGACGTCATCGACTTCGCGACCCCCGTGCACTACATCGAGGCGCTTGCCGAAGGCGGTGGCGCCGGCATCGTCGTCACGCCGGTCAACGACCAGTACGAGTTCTCCTCCTACCAGTCCGGCGGGCTGCTGGCGGTGGAGTTCCGTGCCCTCACCGACAGGGAGCGGGATCAGGCCAGTCGCGGCAAGCCGATCACCTATGCGGGCAACAAGCTGACACTCAACTTCCAGGACATTGCCGTCCGCTCCGTCCTGCAGATCCTGGCCGACTTCACCAATGTCAACATCGTCGCCAGCGATACCGTCGAGGGCAACGTAACCCTGCGGCTGCAGGATGTGCCCTGGGACCAGGCGCTGGATCTGGTGCTGAAGTCCAAGGGGCTCGGCAAGCGCCAGGAGGGCAACATCATCCGCGTGGCGCCGCTGGAGGAGCTCAACAAGCAGGAGCAGGAAGAACTGGAGGCGCGGCAGGTGGTCGAGGAACTGGAGCCGCTGCGCACCGAGATCATCCAGGTCAATTACACCAAGGCGGAAGAGCTGAAGAAGATCATCCTCGGCGCCAGCGAGCGATCCGACAAATCCGTCACCGACATCAACCCGATCACCGGGCAGAAAACCACGGCGCGGACCACGGCCGTCGATGTCGGCCAGACCCTGCTTTCGCCGCGCGGCAATGTCACCACCGATCCGCGCACCAACCAGCTCATCGTCCACGAGACCAGCCGCAACCTGGAACGCATCCGCGACATGGTCGCCAAGCTGGACAAGCCGGTCCGGCAGGTGCTGGTGGAATCGCGGGTGGTGATCGCGACCAACGACTTCACCCGCGAACTGGGCGCGCGGCTGTCGCTGAACAGGGCGGGAGCGGTCAACGAATATTCCAAATAGTATTGGGAGTTCTGTAAGGAATTGATATTGAAAGCGTTTATTGAAAGGCGCGATTTCCTGTCAGCACCATGTCACCACCAAAAACGAAACCGCAAAAAAGCCCGCCGGTCCGGCAAGGGCCTCGCCCGCGCGCAGGAGCCCAAGCAGTCTGAACGGATGTGACCCCTTCCACTCGTCGCGCCAGGTGCGGCAGGCCCAAAGGTGATGGTATATCGATTCGTTACCCCCTCTCGCCGAAGGGGGGGGTAGCGTCTCGCGACCCCCTTGCAGTGTGGTTCCCGTGCCCGCGCGGTCAAGATGGGGTAACGAAACGGTACCCCATTGCAGTGGTCGTGGCTCCAGTGCCCACGGTCAAGAGTTGCCCTAGGTGGGCAGTGGCGCGGGCTTGCGGGTGACGATGACCCACTGCCCGCGAGAGCTCTTGCGCAGAGCCATGGCCTCGTCGTCGGTCAGGGTCTGGCCTTGGTAGCGCCAGCCAGTACCGTGCTGCACCAGGACACCGACTCGCTGGCCCTCGGTCTGGCGGAGCTTCAGTTCCAGGGGTCAGCTCACGAAACGGAAAAAATCGTACGCTTAGCCTAAGAGGGTCCCAGCAGGGCAAGGATAATGGGGCAAGATACTGCGCCCGTGTTCTGTGAACAGCGTTCGGCCAAATCGGATAGGGCTTTTTCCATGGTGCGTAAACCCTCGATCCGTTCCCGAATCGAGGAAAGCTTTTTCAAGGCGATATCCCGCGCTTCTCGGCAGTGTTGCCCATCCTCAAGGCTCAACAACTCCGTGAGTTCGTCCAGCGAGAACCCGAGCTTCTGCCCCTGTTTGATGAAACGTACGCGCTGTACGTCGCGTTCTGCATAACGCCTGACACCCTTAAGCGGCCGGTCAGGTTCGGTCAGCAGGCCGCGCCGCTGATAAAAGCGGATAGTTTCGACGTTAACCCCAGCTCTTTTCGCCAATACACCAATGGTGAAGCATTCTTGTGTCATGGGGCTTGCCTCCGTACCTAGGTACGGAGCTTATAGTAAGCCATATGAGAAAACACGGGGAACCGCCATGAACCAGAAACACGCCATGATCGCGGGCGTTCTTGCCGGGATCGGCGCAAGCTTGTGCTGCGTCGCGCCCTTGGTATTGCTGAGCCTGGGGCTTGGCGGGGCATGGGTGGCAAACCTCACCGCGTTCGAACCAGTGCGTCCGGTTTTTCTGCTGCTCACGCTGTTTTTCATCGGGCTGGCTTTCCGCAACCTCTACCTGACGCCTCCGACATGCGAATCCGGCAGGCCGTGCGCCGATGATGAAGTCATCCGCAAGCAGCGTTTCATTTTCTGGAGTGTGACAATCCCCTTGCTGGGCTTGATTGCGTTCCCGTGGATTGCCCCGTTGTTCTATTGAGGAAAACCGATGAAAACCCGAATTCTTTCGCTTGTTCTGGTATTGACCGTTACAGCGGGCGTGGCTCTGGCCGCATCACGTACAGTGGTGCTCGACGTACAAAACATGACGTGTGCGGTCTGTCCGCTGACGGTGAAAAAGGCCCTTGAACACGTCTCGGGTGTTCAACAGGTCACGGTTGATTACGCAAACAAGACCGCAACCGCGCAATTCGACGATACCGCCACTGCAGCGGATAAATTAACGGAAGCAACCAAGAGTGCCGGTTATCCGTCCACCATCCGGCAGGACAAACAATGAAAGACGTGATTCTGGAATCAACGATTACCTGCCCATACTGCGGGCACGCTGAAACGGAGACCATGCCGACCGATGCCTGCCAGTTCTTCTATGACTGCAAAGGCTGCGGAGCACTGCTCAAGCCAAATCCTGGAGATTGCTGTGTCTTCTGCTCCTATGGATCAGTCAAGTGTCCGCCCATTCAGCAGCACAAATCCTGTTGCGCTGACAGGTGACCTCGTTCCTTTCCCTGTCTTGCATCAACGACGTTCCGCCTGATCAATCCCGACGTGGAGGGTAGATCAATGGTGTCAATCTGGTCTATACCCTAACCGGACGTCAGGAAGGCTAGTCAATGAGCGTCAGAATAGAGCCATAGTTTGAATAAATTGACACCTGCCACCAAGGATCTTAGAGTTTTTCCTGACACATTTCCGTCGGGAGAACTTTTTGAAAGGTCAACGCATCGGTTATGTCCGGGTCAGCAGTTTTGACCAGAACCCGGAACGTCAACTTGAACAGGTCCAGGTGGACCGGCTATTCACCGACAAGGCATCCGGCAAGGATATCCAGCGCCCAGAGTTGGAAAGACTGCTGGGCTTTGTGCGTGAGGGCGATACCGTGGTCGTCCACAGCATGGACCGTCTTGCCCGTAACCTGGATGACCTGCGGCGTGTGGTGCAGAAGCTCACCCAGCGCGGCGTGCGCATTGAGTTCGTCAAAGAGAGCCTGACCTTTACTGGCGAGGATT
>CAZXXC010000127.1:0-10346 GCA_964644665.1 uncultured Methylococcaceae bacterium
TTTGGAGCCGGAGACAGGATTCGAACCTGCGACCCACTGATTACAAATCAGTTGCTCTACCGACTGAGCTACACCGGCCCGGGTTGCATTTTACACCGCTCGTCCGGAGGAGTCAGCGCCGCTGAGGCGCGATGAGCGGCACCGGCGGCAACGTTCTCACGTCACGCGCTAGCGGGTGTCTTGCCCGGGTACTCGCAAAGATCCGCGATCACGCACTCCGGACACTTCGGCTTGCGCGCGGTGCAGGTGTAGCGGCCGTGCAGGATCAGCAGATGGTGGGCATCCTTGCAGTGCTCCTTTGGCGTGACCTTGATCAGGCCCTCTTCGACCTCGCGCACGTTCTTTCCGGGAGCCAGCCGGGTGCGGTTGGCGACCCGGAAGATGTGCGTATCGACCGCGATCGTGTGCTCGCCGAACGCGGTGTTCAGAATCACATTGGCGGTCTTGCGGCCGACGCCCGGCAACGCCTCCAGCGCCTCCCGGCTGTTCGGCACCAGCCCGTGATGTCGTTCGAGTAGCAAGCGGCACAGTTGCAGGATGTTCCGACCCTTGCTGTTGTACAGGCCGATGGTCTTGATGTACGGCCGCAGGCCTTCCTCACCGAGCGCCAGCATCGCTTCGGGCGTACTGGCCACCGCAAACAGCTTTCCAGTGGCCTGATTGACGCTCTTGTCGGTGGCCTGTGCCGACAGCACCACGGCGACCAGCAATTCGAACGGCGTCCGGTAATGCAGCTCGGTGGTCGGGTCCGGAATGGCCGCGGCGAGGCGGTCGAAGATGGCCCGCCGTTTCTCCCGGTTCATCGCTCCGAACGGGCCTCCGGCAACGGTTCGACCCGCGCGGCTCGTGCATCGATCGCGTTCTTGGCTGCCACCAGCAACCCCAGTGTGATGAACGCGCCGGGTGGGAGCGCGGCCAGCAGGCAGCCCTGGTAGTCTTCCGACAGCGTCAGCTTCCACGACCTGGCTGCAGGCCCGAACATCAGTTCGGCATGGCTCAGCACCGCTCCGCTACCGACCGCCTCGCGCACGGCGCCCAGCACCAACAACACCGCCGTGAATCCGACCCCCATGCAGAATCCGTCCCATACCGCCCGATCGACGGTGTTCTTCGACGCGAACGCCTCGGCGCGGCCGATGATCGCGCAGTTGGTGACGATCAGCGGGATGAAGATTCCGAGGGTTTGGTAGAGCGCATGGAAATAGGCATTCATCAGCAGTTCGATGACCGTCACGGAAGCCGCGATCACCAGCACGAACACCGGCAAACGCACTTCGCGGGTGATCTGATGGCGGATCAGCGACACGATGCCGCTGGACGCACACAGCACCAGAGTCGTCGCGAGGCCGAGCCCCAGGGCATTGACGACGGTATTGCTCACCGCCAGCAGCGGACACAGGCCGAGCAGCGCGACCAGACCCTGGTTGTTACGCCAGAGCCCATCGAGGGCAATCTGCGATCGAGATGAAGAGCTCACCGGCTTCCGCGGTCCTGCCTGCAACGGATCGCGCCACCTTACCACATGGCGGCAGTCCTTCGTGCGCCGCGCCCCCGGGCGGATCGGCATCGCCGCGAAGGACACCATGCCGGGAGTCAATCCGCATCAGTGGCGAACAGATCCCGCCGGTGATCGCGGACCATGCGCAACGCGTTGCGAACCGCGACCACCACCGCTCGCGGCGTGATCGTCGCGCCGCTGAACTGGTCGAAAACGCCGCCATCCTTCCTGACCGCCCAACCCGGCTCGGCGGGACTCTGCAGCGAGCGTCCGTCGAAACCCAGGATCCAGTCCGATCTTTCCCGTTCGATCCAGTCACCGAGCCCTGGGGTTTCCTTGTGGCTCAGCACGCGAACGCCGGCGAGAGTGCCATCCGTGCGCACCGCGACCAGCAGCCGGATGGCACCGCTATAGCCCTCCGGTGCGATGACCGTCAGCGCGACCGCAATGACCTTCCCCGCTTTCCTCGCGCGATAGACCGGTAGCGGCCGGTCGCTTCCCAAACGCGGATCGGTGACATTGATCCGATCGGACAGCATGTCGTTGTCGTGACTGTCCGGGGCGATCAGTTCGCCGAGCGATGCCAACAAGGTCTGCCTTTCGTTCGCGGCGATCCGGCTCGAAGTCAGCCGGTCGATCTGCCCGACCAGAACCAATGCGATCAGGGAGAACAGACCCATCACAATCGCACCCCACGCCACCGGGCGTCGCCGCATCATCATCGGGATCGGCCGGAAACGGCGGGCCGGCACCAGTGGTCGATACTCGGCGCGGCGAAGTTCACCAGCAGCACGGCGAAGGCGGTGCCGTCCGGATAACCGCCGAAGTTCCGGATCACGAACACCAGCAAACCGGCCAGCAGCCCGTAGATCCAGCGACCCTTGCCGGTGGTCGCCGCGGTCACCGGGTCGGTCGCAATGAAGAATGCGCCGAGCATCGTACCGCCGCTCAGCAGATGGAACAGCGGATGCGGATACCTCGCGGGGTCCAGCAGGAACAACAGCAGACTGCCCGCGAACAGGACACCGAGAAAGGCGACCGGGACTTGGCGGGCGATCAGGTGCCGGGACCACAGCCAGAAGCCGCCGGCCAGAAAGGCGAGATTGGCGGCACCCCAACCGGTGACCGCCGCTGCGCCGAACAGAGCGTCTGAACGCATTTGATTCAGACCCTGCGCCTGACGCAGGGCCGTTCTGACGCGATCCAGCGGCGTCGCGCCGGTGATGGCATCGATCGGCACGCCCGACGGCACGCCACCGTGGAACACGGCCGAGAACGTCTCGGCAAGGCCCAGGTGCACCGCTGCGACCTCGACCGGCGGCAACCACTGCGTCATCGGTCTCGGAAAGGAGACCAGCAGCACCGCATAGCCGATCATCGCCGGATTGAACGGGTTGTAGCCGAGCCCGCCGTAAAGCTGCTTGCCGACCACGATCGCGAAACAGGTGCCGAAGACCGTCAGTTGCCACGGCAGCAACGGTGGAAGCGACACCGCCAACAGCACCCCGGTCAGCACCGCGCTGAAGTCATCCAACACCGGGCGGACGGCGCGTCCGCGCAATTTCAGCACCAGCGCCTCGGCCGCCGCGGCGGTCGGCACCGCGATCAGGGTCTGGATCAGCACGCCCGGCCCGAACTGCCAAACCTGCACCGCCAGCCCGGGCACCAGCGCCAACAGCACTGCGCGCATCAGGCCGCCGGTGGTTGCGACCGGAGCGACGTGGGGCGGGGAGCCGGTACGAAATCGCATCAGTCGCCGAGACGGTCGGCGGTCGGGGGCGACGACTCCACGACCGAAACGGGCGCGGGGCGCACGTCCTCCTTGCGCGCCCTGGCACGCTGGATCGCCGCGGCGATCTCGGCGGCGCCGGGCCGCTTCAGCGCCTCCTTCTTCCGTAGAGCCGCTTCCGCCCGCTGCCGCCGTTCCAACTCCTTCCGCTGCTTTCGGGCCTCGAAGCGGACCCGGGCATGCTCCGCCCGATCACGCTCACGCCGTTTGGCCAGCACCACGCCCTTCGCGGCCCTGAACTGCTGCGTCAACGGAATATGGCTCGGGCAAGCGATGTCGCAACAGCCGCATTCGATGCAGTCGAACAGCCGGTAGTCCTGGACCCGTTCGAGATGTCCGGCGCGTGCATACCAGTACAACTGCTGAGGCAACAGCCCCGCGGGGCACACCTCCGCACACGCGCCGCAGCGGATGCAGGGGCGGGCTTCGTCCTTGACCGGCAGTTCGCCGGCCGCGGCGACCAGGATGCAATGGGTCGCGCCGGTGACCGGCAAGTCATCACCGGGCAGTGCGAATCCCATCATCGGTCCGCCATGGATCAGGCACTCGGCATCGTCGGTATAGCCCCCGCACTGTGCGATCAGATGGGCGATCGGTGTGCCGATCCGGGTCGTCAGATTACGCGGCGTGCGCACGCCGCCGCCGGTGACCGTGACGATCCGAGAAGTCAGCGTTTCGCCGTGTACGACGGCGCGGTAGACGGCTGCCGCGGTCGCGACATTCTGACAGATGACGCCGATATCGCGCGGCAGACCGCCGGACGGAACCCGGCGGCCGGTCAACATCTCGATCAACACCCGTTCCGCGCCTGCAGGGTAGATCGCCGGGACCGGGACGACCGCGATCGCCGGATCCCCGCAGCAGCCCTGCGCCTGCCGCAGCGCCGCGATCGCCTCCGGCATGTCCTCCTCGATGCCGAGCAGGCACCGTTCGGCGCACAACAGTTCACGCAGGATTCGGGCACCGGCGAGAACCTCGTCCGGACGATGCCGCATCAGGCAATCGTCGCAGCCAACGTAGGGTTCGCATTCGGCGCCGTTCAGGATCAGCGTGTCAATGCGTCCCGTCGATTCGAGTTTCGCCGCGGCCGGGTAGGCGGCTCCGCCCAACCCGACGATGCCCGCCTGATGGATGCGGTCCCGCAGCACCTCGGGCGAAGCCGATCGGTCGTCCCGGATCGGCGGCAGCGTGAGCGTCCGGTCCCGGCCATCGGTGGCGACCACGATGCAGGGCCCGGCCAGGCCGGACGGGTGCGGCAACGGCAGATCACGAATCCCGGCGACCACACCCGAACTCGATGCGTGAATCGGCGGCATCAGGGCGTCGACGCCTCCTGCGATCACCTGACCGCGGGCCACGCTGTCCCCCGGTCGGACCGAGGATTCCGCCACGCGGCCGTCGCGCCCAAGCAACGGAAAAATCAGACGCGCCGGGATGCCCGAGTCGGCCAGCGGAACACCGCCGGACCGGCGCTTTTGCGCGGCGAGACGCAGGCCGCCGGGAAACCGAAACATTCCGGTCACTCGCGGGGTTCCGGGCCTGCAGGCGCGGTCCATCTCCGGCCCATCGGCTGCGGCGGGACAGGCCTCATCGCGATGCAATCTACCGGGCAGGGCGCCACGCAGAGTTCACAGCCGGTGCATTCGGCCGCGATCACCGTGTGCATCAGGTTCGGTGCACCCAGGATGGCATCCACCGGACACGCCTGGATGCACAGCGTGCAGCCGATACAGTGCTCCTCGTCGATCACGGCCGCATGGCGCGACTGGTCGATGCCGTATCCGCTCGGCAGCGGCTTGCTGTCCCTGCCCAGCAACGCGGCGAGAGCCGATACGGTGTCCTCGCCCCCGGGCGGACACCGGTCGATCTCCACATCACCGCGCACGATCGCCTCGGCGTAGGGCCGGCAGCCCGGATAGCCGCACTGCCCGCACTGCGTTTGCGGCAGCAAGGCATCGATGCGCTCGGCCAACGGGTTTCCTTCGACCCGCAGCTTGCGGCCGGCGAAGCCCAGCAGCAGACCCAACGCGGTGAACAGCGTACAGAGGATCAGGATGCCCATCGAACGAAGGTCAGGCCCTGACCAGGCCGGAGAAGCCCATGAAGGCCAGCGCAGTCAGTCCGGCCGTGATCAAGCCGATCGCAGAGCCCCGAAACGGCGCCGGGATGTCTCCCGCGTCGATACGTTCCCGTACCCCGGCGAACAAGACCAGGACCAGCGTGAATCCCATCGCCGCACCGAATCCGTACAGGAACGAGCCGATGAAGTCGTTCTGTATCCGTGCATTCAGCAATGCGACGCCGAGCACCGCGCAATTGGTGGTGATCAGCGGCAGATAGATCCCCAGCAATTGATGGAGCACCGGGCTGGTCTTGTGAACCACCATTTCGGTGAACTGGACCGCGGCCGCGATGACGACGATGAAGGCGATCGTCCGCAAATGGAGCAGACCGAATGGCACCAACAGATAGGTGTCCACCAGGTAGCTGCTGACGGCCGACAGGGTCAACACGAAGGTCGTGGCAAGCCCCATGCCGACCGCGGACTCCTGACTCCTCGACACCCCCATGAACGGGCACAGCCCCAAGAATCGAACCAGCACGAAGTTGTTGACCAGGGAGGTGCTCACCAGGATCAGCAGGTAGTCTTTCATTCATTCCTTCGGCAGGCGAGAGCCACGACGGTTCAGGCAAACAAGATCAGTGGACCCGAGCATCGCGCATGATCGTTCCGACGATGGGGGCACGCTCCAGGCCTTCGAACGCGAGACAGGGACCTTTTCCCGGTGGATCAGCAGCATTGCGGCGGCCCATCGCCCGGCCGGGCCCGCTCGTACCAGGCGACGAAGTCCGATGCCGCCGGAGCACCCTCGAGCGGCGCCCAATCCGCGAAGTCCTTGTCAGTCAACACGTGATAGGGGCCCGGCTTCACTTCGAACATGATCGTTCCAGGCACCATCACGACGACCGCGTGCCAAACGTAGGCGGGAATCTCGGCCGCAGCGTCGCCGGTCCCCGCAACCAGGTCGGCACGCGCCAGCACCAGGCCGGTCCGATCGAAAGTCAGAATCGAAAAAGCCCCGCGCGCGGCCAGCATCAATTCCCAGCCATCGGGTCGGGCATGGCGGTGCGGACGCACAAAGGTGCCGGGTTCCATCGCATGGAACAGGCGCTGAATGGGATCATCCAGCAGCGGATGAAGATTCAGATTCTTTCTCCGCCGCGGCAGTTCGGCCGCAGCGGCGCTCAAACGCCGGAGTTCCGTGTCAGCGATCACTCGGAGAGTCGGTGCAGTCACATTGCGCGCCATGCCGGCAAAATCATTAATCAGACCCGTCAATACCTTCCTGGTATTTCCGGTCGCTGCCGAAGCCGGTAACGCCTGGCCTTGGCTCACGCGGCTAGCCTGCCACGATGAACCCGGCTCTTTTATGGGCGGGGTTCATCGTGGTCGGAAATGCCTCGAACGGCACCCTGCGCGGCGATGTTGACCGCCGTCACGGCTCCGGAAGAGCGGCTGCGCGTCGTGCTCGAGCCGGATGCGGCCCAGAGCGGGCCCGTTTCCCCGGCTGCGGGCGAAACCATCTTCAGGCAAGACGCGACCTGACGCAAGATGCGTGCGGCGACAGCGCCCCCACCGCCCCGTCGTGATTGCGAGTCGGGAGGTTCCCGCCAAACCGCGGTTTCCCGACACGGATTCGGTGTTACTTTTCGTTCGCCGATCCTTATACTTACGGTTCTGGCGCGACTCAACTTGACGATGCCATAGTGGCGGGGCTCGTCCGACCTCGCAGAGACCGGACGTCATCGACTCAAACCAACCGAGCAGGAGTATCGGGTCCGGGCATCCGCCCTCGCCAACCGACCATGCAAAGTTTCCGCTACAGCTTCTCGGATGTCGGCCGCATCGTCGGTTTCGCACTCGGCTATTTTGCGGCATCCCAACCAAGGATCGCGCATTTCCCGAGCGGCGAACAATACGGTCTGCTGTCGCCGCAAAGCGGCGTGGCGCTGGCGGTGCTGGTGCTGTTCGGGCTGCGCTGGTGGCCAGGTATCGCCTTGGGCAGCCTGCTGACGACGAGTCAGTCCGGGCTCGGCGTCGTTCCGGCACTGCTGGAGGCCGCGGGCAGCACGCTACAGTCGGTCGTTTCGCTGGCGGCGCTGATGCTGCCGGCGTTGCGCTTCGACCCGCGCATCGAGCGCTTGCGCGACTATTTGTTGCTGATCCTGCTCGGTGCCGGCGTCGGCCCAGCGATCGGCGCCTCATTGTCCACCGCCGCCTCGCTGCTTTCCGAGCAGACCGCCGCTGCCGCCCTGGTGTCGCGCTGGGGAAACGGATGGATGGGCAGCGCGCTGGGCGTGATCGCCGTGACCCCGATGCTGCTGGTGATCCGACGCAACAGGATCGATTGGCGCGAGCTATCGCTGGAGGGATCGGTCGCGTTCGCATTCCTGATGCTTTGGAGTGCCATGGTCTTCGCCGGCTGGCTGCCCGTCAGCCTCAGTCCTTACGCTCAGGGATTCACGCTGTTCCCGCTGATCTGCTGGATCGCGTTGCGTTTTGGCCAATGGGGCGCCATGCCCGCCTCGCTGATCGTGTTGGCGTTCACGATCTACAGCACCCACTCCGGCACCGGCTATTTCCGCAACGATCTGGAACTCACCGGCCTGTGCAATCTATGGCTCTACAACGCGATCCTGTCGATCACCGCGTGGGTGCTGGCCACCGTGACGATCGAGCGTCGCCGGACCGTCGCGGAGATGCGCCAGGCGGCGCGCGTGTTCGAGAGCACGCAGGAAGCCTTGCTGATCACCGATCTCAATGGGGACATTCTGTCCGTCAATCCTGCGTTCACCGAGATCACCGGCTATGAGCCTCTGGAGGTGGCCGGCAGGAACCGTGACATTCTGCAGTCCGGGCGTCACTCGAGCGACTTTTACGACGAACAACGTAGACAGTTGGAGGTGTCGGGGCGCTGGCAGGGAGAAGTCTGGAGCCGCAGGAAGAACGGCGAGATCTACCCGGAATGGCAGACCATCAGTACCGTCACCGACAGCGACGGCAAACCGTTCAACTACGTCACTGTTTTCTCGGACATCTCCTTGCTGAAGGTGTCGCAGGAGCGGCTCGAGTACCTGGCCCACCACGATGTGCTGACCGGGCTGCCCAACCGACTGCTGTTTCGCGATCGGCTCGAACATGCGATCCGGCGCGCCGACCGGGCCGGCTCCAAACTCGCGGTGCTGTTCCTCGATCTCGACCGGTTCAAACACGTCAACGACAGCCTGGGACACACGGTCGGCGATGCGCTGCTGCGCGAGGTCGCCACCCGATTGCGGAAGCTTCTGCGGCGCGATGACACGCTGGCGCGTCTCGGCGGCGATGAATTTACCGTTTTGCTGGAAGGTCTGCGCCAAGGCAAGGACGCGGCGCTCCTCGCGGACAAGCTGATCCAGGCGTTGGGCGAGCCGTTCCAGATCCAGAACTACGAGTTGCTGGTGGGCGCGAGCATCGGCATCAGCATTTACCCGCAGGATGCGCAGAGCGTCGAGTCTTTGTTGCGCAACGCGGATACCGCGATGTATCGCGCCAAGGACAACGGGCGCAACACGCACCGGTTCTACTCGAAGGACATGACCACGACCGCGCTCGAGCGCGTGGTGCTGGAAGCACAATTGCGGCACGCGATCGAACAGCAGGAGCTGCAGCTCTTTTATCAGCCGGAGGTTGACCTGCTGACCGGCGATCTGGTCGGATTGGAGGCCCTGGTGCGCTGGCGCCATCCAGGCAAGGGATTCATCGAACCCTCGCGCTTCATTCAGTTGGCGGAGGAAACCGGCTTGATCGTGCCGCTCGGCGAGTGGGTGCTACGTGCCGCGTGCCTGCAGGGGAAGGCCTGGCTGGATGCCGACATGGACTTCGGCACCATCGCGGTGAATGTGTCGGCATCCCAGGTGTTGCGCGGCACCCTCGCCGAGAGCATCCAACGCATCCTCGGCGAAACGGGCTTTCCTGCGTCCCGCCTGGAGATCGAGATCAATGAAAGCTTCATCATGCGGCAACCCAATCAGTCGATCGGGCACTTCATGGCGATCCGGGAACTGGGTGTTCAACTGGCGATCGACGATTTCGGCACCGGCCATTCGTCGCTGGCCTACCTGAAGCAGTTGCCGATCGACAAACTGAAAATCGACCGCAGTTTCGTCCAGGATCTGCCGGGCGATCTGAATGACGCGGTGATTGCCAAGGCCGTGATCGCCCTGGGACACAGCCTGCAATTCCGCGTGATCGCGGAAGGGGTCGAAACTCCGGGTCAACGGGACTTTCTGCGGACCGAGGGCTGCGACGAAGCCCAGGGTTATCTCTACAGCCACCCGCTGGAAGCCCGAGGGGTCGAGGCGCTGGTCCGGGCATTTTCGAAGCGGAAACAGTCCGCCGCGGAACCGTTGGTCTGAGTCGAATCGCCGCCATTCCCTCCGGACCGGGGAACCCGCCACGAAGGCGTGTCATCGGAAGGGCGATTATCCGGACGCGAACACCCGCCCTCGCATGCTCCACTTGCAACATTCCGATGGAACTTCGTACACTGTTAGCACTCAAACACGCCGAGTGCTAATTCGGATTTCCCTTTCACGACCAAAGAACCAGTGATGACTCAAGCCCTTACTCTGCCCTTGCAAGGCCCTATCGGATCGATCGACGACTATTTGTCTACGGTCAACCGCTTTCCGCGGCTGTCGGCGGAACAGGAAAGGGAACTGGCCGAACGCTTTCGTCAACATGGCGATCTGGACGCGGCGCGCCAGTTGGTGCTCGCCAACCTCCGCTTCGTGGTGTTCATCGCCCGTGGGTATCTGGGTTATGGTCTGCCGTTTGCGGATCTGGTTCAGGAAGGAACCGTCGGCCTGATGAAAGCGGTCAAGCGCTACGACCCGGCGATGGGAGTGCGCGTCGTATCGTTCGCGGTGCACTGGATTCGTGCCGAGATCCATGAATACATCATCCAGAACTGGCGGATCGTCAAGGTTGCAACGACCAAGGCGCAGCGCAAGCTGTTC
>CAZXXC010000128.1:0-10284 GCA_964644665.1 uncultured Methylococcaceae bacterium
TGCGACTCCTTGAACACAAAGAATGATGTGTCCACGGAACCGGGTCAACTCCAACTCCAACCAGCCCGGTCTCGGCGTCCTGCCGCTTGCCGGTGTACCAGATGGGGTTGTCGCTTGAAGCGCTCTGGTTGTTGAGCCGTTCGCCGTAGGGACGGTAGGTCTCGCAGACTGCCAGGGTTGCATTTTCAGCAGGCTGAGGGAAGCCCTCCTCAGTCGGTTTTTAGAAGAGATTCGTCATACCAAACATCTACGAAATCACCATCAATCAAAAAACGCCACCCTGGAGGCAGTCCCAAATATTTCTGGATTTCAGGGCACCACTGCTTCAGGTGCTCGACATGCAGGGGATTAAAGAAATCCGGTTGATCAGATAGCTCCTCCCCCGCCCAGATATACCATCCTGTTGTGTCGCCCTCTGGAGGGTGGCGCAGCCCGTTAACGGGGCGTATCCCTTGTTTGACGTTGGAAGCAATACCAACTTTCATCTCCTGGGGAGAAGGGAAATATTCAGCCTCATATTTTTTGCAGAGGGCTAGTTGCTCCGTTTGCAACTCGTTATTTAAAATCCGTGCTCCTTCTTCATCTCACGGGAGAATCTGCTCATTTCTGCGCCTTGCCGAGCAGAGCAAGTAGAGCATTGCGATTGCACTGATTCAACACTGCGCATACGGGCCTTATCAATCGTTCCTGTTCTGTAATATTCTTTAACCAGTGGGTCCTTGTGGTCTGCGACAGGGATGGTAGGTCTCGCGCCACAGAAAGTTACACTGTTGCCATTACTGCTCCGTACTTACCTAACAAGATCATACGTCGTCGGTGCCTTCGGCGTGGCAGACAACCGGATGCCCTCATCCAACATGACTGCCGCTTCAGGGCCAACGTAATACGACTTCACTTTCTCAAATCGCTTACGAATGACCCTCCCAATCAAAGCAAATAAATCATCGGATTGCTCGCTGCTTCCGACAGTCCCTACTTGTCCAGCTATCAAGTGCTGATCCGTATGCTTACCTCCAGTTCGCAGTGTGACGGCGTGAGGATTGTCAACTTGGTCCACTGCATACATAAGACCTCCAGCACGTTGAGAAACTGCTCTCAAATTAACATGCACTCCATGATCAAGAATGAGATACGTCTCGAATGCTCTTAAATCATCAACGTCTGTGAGTAACACCAAGCGTGGCTCTGAAAATAGCCCTCCTTGAACGATGTCGATAGGCCGCACTTCCATTATGTCGCGAGCGACAGCGACCAAATCGCTATGTGTGGCGAAAAAAGGGGTCTGCTTCTTGCTCATGAATGTGATCAATCAAGGCTTTGGTATGGTCAAAACGTGTTCACCTGTCTGCGAGCGAATTCTGGCCGCATTTCTTGCTTCTCGGGTGGTAAGCGTAATTCCATCCGCGCGCGTGTCGACCGTGTTCACTCGAAGGGTCTTGCCGTTCTTCGTTGCTGTAATGTCTGGGTAGGATGAACCTCGCCGCGCTCCACCTGGCCCCGGTAGATACTCTTCCGGGCCACGGCCGCCCCCATGCGTAATCGCCCAGCCTCGCTTTTCCATCTCAGTCGAGACTTGATTAACATGAGTACGAGTAGCTTCGTTACCAAGGCGTCCTTTGCTTGCGGCATTCTTTTCCACTCCCTCTGCCGCTTTCTCTCCTACCCTGGCTGCCCCCCGATCCGCCGCCTGCTTGACCGTCTGGGTGATTTCTTCCCCCTTGGTCGCCAGTTTACCCGCAGTGTTGGCCCCCGCCTTGGTCAGCCCGCCGCCGGGTGGGCCGTCGCTGTTCGCGAGGTTGATCATCTCCATCCCGAACGCGATGAGAACCAGGAAGGGGTTCTGCCCGTCCGGATCGGTGAACTTGTACGGGTTGTTGTTGGCGTAGGCGTAGCGGTTCAGGCTGTGCAGGTTGTTCTCGTCCGGCTCGACGGGATCGATGGACAGGAAGCGCCCAAGCCTCGGGTCGTAATACCTCGACCCCATGTAGACCAAACCTGTTTCGGCGTCCTGCCGCTTGCCGGTGTACCAGATGGGGTTGTCGCTTGAGGCGGGCTGGTTGTTGAGCCGTTCGCCGTAGGGACGGTAGGTCTCGCGCCACACGAGATTGCCCGATGCGTCGGTGGCGGTGACCGGGGAGCCCAGGGCGTCGGTGTGGTAATAGGTGACGGTTTCGGCGGCTTGGGCGGGGGGGCCGATGAACGGCAGGAGCAGGGCCAGGAGGAGGAGCAGGGCGTGGGCAGGGGTGCGCACGGGGGTGGGCTCCGGGTCAGCGTACGAGGAGGACCGCGCTCAGGAGCGGCGGACGTTCGGATAGCGCGGCCAGCAGGATGGATTCCTCGGTGGCGGGTTTGCGCGGGATGTTGACTGCGTAGCGACTGCGGGGCGTAAGCTCACCACTCACTGATAGTTTTGTAGTTCAATTTTCAAATCGGAAACAAGCGCATCAATTTCCGGCGTTACGCCTTTATTGCCAGGGGTGTAAAAAATTCCTGGCAGCATATTGTCATCCTTAAGGTTCGGGAGCAGCTCATCCAGAAAGTCCTCCAGGCTGAAAGACTTGGGCTCATAACCTGCCCACTCATCAATTGCACATATCTCAGCGTATTCCTTGGCAGGCCATATCGGGAACACCCCTTGTCCATTATCGGTGGCAGCTAAAGCCCAACCATCCTTGTACAACCCCCATAATTTTTGCCAATCACACACGACCTTGATGAAGTGCTCGTATCGTTTTGGCCCAGGCAAGGCCAATACAGCCTTCATTTGAACAGGGGTGATTCTGGGGGCGGCTTTATCAGCCTCATGTTTAGTCATTTACTGGACCGGCCTTTCTTTATTCGCCTTGCCAAAATTGTCGTATCTATGCTGCGTTCGGTGTAAGTCCCGGTCCTGCAAGTTCGAGTGCTTGTAGTCGTAGCCTTTGGCCGCTTCTCTACCACGCTCATGCGCCAAGTCCTTGCCAGGTGGATTGCGAATACTGCTACGCGAACCTCGTTCTATCGAGTTTATTTCCTGCTTTATCCAGCCTCTGTCACTTGAGGCCACCTTGCTGTCAGTAGCAAGTTCACGAAGCCGTTCCTGTCTGCCGGCTCGGCCTGAGCTGGCGGTTCTCGCTCCCTCGGCCGCTTTCTCCCCCGCCTTCGCCGCCCCCCGATCCGCCGCCTGCTTGACCACCTGGGTGAGGGTTTCCCCCTTGCTCGCCGCCTGACGGACGATGCCGATGCCGCCGGGCAGGAAGGGGATGGCGGTGGCCAGGCCATCATACGCGAGGGCCAGTCCGTTGACGAAGCCCGGGTCCTGCCGGAAGGTGTTGATCGACAGCCCGAGGCTGACGACGTCGATGACGGTCTCGGCGGCCTGCCCGTCCGGATCGGTGAACTTGTAGGGGTTGTTGTTGGCGTAGGCGTAGCGGTTGAGGCTATGCAGGTTGTTCTCGTCCGGCTCGACGGGGTCGATGGACAGGAACCGCCCAAGCCGGGGGTCGTAGTAGCGCGACCCCATGTAGACCAGACCGGTCTCGGCGTCCTGCCGCTTGCCGGTGTACCAGATCGGGTTGTTGCCGCTGGCGGCCTGGTTGTTGAGCCGTTCGCCGTAGGGGCGGCGCTAGCGATTCTTTCAAACTCAATCAGGCGTTTCTTCAGGTAACGGTTTACGCACAGATCCAAGGCTGGCTTCGCTAATGGCGCCGATAGTCATGAAGTTTTTTCGAGCCTCTTCAAGGCTAACCGCATTTGCGCCACCCTCATAAGCTGGATCACGGAACTGCACTTCGTCATCTTCCCATCCACAAACCGGGCAAATCTCGTAAGTGCCGGGCGGCTCCTCGTCGAATGTCAAATATCCACAGCAGGGACAGGCGTAACTCATCTTCATTCTCCTACTGCCGATTCCAATAGCCCATCCCCTCTTTAGGACGGAACATGGTTCTCGGCGCACCATCCTTACCCAAAACACCAAAGGTATTTGTGCCAGGGTCGTACCTGAGCGTGTCGCCTCGGCTATTTGTTTTTGTCAGTGTTCCTTTAGGTGGATTCGTTAGAAAGTCCTTGGCTCTCTCTGCGTATTGCTTCGCGTTCTGGAGTTCAGGGAATTCGCTCTTATGCTTGCTCCAATGCCCGAAGGCGTTTTCAACGGCCGACTTATTTTTCGTCGTCGACCAAAGTGATTCACTTTTTGCAACCTTCTTCGCCCCCTCCCCCGCCTTCGCCGCCCCCCGATCCGCCGCCTGCTTGACCACCTGGGTGAGGGTTTCCCCCTTGCTCGCCGCCTGACGGACGATGCCGATGCCGCCGGGCAGGAAGGGGATGGCGGTGGCCAGGCCATCATACGCGAGGGCCAGTCCGTTGACGAAGCCCGGGTCCTGCCGGAAGGTGTTGATCGACAGCCCGAGGCTGACGACGTCGATGACGGTCTCGGCGGCCTGCCCGTCCGGATCGGTGAACTTGTAGGGGTTGTTGTTGGCGTAGGCGTAGCGGTTGAGGCTATGCAGGTTGTTCTCGTCCGGCTCGACGGGGTCGATGGACAGGAACCGCCCAAGCCGGGGGTCGTAGTAGCGCGACCCCATGTAGACCAGACCGGTCTCGGCGTCCTGCCGCTTGCCGGTGTACCAGATCGGGTTGTTGCCGCTGGCGGCCTGGTTGTTGAGCCGTTCGCCGTAGGGGCGGTAGGTCTCGCGCCACAGGAGGGTGCCCGAGGCGTCGGTGGCGGCGACCGGGGAGCCCAGGGCGTCGGTGTGGTAGTAGGTGACGGTTTCGGTGAGAACCTGGGCCGTGGCGGGGCCGGCGAAGAGGCCGAGCAGGACCAGGAGGGGAAGCAGGCAATGGATGAGTGTGCGCATGATGGGCTCCGCGATCAATTGGCCGTCCGGGACAGGATCCACTTCACCGCGGCCTGCATTTCGACCGGCGACAGCTTGTGCGCGGGCACGGCTGGCTTGCTCCGGGCGAAGCTGCCGGCCAGCCGGGTTTCCGCATCCGGCTGGCCTTTGTAGCGGGCCGCGATGTCCTGGAACGAGGGTCCCAGCGTTGCCGTCCGGGCGGTGCCGGCGGTTTTGGCCTGGGTCTGGCCCTGGGTCGATTCGGCCATGTGGCAGCTTCCGCACGAGTTCCCGACGTGGCGCATCGCGACCTGTTTCCGGTTGTGGTAAGCGAACTGTTTGCGTTCGCTCGTCGCGGGGGTGTACTCCATCATGAGGTTGCCGTCCTTGGCGTACAGCGAGTAGGTGACGAGGCTGTTACGGGTTTTCTTGGCGCGGTGGTTGTTGGCGTCGTATTCGAACAGCATCGGGCTGGCGGTGTCGCAGCTTGCGCACACCAGGTTGGAGGCGTCGTCAAAGCTGTGGTGGGACAGCGCGGTGCCACTCTGGGTGGCGTTGCCCCAGACGTCGTAGGTGAAGGCGGCGCTGCTGGTGTAGGAACTCAGCCGGTTCGCAGCGTCGTAGGCGTAGGTGCGGGAGTAGGCCGGGCCGTAGTTCTGGCTGAGAAGGTTGCCGCGACCGTCGTAGCCGAGGCTGCCGGCGCCCCAGGGGCCGGCGACGCTGACCAGACGGTCGATGTCGTCATAGCCCAGGCTGCGGTTGAGGCTGGCGTCGACGCTGTCGGTGATCGAGGTGGGATTGCCGAGGCCGTCGTAGCCGTAGCTGGTGTTGAGCAGCCCGACGCCGGATTTGACGATGGAGACCTGGCTGGGCCACTGGCGCGTGTTGAAGGCCTGCGATGCGGTGACGCCGTTGGCGTAGGTCATGCCGGACACCTGGCCGCTCGGGTGGTAGGCGATGCTGGTCACGTAGGGGCTGACGGCGGTCTGCCGGCCGAGGGCGTCGGGGTAGTAGTTGACGGTCTGGCCGTCGGGATAGGTGACCTGCGAGAGTGCGTCGTTGTTGTCGTAGAGGTAGCCGAGCGCGAAAGTCTGGCCGTCCAGCGTCAGGGTTTCGCTGGTGAGGTTGCGGTTGGCGTCGTAGCCGTAGGCGCGCGCGACGCCCCCGCGCACGGCGCTGACGACGTCGTCGACCCGGTTGTAGGCGAGCGTCACGGGCGGCGTGAGCGCGTCGGGGTAGGCGATGCCGGTGAGCCGGTTACGGGCATCGTAGGCATAGGCGATGGTGCGGACGTTCGGCGCGGCGCCGACGCTCTTGGATTGAGGGTTGCCGACGGCGTCGCGCCCGTAGGTCGCCAATCCGATTTCAGGATGGTTGGCCGTGATGAGGTAGCCGCGCGTGTCGTATTGCAGGGTACGGGTGAGGCCCGCCTGGGTCATGCCGGTGATCTGGCCCAGGGCGTTGCGCGTGAGGCTCAGATTGGCGGCGGCTACGGGTGCGGTCACGGCCATGAGTTCATGCCGACCGGGATCGCCGAACGACCGGTAGCTGTAGGTCGTGGCCTTGCCGTTCTCGTTCGTGACCCTGACCTGGTTGTTCGTCAGGTATTGCAGTTGGCGAGTCTTGCCGTCGGCGTGGGTGATCCGGGTCAGGCGGTCCAGCGGGTCGTAGGTGTACTGGATGCTTGGTAGAGCCGTAGCACCCCAGATGTACGCCGTGGAGGTAGTGGGGTAGATTTCGAAAAGTTTCCTGCCGAGGGCGTCGTAGCGATAGGCGCGCCGGATCAGTGCAGACGTGGATATATCCCGCCGGGTCGAATCGATGACGCGGCCGAAGCCGTCGTGCAGGGTTACTTCCCGGTAATTTCCCCGGGTGACGCGCTTTTCAGTTCCGTTGAGGCCGGCAACCCATTGAATGGTGGTCGGGTTGCCGACAGGCGGCGTCACGCCGGATAACCGGTTCAGTCCGTCGTAGGCATATCCCGTCGTATGGCCCTCGCCGTTGGTCTCGGCGGCGATCGTTCCGGTCGGGTTCACAGTCCGGTATAGGGTCACGCCGCCCGGCTGGTCTTCCCGGCGCGGCACGCCGCGGTAATAGTCGGAATAATCGGTGCGGTTGCCCTTGGCGTCGGTCGCGGATTTGAGGTCGCCCGACGGATGATAGGTATAGGTAGTTGTCACGCCGTACTTGGACAAGGACAGGACGTTGCCATTGGCATCGAAGCTGCGATCGATGATCCAACTGCCGTCGACCGTTTCCTTGTCCGGCACGCCCGTGATCCATTTGGCCGGGTCGTTGAAGTAGGTCAGGTCGGTCGTCCGCGTGGTGCCGTTGCCCGTCTCGACTATCTTTGCCGGGTTGCCGTAGGCGTCGTGCGATTGGTGCTGCGTGATGTAAACCGTTCCGTCGCGGGTGATGGTGCGCTTGGTCAAGAGAGGGCGGGAGGTTTGGGCTTGCGTGTAGAGCTCAATCGCAGTACTGACGTAGTCCGGGTCAGGAGATATCATTTGACTTCCCCACTCAAACTGCTCCCTGCTCAAAGCGGCCTGCGGTGTGCAAGTGAGCAACGCTCCGTTATTCGAAGAGCAGGTGAGTTTGTCCAACAGCAGCCCGATACGCCAAGGCTGAGCAGTGGAAGATAGATAGGGCGTCTCGTGTTTGTAGGTCGTCACTCGCCCTGCGGAATCAGCAACATCCGTAATGCTTACCCCTACGCTGGAACCATCGTTCTCCCAGAACTTGTAACGGTAATCCCAGACAGCTTCCGGATTGACGTTGTCCTGAACAGCCTTGCGGGTCACTCGGAGCATTTTTGCGGCAACCGATACCCCTGATGACAAATAGGTATACGTATATTTTTCTGCGCCTCCATCAGGGCGGGTGATCTGTCCGAGATACCCCTTCATGATGACGAACGGAGAGTAGTAAGAGGCAAACGTTGGGTACTCGTATGACCATACCCTTCCATCAGGCCGGGTTACCGAAGCCAGCTCGAAATTGGATGCATTTGTAGTCGGAGATATCGGTGTACCACTCAAGGCATAACTAAATAGCCAAGATTGCCCATTTACAGTGATTGCGGTCAATCTCTCTCCCGAGAGGCCGCCCGAGCCGTTGTAGATGAAGTCGACTGTGCGCCCATCGCTTGCAGTGACCTTCTGGACATAGGCCCTGTTGCTCGTTACCTGGTAATCAAAGTTCAGCCAGTTCCCATTCTTATCGGTGATTTTCTTGACGTAGAAAACATTCTCACCGGCGACTGCACCGCGAATCCCTTTGACCGTCATTTCATATTGCAAACCGTCCGGGGACATGACTTGCAAGCCCTCGCCAGAAGGCGTGTTTACGCAATCGGCAGCCCAGCCTTCCTTGGAGGTATAGAGATGCCCGAATCCAGCGGGCGCCTTGTACAACCGGAATTGGTCGCCATCTGGCATTTGTACTGTTGGGCGCGCCACTGTCGTGGTAGCGCTTAGGTCACATACCTTATAGCCAGAGATAGAGCCAAAATGGAAAATCCAGCCATTGCCGATCGGCGAAAGCAGCCAACCGCCTACGCCGAGCAGCGCCACTCTTGCGGAGTCGTAGGTTCGCATGATCTTGATGTCGAGCCCGCCGTTTCCCGGCAGCACCAAATCGACATGCTGTAATTTAAGAGCACCTGTATAGGGATCCACGGATGTCAAACCATCCTGGCTGATCTGCTCACGATAGGGATTGATCCCAGGCTCGTAATAGACCTCGACGTCTGCCCACACCCGGCAGGTCGCCGTCTGGAGAAACAAGAACGCTAAAAAAGTGGACTTTGCCCAGAAAGGGACGGTCGACGAATTACCTTGTGCTGCGGCACTGAACTCAAAAGCCATCTCTCCCTCCCAGGAGTGTGGTTGGCAAAATCGTAAGTTGTCCGCAAGCGAGGTCCGGCGTGCTTTGCGCCAGTTGTTGTATGTCTGATTTTTTACGACTGTTGTCGTGGCATGGACTCTAGGGAAGACCGTGGGGCTTCGTCAAAATGATTATATGTATGGATCGATAATCTATATTTCTGCACTTGGAGGCTGTATCAGGACATGAGTCTGGCTGAGCACATAGGTCGAATAATGCGGGCCTGCACGCACAGGCACGCGAAAACAGGCGCCACGATTTCGCCTATCCCTTCAAGCCGCCGCCGACCGATCCATCCACAGCAGTGTCACCAACCGCAACGAATAGACAGATCGAGTCAGAATTCGCGGGCGTTGAAGCGGGTGGGATTGGCGCGGCTGGGGCCGGACGATTTCGGTCCCCGGTTGGGGAGAGTGCCGGATGATAGGTGTACGCGGGCTTCCTTGATCGGTGTACGTGAGGGGCACCGATATTGTTTGACCAAGCGCGCTTTCGCCGAATGGATGGAGAAAGCGGCGCTCGGCGCGACAGCGCCGGCGCGATCAGTGCCTGCGTCGCAGCTGCGCGGGTGCGGGGCCGCCGCGGCCTTCGATGTGGCGGAAGGTGATGCGGCCCTTGGACAGGTCGTAGGGCGACATTTCGAGCGAGACCTTGTCGCCGGCGATGATGCGGATGTGGTGCTTGCGCATTTTGCCGGCGGTGTAGGCGACCAGATGGTGGCCATTTTCGAGGGTGACGCGAAAGCGCGAATCGGGCAGGACTTCGACGACGACGCCGCGCATTTCGAGCAGTTCTTCCTTTGCCATGAAGAATCTCCGGGGAAATCGGTAAAAAGAAAAAGCCCGGCAAGGTGCCGGGCTTTCCGGAGGGGCGGCGGAACGGGCGCAGGCCCGGTGCGACGACCCTTGATCGCGCGGGCGGCAGGCAAGAGCCATGCCGCCCGTCCGCTCATTCAGCGGCGCGGATGTTGGAGGCCTGCTGGCCCTTGGGGCCGGTGGTGACGTCGAAGGTGACGCGCTGGCCTTCGGTCAGGGTCTTGAAGCCCTGGCCCTGGATCGCGGAGAAATGGGCGAAGAGATCTTCACCGCCGCCTTCGGGGGTGATGAAGCCGAAGCCCTTGGAATCGTTGAACCACTTCACGGTACCTGTTGCCATGTCTTGTATATCCTCAAAAAAAACAAATGATAAGGGGGTAGCCCCCAGAGTTATGGGGCGACAGTCAAGGCAGAGGGTAGTGAAGTAAAACCTGCAGGACGCAGTGTGTAAACCAGACAACAACTGAACTACTTGAAAATCGCTGGCCGGACTGTGCACCGATTGGCGGGCAGATGCAAGTTTTATTTTGCATGCCGCCGAATCCCTTTGCAGAGGGGCTGCGGGAAGATGACGGGTGTCCACGCAGGTTTTTTGCCGCGTTTCAAAAAGCCCGAAATTGGTCTTTAATAAGACTTATGTGTCCCTATATTCGGACGCCCGTGGGCAAGCGGCGCATGACGCGGCCTTGCCTTTCCATTCATGACTTTCGATAGGACAGCGTTTTGACTACCAAGCCTTCCACCCCTGCCGCGCCATCCGCCAAACG
>CAZXXC010000129.1:0-10071 GCA_964644665.1 uncultured Methylococcaceae bacterium
AAGACATCGGCGGCGGCGAAATGCGAGGCGAGTTCGTCGCCGTATTTACTGCCCACGAAGCGCGCTTCGGGGTACTTGGCTTGCAGTTCGGCTTTCTGCGGGCCATCGCCGACGAGGACTTTGGTCCCCGGCAGGTCGAGTTTCAGGAAGTCCTCGACGCTCTTCTCGACGGCCACCCGCCCACCGTACAGAAAGACAGGCCGCGGCAGCGGCAGGAAGTCCTTGTTGCGCGGTCGGAACAAGTCGGCATCCACCCCTCGCGACCAAAGCACCAGATTGGGAAAATCCAGGGCCTCGAGTTCAGCTTTCAGCGTCGGCGTCGCCACCATCACCCGCTCGCTCTGTCGATGGAACCAGCGCATCAGCCGGTAACCCCAGGGCAAAGGCAGACCGAAGCGCAGATTCACATACTCCGGAAAGCGGGTGTGTAGCGAGGTCGTGAACGGAATTTCGCGCTTGATACAGTAGCGCCGGGCGGTCAGGCCGAGCGGTCCCTCGGTCGCGATGTGGATCGCGTCCGGCGCGAAGCCGTCCAGCATCCGGGTGACTTTGCTGCCGCACCCGACCGCGAGCCGTATTTCCGGATATGTGGGACACGGGAAGTTCCGGAACTGATCCGGCGTTACGGTCTCGACGACGTGTCCGAGCTTCCTGATCTGCGCACAGACCTGGTTCAGCGTCGTGACGACCCCATTAACCTGCGGGTGCCAGGCGTCGCTTATCAAGGCTACTTTCAATCTCGGACTCCGTCAGCAGGAACGCACTTTCATCCACCCAGCGCAACACCGCCAGACGGCCCTCCCGGTCCTCCACCAAAGCGGTGCAGCTTTCGACCCAGTCGCCGGTATTGCAATAGGTCACGCCGTCGATCTCGCGGATCACCGCGTGGTGGATGTGACCGCAGATCACGCCATCGACGCCGCGCTGGTTTGCCGCGTGCGCCACCGCCTTTTCGAAGCTGCTGATCGCGCTGACCGCATTCTTGATGCTGTGCTTCAGATACGCCGACAACGACCAGTAAGGAAAGCCCATACGCCGGCGGAAATCGTTGAACCACCGGTTCAGCATCAGCGAGAAGTCGTAGGCCTCGCTGCCCAGCACCGCCAGCCACTTGCTGCTGCAGACGACGGCATCGAACTCGTCGCCGTGCAGCACCAGGAACCGCCGCCCATCGGCCGCCTGATGTATCAATTCGCTCTTGACCTCGATGCCGGCCAGCAGGCTGTTGCTGTAGCCCCGGAACCATTCGTCATGATTTCCGGGCACATAGACGACCCGGACCCCCTGCTTCGCCAGGTCCATGATCTGACGCACGACATCGCTGTGCAGTGACGGCCAATACCAGCCGCCCTTCATCTTCCAGAGGTCGATCACATCGCCGACCAGATACAGCGAGTCGCACTCGATGTGTTTCAGGAAATCCAGCAGGAACTCGGCCTTGCACCCGCGGGTGCCGAGATGGATGTCGGAAATCCAGACGCTTCGATAGTTGAGCTTCACCGTGAGCCTCGAGGTGGTGTCCACGGTCGGCACCATACGACGGGATTGTTACAGCCAGATCAACGGCCGATGACAGTTTCCAGATGTTGCCGAAAACGCAACAAACGGTCCCGGATGTCATCATTTTGTAATCCTTTCTTAATCGCGCCGTCATATCCGGTTTCTATCTTAGTGGCGCGTTTGTCATTGGTCGTCGGCATGTTGGCAACAGTGCCACTCGGCAGCCGAAAGCGACAGAAGAAGATCGCGCGGGATCACCAATGATGTTCATTCAACCAAGCACGTGAGTCATTCCATATGAAAGCGAGACGAATGGCCGCGGCGATTTCGGCATTCCTGGGGGGGATGTCGGCATTGCCTGCCCACGCACTGGAACTATACGTCGATACGCGTACCAATCAGATCTACGCGGCTCCGGGTGCCAACCGGATTCGGTTGGGGACGTTCAAGCAGGTCGACGAAGCGGTACCGGAGACCGCGACCGCCTCTGCCGCAACCACCGAGGACATCAAGCAGGCCGAGACGCGTCTGAACAAGAAGATCGACGCAGTGGCGAACAAGCCGAAAAAGCCGGAGGAAGTCAAGGGCAAGATGGACGGCAGGGGGCTCCGCTTCGAAACCAACGACGGGCAGTTCAAGTTCGCGCTGAACGGCCGCTTGCATACTGACGCCAACATGAACTCGGGCGGCGACATCATCACGTGTTCACAGTCGAACGGAAGCGGCTGTCAGTCCGGAACGCTGGCGAACAACCGGCTCACGGACGGGACCGAAATCCGTCGTCTGCGGATGGAGTTTGCCGGGCAGTTCTTCGATGACTGGAAGTTCAAGTTGCAGCCGGAACTGGCCAACGGCGGCGGCGATCTGACGGTCGGCATCCGTGACGCTTTCATCGCCTATACGGGTTTCGATTGGGGTAACTGGATCATCGGTCAGAGCAAGCAGCCGTTCAGTTATCAGCAGATGATGTCCTCGAACGACATGCCGTTCATGGAACGTTCACTGGAGTACGAATTCACCAACCGTTCGGTCAACCGTGCGGTCGGTCTGCGCTATGAGGTCGGCGGGGAACAATGGGGTTTCTCGACCGGTATTTTCGGCGACACCGCGACCCGCCAGACGTCGGGTACGACACCGGCGGATGACGAGGGTTGGGGCGTCGCGGCGCGCTTGACCGCCGCGCCGATCTACGACACGGACAAGCTGCTGCATACCGGTATCTCGGTCGCTTACCGCGAACCGCGTGACGGCGATCAGAACATCCGTTACCGGATTGCGCCCAGCGCGATCGATCATGTGAACTACCTCGACACGGGTAATCTGGTCGGCTATCAGAACAGCCAGTTCTTCAATGCGGAAGCCACCGGCGCCTGGGGACCGTTGTCATTCGAGAGCGAGTACAATGCCACCTGGCTGAATCGCGGAAACGGCTTCGGCGACGGGTTCATGCACGGCTACCACTTCGACCTGATCTACAGCCTGACCGGTGAATCCCGCGTGACCTTCTACGACGCTCAGCAAGGCGTCATCAAGAAGCTGGTTCCCGACCAGAATTTCGATCTGGCTGGCGGCTGGGGCGCCTGGGAACTGAAAGGCCGCATCATGTACGTCAACATGAACGACACCGGAGATCCCGCGAACATCGGCGGCCGGGAATTCGCCAGCACCTTCGGGTTCAACTGGCACTGGAATTCCTGGGCGAGGCTGTTGGTCGACTGGACTCACGTTTGGGATCTCGATGTCGGCAAGGCCGCGGTGCAGCGGGTGGCGCTGCCGCTGCCCGGCAACAACACGGCCGGTTGGGATCAGGTTTCCGCCCGTGTCTCGCTGTCTTATTGAGGGGCCTTTACCGGACGAGAAATCTCTCGGGAGGGACCCCGCTCCGGCGGGGTCTTTCTCTTGGCGAGGCTCTAGCCGAACGGGTCATGGCGCTCGCGCCAGTCGGCAACATCAGAACAGACACGCCGGGGCACGGTTAGGGTGTCGCACGAAGATGCCGCGGCGGCCGTCACCGTCGCCTGATGGCTGCCGCCAACTCAGTCACCCGAACCCGACCACTTCCCGCGAAGCATGAACGAGTCGAGATACCGATGATCAAGATCGAAGCGATCAAGGGGGTTGCCGCCGCACCTGCACCCCGGCGGCGGACCGTCAGCTTCACTGCGTGGATCGTCTTCGGTTTGCTGCTCGGAATCGCGGTCGGCGTGTTTCTCGGCGAGTATGCCGAACATCTGAAGTTCATCGGCGACGTCTACATCGGCCTGATGCAAATGACCGTGTTGCCGTATATCGTGTGCTCGCTGATCGCCAATGTCGGCCGGTTGACTGTCCGCGATGCCAGGGTGCTGGCCAGCGCCGGCTTGTTGGTGTTCGTGTCGTTGTGGGCCATCGCATCGCTGGTGGTTCTGCTGGTTTCACAAGGGTTTCCGGAGTTGCAGAGCGGGTCGTTTTTCAGTACCGCGCTGGTCGAGACACCGGCCCGTGTCGATTTCCTGTCGCTGTTCATCCCTTCGAATCCGTTCCGCGCGCTGGCCGACAATGCCGTGCCGGCGGTGGTGGTGTTCTGCCTGCTGCTCGGCGTCGCCATCGTCGGTCTCGATACGAAGACGAGCTTGCTGGAGCCGGTATCGCTGGCCGCCAAGGCTTTACACCGCGCCAACGGCATGGTGGTGAAACTGACCCCGGTCGGGGTGTTCGGTATCGCCGCCGCCGCGGCCGGAACGATGACGTTGCAGGAGTTCGGCCGGCTGCAGGGCTATTACCTCGGGTTTGGTATCTGTACGCTGCTGCTGACGTTCTGGATCCTGCCGATGCTGGTCGCCGCCATGACGCCGTTCAGCTATCGCCAAGTGCTGGCCGTTTCGCGCGATGCCTTGCTGACGGCCTTCGTGACCGGCAGCGTGTTTCCGGTGATCCCGCTGTTGATCGATGGCGTCGAGGAACTGTTCAAGGAGCGCTTTCAACAGGATCCGGACCACGCTCAGTTTCCCGAATTCATTCTGCCGCTGGCTTATCCCTTTCCGGACGGCGGCAATGTGATCGATCTGATCTTCATCCCGTTCGCGGCATGGTTCATCGGCAGTGCGCTCGACGTGGGCGATGAGCTATACATGCTGGGCACTTCCTTTTTCCTGCTGTTCGGCAAGGTCTATCTGACGATTCCGTTTCTGCTGGCGAGCCTGCACATCCCTCACGACATGTTCCAGTTGTTCCTGGCCGCCGGCGTGATCGCGGCGCGTGTCGGTGATCTGGTCAGCACCATGCATTTCCTGGTGTTCACGACGCTGACGACGGCTTGCATGACCGGTGTGCTCCGCATTCAATGGCGGCGGCTGTTGTGGTTGGCGGCCGGTACCGGCGGACTGGGCCTGGCCGCGGTAGTCGGCATGCGCCTGGTGCTGCATGAAATCGCGACCGACACGTACGGCAAGGAGTCGGTGGTGGCCCAAATGCAGGCCCTGATCACCGACGTACCTGCCACGGTGGCGGCGGAACCCGTTCCGAATCCCGACCCGTTGCGCCCTGGGGAGACACGGCTAGACCGGATCAGACGGCGTGGCGTATTGCGCGTCGGTTTTCATCCCGACCGCCTGCCGTTCTCCTACACGAACAACGCAGGCGAGCTGGTGGGCTTCGACGTTGACATGATGCACCAGTTTGCTCATGAACTGGGTGTGTCTCTCGAGTTTGTACCCTATCGTTTCTCCCAATTGGCGCAGCAACTGCAGGCGGACCACTTCGATATCGTGATATCCGGCCTGACGGACACGCTCGAGCGCTCGATCAAGATGCTGATGTCCGAGTCCTATCTGACGGTCAACATGGGACTGGTGGTGCCGGATCATCGGCGCGAAGTATTCGACGCCGAAAACGAGGTGAACCGGCTCGGGCCGGTGCGGTTCGGGGCGACCAAGGGTAGCTACTTTGCGCGGCGCGTCAAGGACCACTTTCCACATGCCGAGGTCGTGGAACTGGAATCGCAGCGAACATTCTTCGAAGACCCGAGCCTCCGCCTGGATGCTTTGGTGACCAACGCCGAAGGCGGGGCGGCGTGGACACTGATCTATCCCGGCTACGCGACCGTGAACCCGTTGCAGCGGCCGGACCGGGCGCCGATGGCGTTCGGCATTGCGGGCCACGATCAGGCCCTGGGGCAGTTGCTGCGAACCTGGATCACACTGAAGAAAATGGATGGGACCGTGCAGGAGTTGTTCGAACACTGGATGATGGGCAAGACGCCCGAGCGCGAGGGCCGTCGTTGGAGCGTGATCCGCAACGTACTGGGTTGGGTTTCGTGACGGGGAGGCCGTGGCCGCACCGCACCGCTGTGGCGCGGACCAGGGTGCAATATTTCGGTAACAGTGAATCGCTATAAAGCGTAATGACGTCTAACAGGAGTAGCCCATGAAGAAATCGTTCGGCATTTTCGGATCGGCGATGTTCGCCGCCTTGTCGTTCAGCCCTGCGGTCCCGGCGGCGGGTCGCGACGCATTGAGCATCGTCGGTTCGTCGACGGTCTATCCGTTCTCGACGGTGGTTGCCGAACAGTTCGGCAAAGGTGGCAAGTTCAAGACCCCCAAAGTCGAATCGACCGGTACGGGTGGGGGGATCAAGTTGTTCTGCAGCGGCGTCGGTGTGCAGTATCCCGATATCGCCAATGCTTCGCGAAAGATGAAGCCGGCCGAGTTCAAGACGTGTCAGGCGGCCGGCGTCAAGGAGGTCGTCGAGGTCAAGATTGGCTACGACGGCATCGTGCTGGCGCAGTCCAAGAAGTCACCGGCCTTCGGCGTCACGCGCAAGGATGTCTATCTGGCGCTGGCCAAGCAGGTGCCCGATCCGAAGTGCCAGGACTGCGGAAAACTGATCGACAATCCCTACAAGAGCTGGAGCGACGTGAACCCCGAACTGCCGAATCGGAAGATCGAAGTGCTGGGTCCGCCGCCGACCTCGGGTACCCGCGATGCCTTCGTCGAATTGGTCATGGAGGCGGGCTGTTCCGAATTCGAATGGATCAAGGACTGGAAGAAAAAGAAGGAATCGGAATTCAAGAAGATGTGCCAGACGGTGCGTGAGGACGGCGGTTACATCGAAGCCGGGGAGAACGACAACCTGATCGTACAGAAGCTGCTGTCCAACCCCAACGCCGTGGGCGTTTTCGGTTACAGCTTCCTGGAAGAAAACCTCGACAAGATCGTCCCGTTGCCGGTGGAGGGCGTAACTCCCGACTACGACAGTATCTCGGGTATGCAGTACACGGTTTCCCGGCCGATGTTCTTCTACGTGAAAAAGGCCCACATCGGAATGATTCCGGGGATCGAGGAGTACATCGCCGAGTTCACCAGCGAGCGTGCCTGGGGCGACGAAGGCTATCTGACCAAGAAGGGCTTCATCCCGCTACCGGAAAGCGAACGCAAGGAAGTGGGCGCCGCGGCCAAGCAGCTCAAGCAGTTGTCGATGTGATCCCGATCCCATCGGGATGGTCGGTACCGGCCGCCGCCTGCGCTCGCCGCAAGCAGCGGCCTTGCCGTTCCAAGGTGCCCGGTGCGAACCGGCCGATCGCCTGGGGTTCGGGAACCGCGATAGGCCCTTGGCGGCGCTGTCGGCACCCGAGGCATTCCATACGTCGCGTGTCCCTCTCAGGCAATCGACCACCCGCCAACAGGGCACCTCGACGTTATTCCCAATCGTTCCACCCGAGCCGGTTTTGAGCCGGCGTTTTCGTACACGGTCAAGATGAGTCGTCATCCATTTTCGCGGCGCGCCTTCCTGCAGGCGCTCGCCGCGGCGGGGTGCCTGGCGACGGCACCCCGGCTGTGGGCCAAACCGGTCTTTTCCAGAAATCCGTTCACGCTCGGGGTGGCTTCCGGTTACCCGAGCCCGCGAGGGTTCGTGCTGTGGACCCGCCTGGCACCGGACCCGCTGATTCCGGCCGGCGGCATGCCGCCGGCAACGGTCGACGTTCGATACGAGGTTGCCAGCGATCGGCGCTTTCGTCGGATTGTCGCGCGCGGTGTGGCCCACGCGACGCCCGACTGGGGCCATTCCGTCCATCTGGAGATCGACGGCCTAGAGCCGGAACGACCGTATTGGTACCGCTTTCACGCCGGTGATGCGACCAGTCCGGTCGGCCAAACCCGAACCGCGCCGGCCGCAGACGCCGCGCCGGAGCGGTTGCGCTTCGCGCTGGCCTCCTGCCAGCAGTACGAGCAGGGCTACTATGCGGCCTACCGCCATATGCTGGCCGACGACCTCGATCTGATCGTGCATGTCGGCGACTACATCTACGAAGCCTCGTGGGGCGTGAACCACGTCCGCAAGCACGAGGGCCCCGAACCGGTCACGCTGGAGCAATACCGGGCGCGCTATGCGCGGTACAAGACCGATCCCGACCTGCAGGCGGCGCACGCCCGCTATCCGTGGATCGTCGTTCCCGACGATCACGAGGTCGAGAACGATTACGCCGATTCCTGTTCCGAGAACGATGATGATCCGCGCTGGTTTCTGCAGCGTCGTGCGGCAGCCTATCAGGCCTACTTCGAGCACATGCCGCTGCGCCGGACGATGACCCCTCTGGGCGCCGACATGAGAATCCACACCCGCGTGCCGTTCGGCACGCTGGCCGAATTCCACATGCTGCATGATCGCGAATACCGCTCACGGCAACCTTGTCCCAAGCCCGGCAAGGCCGGTTCGAATCATGTGGAATCGTGTCCGGAACGAATGCGTCCGGACGCCACGCTGTTCGGCGACCGGCAGGAGCGCTGGCTGCAGGCCGGCTTGACCTCCGGTAAGGCGCGCTGGAACCTGCTGGCGCAGCAGACGCTGATGGCGCAGGCCGATCTGAAGGCGGGCGAAGGCCAGAAGTTCTATACCGACGGCTGGGACGGCTATCCGGCCGCGCGACGCCGCTTGCTCGAATTCCTGGGCCAGGCCAAGCCTTCCAACCCCGTCGTGCTGGGCGGCGATGTTCATTCGTTCTGGGTCAATGATCTGAAACCCGACTTCGACGCCCCGGATTCGCCGGTCGTCGCCAGTGAATTCGTCGGCACCTCGATCACGTCGCAGCCGCCAAAAGAGGAGTGGATTCAGACCGCCCGGCAAGAAGGCGCTGGCCACATCAAGTTTGCGACCGGCCTGTATCGGGGCTATCTGCGGGTGAACCTGACGCCGGAGCGCCTGCTTGCCGACCTTAGGGCCCTGGACGATGTCCGGCAGCGCCAATCCGGCTGCAGCACCTTGTCGTCGTGGGTGGTCGAAGACGGCAAGCCGGGGCCGAAGGCGGCGTGAGCGCGGCGGCAAAGGCGGCCCAGGGCAGCGACGGTCCGTCACGAGATGTCGCTGTTCTGCTCGGCGACGCGTTGTTGCGCCATCATGCGCACCAGGGCGGCCAGAGATCGCGCCTTCATTTTCTTCATGATCATCCGGCGGTAGGTTTCCACCGTGCGCTCGCTGATGCCGAGGCGCAACGCGATGCATTTGCTGGATTCGCCGGCGATGACCCAATCGAGAACTTCCCGCTGACGCTCGGTCAGACCGCTCAGCGCCTGTCGGATCGACGCGATTTCTTCGGCTCGGTGGCGCCGGATCTCGTCGGCGGCGAGCGCCGCCTGGACACGTTCGAGCAACTGCTGCTGAATGGCCGGCTTCTCGACGAAATCGAAGGCGCCGGCCTTCAACGCCTGCACAGCGGTGGGTACGTCGCCGTGACCGGTCAGCACGATCGTCGGCATCAGCGGGGGACCGGCTCGCCTGAGTCGTTCCAGCAGCGCCATACCGCCCATGCCCGGCATGCGGAGGTCCAGCAACAGGCAGCCCGGGACCCTCGCGTAGCCGTGTTCAAGAAATTCCTCGGCGCTACCGAACGCGCGCACTGGCAGGGCGACCGATTCCATCAACCAGATCAGGGCGTTGCGGATGTCCTCGTCATCGTCGACGACGAAAACGGTCGGTTCATCCGCGTCGGCGTGTCGTTCAATCACTGGCCAATCCCGCCAGGGTCACGCTGAATGTGGTCACGCCCGAGGGTTCGGCCAGGACACTGATGCCGCCGCCGTGCTTTTCGGCGATGGTGCGGCAGATGGAGAGTCCCAAGCCCATCCCGTTCGGCTTGCTGCTGACAAAGGGCTCGAACAGCCGAGGGGCGAGTGCCGGCGGGACGCCCGGGCCGGTATCGGAGACGCGGATTTCGACCGCCCCGTCTCTGGCGGGGTCCGCCTGTACCGACAGTCGCCGCCGGCCCGCCTCCACCTTGTCCATCGCTTCCAAGGCATTCAGGATCAGATTGATCAGGAGTTGCTGCAGCAGGATGCGCTGACCGCGCACCGATGGCAATCCCTGCTGGATGCGGCATTCGACCCGGACCCGCCGCCGCAGGATTTCCGGGCCCAGCAACGCGAGCGTCGTGCCGATCAGCGCGTCGACGTCCAGCCATTCGGCCTCGGTTTCATGTTTGCTGACCAGATGGCGAATGCCGGCCACCGCATCGGCTGCGCGCTGCGTCAGCCGTTCGGTTTCACGCAAGGCGTGCTCGAGCTTCGGATGCTGGTCCAGCAGCGGGCGGAAACGCCGGGT
>CAZXXC010000130.1:0-9974 GCA_964644665.1 uncultured Methylococcaceae bacterium
GCGGACATCTCCTGCTGGATGAACGGATGGCAGCGGACTGCGCCCTGGCCGAAGACCATCAGGCTACGGGTCAGCACATTCGCACCCTCGACGGTGATACCGACCGGTATCACCTGGTACAGCCGGCCCAGAAAGTTTCTGGGTCCGAGGCAGATACCGGCGCCGCCGAGGATGTCCATGCCGTCATTGACGATGCGCCGCATGCGTTCGGTCGCTTCGTATTTCAACAGGGCCGAGATCACCGAAGGTTTCTGGCCTGCGTCCAGCGCCGCTGCGGTGATGCTGCGGGCGGCATCGAGGATATAGGCTTGCCCCGCGATCCGCGCCAGCAGTTCCTCGATGCCTTCAAACTCGCCGATCGGCCGGTCGAACTGCATCCGGATTCGAGCATAGGCACCGCAGTTGCGGCAGGTGAATTTCGCCGCCGCTGCACCGAGCGCCGGCAGCGAGATCGCCCGGCCGGTGGCAAGGCTCTGCATCAGCATCTTCCAGCCGTGGCCGGCCTGTTCGGCACCGCCGATGATCCAGTCCAGCGGGATGAACACGTCCTTGCCCCAATTCGGGCCGTTTTGAAACGCGGAATCCAGCGGGACATGACGCCGCCCGATCGAAATACCGGGTAGGTGGGTCGGAATCAGTGCCAAGGTGATCCCGATGTCCTCCCGGTCGCCGAGCAGGTGATCGGGATCGTAGAGCTTAAACGCCAGACCCAGCACCGTAGCCACCGGCCCCAGCGTGATGTAGCGCTTCTCCCAGTTGAGCCGGATGCCGACGATCTCTCGCCCCTGCAACCGGCCGCGACAGACGATGCCGGTGTCCGGCATCGCGGCTGCGTCGCTTCCTGCCTGCGGCCCGGTCAGCGCGAAGGCGGGAATTTCGTCACCTCGGGCCAGTCGCGGCAGGTAATGATTCTTCTGCTGCTCGGTGCCGTAAGCCAGCAGCAGTTTGCCCGGACCCAGGGAGTTGGGCACCATCACCGTAACCGCGGCCGTGGTGCTGCGGCTGGCGATCTTCATGATGACCTCGGAATGGGCGTAAGCGGAAAACTCCAATCCGCCATAGCGTTTCGGGATGATCATGCCGAAGAAGCCATGCTGTTTGATGAACGCCCAAACCTCTTCGGGCAGATCCTGACGGTTGTGAGTGATGTCCCATTCGTTCAGCATCGAGCAAAGGGTTTCGACCGGCCCGTCGAGGAATGCCTGCTCCTCCGGCGTCAAACGGACCGGCGGCAGGCTGTCGAGAACCTGCCAATCCGGCCTGCCGGAGAACAACTGCGCGTCCCACCAGGTATTTCCGGCCTCCAGAGCATCCCGCTCGGTCGGAGAGATCGGCGGAAGTGACCGCCGCATCAGCGCGAACACGGGCCGGCTGAAGATCTGCCGACGGATCAAAGGCAGCGACAGCGGGATGAAAATCACCGCGAATGCCCCCCACAGCAGCGGCACGCTCCCGGTCCATCCGGCCTGGGCACTGTAGCCGACCACCAGTGCGGCGAGCACCGCGACCCATCCGATCAGCGGCATTCCGAAATAGGCCAGCACCCAGGCGGTCAGCAGCAATCCGATCAGCCAAGCCATCAATCAGCCTCCTGCTAGTTGCGCAGCGGCTTGCCGGTCTTCAGCAGATGTTCCAGCCGCTGTAGCGTTTCCGGCCGGCGGACCAGCACCAGCAGCGCTTCCCGTTCCAGCGTCAGCAGATCATCCTCGGTCAGCGGTCGCGTGATGTCGGTGTCGCCGCCGCTGAGCACGCGCGCGAGTTGATGCGCGATTACGGCATCGTAGTCGGTGACCTTGCCGGCCTTCAGCAGCCCCTGGATGTTCATATCGATGGCGCACCACCCAGTCTTGCCGGGCAGCCGATACTCCGCCGGCTGCGGAGGCGCGTAGTCGGCCGTCAGCGCCAGCGCTTTGGCTTTGGTGTCGGCCAGCAGCCGGTCGCGGTTCATCGTGATGCCGTCGCTCGAGGAAAGAAACAGCCGATCCCGAGCTTCGAACGCCGACTGCGACACACGCGCCATGCCGATGATGTCCATCGCATTCGCGATCGCGGGCAGAGGCCCGCCGGGCCTCTGCCGGTGTACGAGCCGCCGCCGCAGATACTCCTTGCAGCCCCCCCAACCGGGAATCAGCCCGACCCCGGTTTCGACCAAGCCGGTATACAGTTCCGCATGGGCCTGGATGGCGTCGCAGTGCAGCAGGATTTCGCAGCCGCCCCCGAGCGCCAACCCGGACGGGGCGCCGACGACCGGGAACGGTGCGTATTTCAGCGCCTGATAGATCTGTTGTCCTTCACGGATGATCTGTTCGATGCCAGCCCAGTTCTCTTCGCGGATCGCCTGGACCAGCGGGTTGAGATTGGCGCCGGCCGAGAAATGTTCGCCGTCGTTGTAGATCACCAGCGCCGCGAAGCGACGGCCCACTTCGTCGATGGCCAGGCGGATCAAGGCCATCGTGTCCGCGCCCAGCGTATTCATCTTGCTGTGGAACTCCAGGCACAGCACGCCGTCGCCTGTGTCCCACAGGCTGGCCGCGGCGTTCTCCCGCACTGCCGGTCCTCGCCGCTTGATGTCAGTCAGCATCAGCAGGCCCTCCGCCCGCCGCACCGGCCGATAGCCTCCGGCCGGATCGGCGACCAGCAACCCGCCGGCGGCCGCACGGTACATCGGGCGCTTCGCCTGCAGCAAGAGGGGCACTGTGCGCCCCTCGGCACGAAGCCGCTCGACAAACCAGTCCACACCCAGCCGGTCCAGCAGTTCGAACGGACCGTATCTCCAGTTGTAGCCGAGGCGCATCGCCGTATCGATCGCACCGATGTCATCGGCGATCTCGGGCACCAGGCCGGCGGCATAGGACAGTGTTCGGGACATCACCCGCCAGGCATATCGGCCGGCTTTCTCGTCACCCGACAGCCAGGCCCGGACCGCATCGGGCGTCGCCGCCGGCGGCGCACTCAGCGGAACTTTTTCGCTGGGGCGGTACTCGCCGCTGTGGAGGTCGATGGCCTCCTTGCGGCGCACCCCGGCGACATCGGACAGCCGGTAGAAGCCGCCCTTGCCTTTGCGTCCGGTCAGGCCGGCCTCGATCATTCGCTCGACCAATGGCGGCACCCGATCGATCTCGTGAAAGGCATCGCCGGCCGGCAGCGCCCGCCGCAGAAAGCTGATCACGTGCGGCAATAGTTGCAGGCCGATCAAATCGTAGAGCGCGAAGATACCGGTCTTTGGGATCCCGAACGGCATCGCGATCGCGGCATCCGCCTCCTCCACGGTCAAGCCCAGCTCCAACGCGTCCAGCAAGCCGCCCTGCAACCAGACCGCGCCGAGGCGGTTGGCGATGAAGCCCGGTGCGTCTCTGCACATCACGCATTCCTTACCCAACCGCCTATCGGCGAACTGTCGGACACCATCCAGCAACTCGGGATTCAGGTCCGGACCCGCGACCATCTCCAGCAGACGCAGGTAGCGCGGCGGATTGAAAAAGTGCGTAATCATGAAGTGCCGTCTGAAACTCTCGGGCAACGCGCCGGCCAGCAGCTTCAGCGGCAGCGTCGAGGTGTTGGACGAGATCAATGCATCCCGGCGGCACACCGGTTCGAGGCGACGATAGAGCGCCTGTTTGACGGCGGGTTCTTCGATCACCGCCTCGATGATCCAGTCGGCATCGGCCAGGCGGTCCAGATGATCCTCGATGTTGCCGGATGTGATCAGGCGCGCGTTGCTCGGAAGCATCAAGGCCGGCGGATCCGAACGCGCCAGGTTGGCGCATGCGGTCTCCGCGATCCGGTTCCGGTCGTCCCCGTGCTCGGGCACGATGTCTAGCAGCACGACCGGAATGCCGGCGTTGGCGAGGTGTGCGGCGATCTGGGCACCCATTACGCCGGCGCCGATCACGGCGGCTTTTTCGATCTTCATCACGGCGCCTCCAGTACGGTCGCGATGCCTTGACCGCCGCCGATGCACATCGTGGCCAACGCGTGACGCCGCTTCTCCCGTTGCAGCAGCAGTGCCGCCTTGCCGGTGACCCGGGCACCGCTGGCACCCAGCGGATGGCCCAGCGCGATCGCGCCGCCGTCCAGGTTCAGCCGGTCGGGGGGTACCGGCAGGTCTTGCAGAACCGCCAACACCTGCGCCGCGAATGCCTCGTTCAACTCGACGATGTCGATGTCCGCCAATTCGAGGCCGGCCCGCCGGAGCACTTTGCGGGTTGCCGCAACCGGTCCGATGCCCATGATGTCCGGCGCGCAGCCGGATACCGCGATGGCTTTGATACGAGCCAGTTTCGGCAGCCGATGGCGGTCGGCGTAAGATTCGCTGCAGACCAGCACCGCCGCCGCGCCGTCGGTCAACGGAGACGAGGTACCCGCGGTGACGGTGCCGTCCGCGAGAAATGCGGGGGGAAGCTTGGCCAGAGCCTCGGCGGTCGAATCGGGCCGGATGCAGCCGTCCTGATTGATGATTCCGCCATCCACGCCTTCGATCGCCACGATCTCATCGGCCAGTCGCCCCTTTCGCTGTGCAGCGAAAGCCCTGTACTGGCTGGTCAGCGCGAAGGTTTCCTGGGCCGTCCGCTCGATCCGATACTGCCGTGCCAGGTTTTCCGCCGTCGCTCCCATGCTGATGTACGCGGCGGGCAAGGATGCATAGAGGCCGGGGTGAGGCATCGGGTTGAATCCACCCATCGGAATCCGCGTCATGGACTCGACACCGGCACAGACGAAGACCTCCCCGGCGCCCATGCGAATCGCTCCGGCTGCAGCATGGATCGCCTGCATCGAGGAACCGCAAAAGCGGTTGATCGTGGTTCCGGCGACCGAAACAGGCAGATCCGCCAGATGCACCAGCAGTCGGCCGAGGTTCAGTCCCTGCTCGCCTTCCGGAAACGCGCAGCCCAGGATCAGGTCTTCGATGTGTTCCGGCTGCACCCCGGTCCTCTCGATCAGTCCCCGAATCACCCGCGCCGCGAGGTCATCCGGCCGGACCGCCGCGAGCCGGCCCTTATGCGCGGGAGTGAACGGAGACCTGCAGTAACCGGAAATGACGACGCTGTTCATGATCGGACTTCCTCCGGCTTGCATTCGGGCCCAATGGGTTCACGCTGCAGAAATGGGTTCGGGCCGCCAGCGTCGCCGGAACGGCCGACAGCCGCCGCCGGCCTGGCGCAGGTCTCTTGGAGAAACTCGTCGATCGCCTGCCAGGTGCCGCCGGCGTTTTCCATCAGGATTCCGTGGCACTCGGCCGGAACCATCACCAGCCGCTTGTCCAGCGCGCCGAGTTTGTCCATCAGGTTCGGCGCACTTTTCGGTGATACCACGGGGTCCCGATCGGCGTAGATGATCAGCGTGGGGATTTCGATCCGGCCGAGCGACTGGTCCAGTTCCTCGATCAACTGCCGCAACTGATACAGGCTGCGAACCGGAACGTGGGTGTAATTGATCCGGGGATGTTCGGTCGCGTTGTCGATGAAATACTTGACCCCCTGGTACGGCGGCACCCACTCCAGCACCTTGTTGGTTCCGTGAAGCAGCGGAACCAGCATCAACGCCGGATTGATGAACCGGACCGGGACCGATAGCGCCACCACGGCGGTCAGCTCGGCACGCCGCTCGGCGGCCAGCCTCAGCGCCAATGCCCCGCCGGTCGAAAAGCCGACCGCGGCAATGCGTTCGGAATGTAGCCGCAGGATGTTGAACCCCCGCCTCACGGAGGCATACCAGTCGTCCCGGCTCTGATCGCGCAACGCATAGGGAGAGGTGCCGTGACCTCTCAAACGAACACCCAGCACGGTATACCCTTGACCGCTCAGGTACCGGGCATAGTCACGCACTTCGGCCGGCCCGGCCAGCAAGCCATGGATCAGCAGAATGCCGACACCGTTCGGATGGATCGGCCGCAGCAGGAACGGGGAAGGATCGGCATCGGCCTGTTCCAGCCGGTTGATGTCGTCGAATCGCTCGTCCCGATATCTTCGCCGCTCCTGATCCAGCAGGCGAAGCTCATCCTCGATGCGCCAAGCGCTCAGCCGCTCACGATCGATCCGGTCGCATTGCTGCAACGACTCCACGAGAATTTCGCGCACCCGGCGGACCGGCGCCGCTTCGTTGTTGTAGACCGCGATCGGATTCTCCAGCCGGATCGCGTCGATGTGATAGTCCCCGCAGAGCTTCCGCTCGAACCGATAACCGTCGCCATCGTCCGAGATCAGCCCGAGTTCCCGCGCATGATCAATGAACTGTTCGAAGCGCCGGCTTTCTCCGTCGATCAGGTCCATGTACTCGTCCGGATCCACCAGACTGCGATGCAGATGAACGTCGCGGATTGCCTGCAGCTTCTTGATCGCGAGGTACAGCGCCGCGAAAAACCGCTGCTTCGCGATCCGCTGCTGCCCGCATGCGACACGCTGCATGATCAAGCTGCCGGCCAGATGGCCCAGATTAATCGTGACATGTGCGTAGATGTCCGCCATGTATTGATCGCGCGTCGCACGGGCGCACTTCCTGAAATACCAGCCGAGCAGGCGCTGCCGCAGATTACGGGGCGACGAAGCCAGGGCAAACACGTCATCCAGTGACGCGAAATCGCCGGAAAAGAGTTCGAGCAGATAGCGGTTCCACCAGTGCCAGATCATGCAGGGATCCGTCGGTTCACCCATCCGGACATCCATATCGGTGTCCTTGACCAGGATGTTACCTTCGATCAGCACTTCCTCGACCTGCCTCGGCGTCAGTTGCGCGTTGAACAGCTCGAGTCCCTTCTGCAGCAGGTTTTCGGAGGAGCGGATCGGATAGAACGTGATGTTCGCGGGCACGATCAACGTGGGCTTGAGCGCCGCCAACAGCAGTTGGTCGAGACACTCGAACCGAAGCTGCTCTTTCCACCAGCCCAACAAGCGGTGATCCTTTCGCCCGTAGGCGTTCCTTATCGTGGTCTTGAATGCCTCCAGCCCCTGCGCCAGCACAGCAGCCCCGGTATGCGGCTTCCGCCGCTTTCCGGTCACGCGCGACAGGATGCTGAATCGTCCATACCGGTCCACCACCGCGCGATCCTTGACCATCGCGCCTTCCGGAAAAATGATGACCTTGCGTCCCCGCAGGATCTGCCCGGCCAGAATCGGAAAGAGCCGCGGGTGATCGTGAGGGATCACGCCGACATTCTTCAGATAGCGCGCAAGGACATTGTCTTCTTCGAAGAATTGGCCGGAGGCGATCGCGCAACTGTAAGCTCCGGTCCGCTGATGAATCAGAAACTGCGGGATGAACGTCTCGAAACGCGAGAAATGATTGAACAGGAAGATGTCGCCCTGTTCCGGTTGGGAACCGGCATGCAGGTTGATTTTCACCCGGAGCAGCTTCTTGATCACCCGGAACAGCCTGACCGAGCCGTCGTATATGTCGGTGTCGATGTCGGGCCAGTCAGCCGGGTAATTTGCCTCGTTCATGGTCCCTTAGACCATGAGCGGCCAGATTGTTTCACATCAAAACATCCCCTGTTTCATCAGGGTTGCGGACACCGACGGCCGCGAGGCGTCCGTTCGCGCAGCGGATTGACCGCTCGTGAGGGACTCGCGCGCGACGCCATTCCGCCGGCAATCGATCGCGATTTCCGCGCGCCGCCGCCGCGGGCATCAGGGAAGCAGGATGAAGATGACGTAACCGAGAAACAGCATCAGGTGCACGATGCCTTGCAGGATGTGCGCCGCACCGCTGACGAAGGTCAGAACGGCGATCAGCAGCGTCGCTTGCAGCAGCGTGGCATTGGTGCCATCGAGCCCCAGCGTCAGTTCCAGATTCAGGAAGCCGGCCGCGATCAATACCGTCGGTACCGTCAAGCCGATTGTCGACAATGACGATCCGAGGCAGATGTTGACCGCCCGCTGCATCCGATTCGCCAGGGCGGCTCGAAAGGCGCCGATTCCCTCCGAGGTCAAGCCCAGGCTGGCGATGATCAGGCCGCCCAGCGCATTGGGTGCATTCAATTCATCGATGCCGTAGTTGATCGCCACCCCGAGTTGTTCCGACAACAGCACCACCGGCACCAGCGAACCGACCAGACCGCCGGCCAGCGGCAGCAGCGCCAAGCCTGCCGCGCACGGAGGACGAGGCGCGTGACCCCGACCCTCATCCTCCGTCACGGCGGCCGTCAGGTGATCGAAATAGGAACGATGGCGACCGGTCTGCAGCAGCAAGAACAGCAGATATACGATCACACAAAGGGCACCCAGATAAGCTTCCTGATGCGGCGCCAGCGTGGGGCCGGGCGAAGACTGCGTATGGTTCGGCAGAATCAGCACCAGGAGCGAAAGCGGCACGATCAAATGCAGGAACGACAGTGCGCCCCGCAGGTTGAACGATTGCTCCCGGTGGCGCCAGGCCCCTCCGGTTAGGGCCAGTCCGACCAGGCCATTCATCGAGATCATCAATACCGCGAACACCGTGTCGCGCAGCAGCGTCGGGTTTTCGGCACCCTCCAGCATCACTCGCAGCATCAAGCTCACCTCGATGATCGTCGACGACAGCGTCAGCACCAGGGTACCGTACGGCTCGCGGATACGGTCGGCCAAAGCGTCGGCAAAACGTACCACCGAGAGAATGCAGCCCAGCATCACGAAAAACAGCACCGCGCCCACCGCGATCGTGACGCTCGTATCGACGCCGAGCGGTACATTCGCCGCATGGTGATTCAGCAGTGCCCAAACCGCCCATCCCAGGCCGACGGGCACCAATCTCCATCGCGAAAAGCCGTTGGCGGTACGCCGAGATTCGGTTGTCAAAGTGTCGGAGTTGGTAGGCATTGCGGTACGGCATTCACGGAAGACTTGTGCGAAACCGTCCGTTGCGGAACAAACGGGGCGATACTCGCGAGGCTCGCTCTCAACCCAGGGCCGCTATCTTACAATCACGTTCCACCCGAAAGCGATTCGCCGCGGGTCGACCCTCCGGAACCAGAACCCGCAAGACGATGCGTGACACCGACAAGCGCGCCGGGGAGCCCCGGGAACATGCCTTCGAAATCGACGACCTGAAACAGGGCGTACTGCATGTCTGGCACATGGGCCTGGACGCCGCGGATTCACTCGGCGCAAGCGCGTTCCTGGCGCTGCAGCCCCAGGAACAAGCTCATGCCGACCGACTCAAGCTGCCGGCGGTGCGGCAACGCTTCGTGGCCACGCGCATCCTGCTGAGATCGATACTCGGCCGCTATCTCGGGATCGCACCCGAGGCCGTACATTTTGAGCAAAACGAGTACGGCAAGCCGCGACTGGCCGGCACGGAACCGGATCGCGGACTGGTCTTCAATGTTTCTCATACGGCAGATCAGCTGGCCGTCGCGCTCGGATTCGAAACCCGGCTGGGCGTCGATATCGAATACTGGCGTACGATCGACGACTGTGCCGCGTTGGCCTCCCGCTGCCTCGCGCCGACCGAATTGCTGCACTGGCACAGCTTGCCCGAAACCGACCGGTTACCGGCATTCTTTCGGATCTGGACCCTCAAGGAAGCGTTTTGCAAAGCGGTCGGCAGGGGCCTTGCGCTGGGTCTGGAATGCTGCGTGTTCGACCTTTCGGTGATGCCGCCGCAACTGCTGACCTGGCCCGGCGACGAAAGCGGACGCGCAGGATGCTGGCGCTTTTACGAAATGAGCGACTTATCTCAGACCAGCGGAGCTCTCGCGGTGGATCGCCAGCCGATCGACATCCGCCGCTACGGCGCATCGGCATTCTGACGGGCGGCCGCGCAGCCGAACCGGAAAAGCGGGTCGTACCGCCTTCAGCGCCGGCTCCGAAGCTCCGCCACGCCCCCGGGCCGGCGCTTGCAGAAGCCCAAGATGACCCCGGCACCGCTCCCGAACGGTTATCACCCGATGTCCCGACCTCCCGGATGCAGCATCCCTTTTCGGCAACCGGGCGTCCGCGCTTTCAGGTCGCTCACGGACGTGAGCGGCTGAAACTATTGAAACAATTCTCTTCGGTCCCCGA
>CAZXXC010000131.1:0-9855 GCA_964644665.1 uncultured Methylococcaceae bacterium
AAGCCCAGAACGAGCCCTTCTTGACCTTCACTTCACGGACACGATTCAAATACCCGATCCCGTTCACATGCAGATCGAGATGCGTCTTCGGCTTCTCGGCGGCAGCGGCGGTGGTTTCAGCAGCGGGGGTGTTCATAGCGATCTCCTTGATGAAAAAACAAAGGGAGACCACTACCCGCGAGGGGAGTAAGCCTCCCCAGTGGGATGTGGGTCTTGCGACCCGATGGAACCGGTTGCCCGGCGGTGGTTGGTTTTCCAAAGTAGTGATGACTTCCCTGATCGATGTGGTGGCCCGGGAGTGTCGTGCTATCGGAATGAGCCTCCATCAGGGATGGAGGAGACTGTTGGAGATGCGATCCCGTGCAGTCAGAGAAAGGACGTGGCCTCGGCTCTTGCGAGCGTCGCGGTGTCAGAGGCTGACCGCGATCAAGGGACTGGGATGACGCCCCAGAAGGCGAATCGCGTTACATGCGATCAGGCGAGCCCGGAGGCAGGGAAGTACGGTCTAAACTCCAGCAGAAATGATGGGGAGTGTCAATATTTCGCTCGCAGTGGATGGCGTATATCAAGTGATTCATATGTGGCCGTCTCAAGCTCGGCCAATCCGGTCATATGCCGAATCCCGCTTGTCGGGTCGGTGTCTGCCCGTCAGCAGACCTTGCCGCCGCAAGGGGTGAAAAGCTAAATGCGCTGTTAGTAGGACTACCTGCTGTAGAACGTGGCGGAACTGTTGCGGGAAAGGTATCTTATGTCAGCCATCATCCCACCAGCCTTGCTAGTTGTGGATCGCCACGGAACTGGATGCACCAGCGGGCCACTGCCGATAGCTCCGCGGTCGGGTTGGTCAGCTCGCGAATCCGGGCGCGGACTTCAGACAACTTCGCCTTCGCTGCCGGGTTGTTGCCTGCCCCGCAACGTGTTTTCGCGGCCCAAAATTCTTCGATCAGACCGTCGACTTTCTGCCATAACTTTCGGCGCGCCTCCGCCAGCGGTACATGTTCGTTGAGCTTTAGCCGTTTGACGGTTTCATTGACGCGTTCCTGTTCCCAGGCCGAGGCACCGGGTATTGGGATGACCTTGCCTTCTTCGTCGAAGGCAATCAGCGACACATCGTCATCGTCGATGGGGTCGAGCAGGTAGCGGGTTTCCGACTCCTCGCACGGCGCCGCGTAAGTGGAGCACAGCGAACCCGGCTTGAGTGGAAACCAGCCACCCTTCTTGCGGTTGCCGACGTTGCCGCATGCACGGAAGTTCATGTAATCGAAGGCCAGCCACCAATAGCCGTCCCGTTCGGTGCCGTCCAGAGCCTTGGCTTCCTTCTTTGGTCGGAAATGCTCGACGTCGTAGTGGGAGTACAGCTCGCGCACCTCGGAAAACCAGCACTTCCCGCCTGAAAGAGCCAGCAGCCAGGGCTTGAGCTTGTCCCAATGCGGTTTGTTGCTGTCGATCAACTTATTACGCTCGTCGCGCTTGCCTGCGGCGTCCAACGCGGCCAGGTCTGCAACCAACTGCGTTGACTTGGCCAGCCAGGCATCCCATTGCGCCTGGGTCCAGGGTACCCAATCCGGAATGTTCGTATCGGTGGGCCGCTTGTGTTCGAGGTCGATCCAGATCATTCGTCGGCCTCCTCGCGCAGGATTTCGTCGATCACCGCATCGGCGATGCGATCCTGCTCGGCCCGCTCTTCGGGGGTGAGTACCGGCTTCCTGAACTTGCGGTGTTGCGCCATCTTGCGCACGAACAGCGCGTAGTCGGGGTCGCGGAAATCGGCCGTCGAAAAGCCCAGGTCGGCCAACTCGGCCGACAGACGGGAGAGTTCGGCGTCTTCCTCCGGGGTGCGCGGCGATTTCACGAACAATTCGTTGCGCCGGAACAGCCTGCGCTCCGTTTCGCTGTCCAGCGTCGACGCCAGGCCGAACAGGTCGCTCTTCAGCAGGCCAGTCACGCCCATGCCTTGGGGATGCTCGTCGGGCACATCCACCACCGTACGGTTGCCGTCGCGGCGCAGGATGTGCACCTGCTCGCGCTTGAGGCTGCCCACCATCATCGGGTCGTGAGTGGTGATGAGGATTTGCGATTGCCCTGAGGACATATCAAAGGCAGCGCTATCAAATGCGACGCAGTCGAACCCGCCTGTATGGATATCGCCCAATACCCCCTCGATATCGTCGAAGTAGCGCAGCTTCCAGATCGGATTCAGGTGTGTGTCGGGCTCGTCGAGCAGGAACAGGCAGTGATCCTCGCGGGTGATGCGCATCAGCCCCAGCACGGTGAGCATTTGCAGCTCGCCTTCCGATAGCTGGGTGAAGTTCACCTTGCCGCCATGTTCATCGCGTTTCTTGACCGTGATGCGCACCTCGTCGATCAGGTCGCCGATGTAGGCGCCCTCGGCATAACGGAAGAAGCTGTCGGTGCCGCCGACCAGCTCGCCCAACTGCTTGAGCTTGTCCTGGCTCGGCACGAACAGATAGAGCTGCTTCTGCTTTTCGGTGCGGCCACGGAAATCGATCTGCCTGGTGGCCTCTTGCTCGATGGGCGCCCAGGCCACCTGCCAAAGCTTGTCGAGGAATTCGCTCACCACATTGCCGCGGGCATACCAGAAACGCGGATCGCCCTCGTTGAGCTCGTTCTCGTCGAAACGGCCGCCCTTGCGCTTCTCCCGAAGGCGATGGGGCTCCTTCAATACGAACAGTGCCGATTCGAGCGATTCGATGTGCAGATTGGCCAGCACCTTCTGGAACACAGGATCATCCGACAGCAGGCAGGCCAGCAGCACCAACTGGCTGTGTCCGCCCCGGCAGTAGAACAGGCGGCGCAGACGATCATCGCCGAACTGCCTCAAGATTCTGTATTCCTCCCGCCGCCTTAATGCCAACAAAACCTGCGCCGGCTCCAGCCCTTCGGATATATGGCTCAACACACCTTCCGTCAGACTTTCCTCGGCTACGATCTCCTGCCGGCGGTTGAAACGGCGCTGGTGTTCCTGGAACAGCGTCTCGATGCGCTCGTTGCGACCGGAGTAATAGGCGAAAATGTGCGACGGCAACAAGCGGGGGCCTCGTCGTTCATCGAGTGGTTGCGTGCCCGGCGGATCATTTCTTATCAAGTAGTCCAGCGATACTTTGTCGCCATCCACCCACACGAAGGGACGTTTCTGCTTCGCGGTGTCAGCCTCAATGCGCACCGTATGGCCACGGATCTCGTATTCGAGCGAGTAGTCGAAAGCGGCATCGCGGTCCAGGTCGATATCGCGGAAGATGATGATGAGCGCCTCGATCAGGTTGGACTTTCCGGTGCCGTTCTGGCCGATCAGCGCATGGCTGCGGATGGGTTTGGCGGGCAGGCCGACGGACGACGGCAATTGCTCCGGAAAGTCCAGCGCCACCTCGTGCAGATTGCGGAAGTGCCCGATACGCAGGCGGCGTAACTGCATCTCAGGCCCCTGCCGTATCGGTGAATTTCTCGCGCACCTTGGCCACGTCCGGTTCCTGAATCCAGCCGTGGGCCACTTCGGTCTTCAACTGCGCATAGAAGGCATCGATCTCGCTGCCGAAGCGCTGCCACAGGTCGCGGGCCGCCATCTCGCCGTTGTGGCGGGCCAGCAGCGTGGCCAGCGGCGCCTGGGCCTTCACATCGGGCGGGGTGCCCAAGCGCAAGGTGGCGATCAGCTCGGTTTGGGGGGCTTTCACGGGGGTGTCCTCCTCTTGTGCGATGGCGATGCCGGTAAAGGATGAAACTGTTGCTCCAGCTAGCGATGCCGCCAACTCCTGCTTTCTTTGCAGTTGATGCCGCCAAGCAATGCAGTATTCAGTGAGAGCTGCCACCTTCCGGAGAATTGCATGCTGCTCATCCTGCGGTGGAATGGGCAGCGGGAAGCTGCGAAGTTGCGTCATGTTGATGGACGCCAGATTTGTGGTCTGCTTGGATGCGCCCGCGAAGTAGTTCCGCCCGACGCCAGAGTTGAATACAAGCTCCACCCATTTGTTCAGTAATTCCTCGCTGGGAATCCTCGCCTTGAATACATGGTTTTGATGCAAACAGTTGTCCATGCCTCCGCGCCAGATAGCCGTGCGTCCCACTTTGTCCCAGTCGCCGCCCTCGGTAATCAGGAGATCGTCCTCCTGAACCAGATACTTCTCCAATTCATCGGAGGCTATTTGAATGGTCTTCAAATCCTGCAATTTGAAGAACCCTCTCTGCACATTGGCCACAGCCAAGTAAGGGCAAGTGATGGTTTTCCGGCCGCGCAGATCGCGTCCTTTGGTTACGCCACCAATTACTACCGCGACTTCATCGAACGGCACGATGGCCCAATGCGCCGGATAGATCACATCCGAGTTTGCGTCACCGACAAGTTTTTGCCGACGCATCAAACCAGACGCGATGTAGTGAGCGCGAAGCTCATTGCAACTGGCTTTGATAGCTTCGGTGGCCGGTTGTGAATCAGATGGCAATTCCAACAAGCCCCGCACGGCCAGGTTCTTCAACTCGGCAATGAAGTCATCCACATCCACCGGCGCACTGAACAGTTGTCCGAAGTTTGCTTCCAGGCGCGCCCAGGTGGTTTGCAGTTCGTGCGGGCTGGTGGCGGCGACGACGGCTTGCAGGGTGGACTGGCGCAGGGTGTTTTGCAGCTTGCGGCGCGCTTGCTGCTGCGCTTCCAGCTTGTCGCACAAGGCCATCAGTTCATCGACTTTGGCGACGATGCGGGATTGTTCCGCCTTGGGTGGCAGAGGAATTGCGCAGAGTGCGAAGTAGTCGGTCGGCAAACGTTTTTGCCCCGCTGTGCCGGTCATGCTGGTTTGCCCTTTGACGCGGAACAGCGGCGAGCGCAGGAACAGGTAGACGTAGCCTGGATTAACGTCTTCGCACATAGGTCGGAAGACATGGAACTCGGTAGAGCCAGAGCCAATGCCATGCATTAGGCCGCTGACGACAACGGCCTTGCCGTTCTCGAAGCACGGCGTGATTTTTGCGAGCAGCACATCGCCATTGGCGAAATGCGTATATCCCTTGCTGATGGCTGACCAATTCGCGCTTTCGCCGCCCACGGCCACACCGTGTTTTTCCGATACGGCCGCCATAGGGACGAACGTTGCTTGGGCATCTCCTGATGCCAAGTTGCGCGGATTGATTTCGCCGAGATCGAGCAAACGGCTCCATCGCCAATTGGGTGGCAACTCAATGGCAGGCGGTGCAAGCGGCGCGGATTCAAGCTTAGGTGAGCGCTTCCACTGTTTTTCAGCCATGAGCCGCAGACGAACCCGAGCGACGTTTTCCAGCGTTACCTGTGCGGTGCCTTCCTCTGCTTGCTGCGGAACCAATCTCCCGGTAACTGCAAATTGGTAGATCAATTCTCGCAGGCGTTCGATCCCCCCCGGCGCATTGGCAATATGCCCAAACTCCGCTAAGAACTTCTGCGCGTCCATCAGGCGTCCTCCGCGCCGCGATTTTCCAGCCGGGCGCGGGAGCGCTCAATGGCTTCGTGCAGCTTGGCTTGCAGCACGTACTTGGGCGGCAGCACGGTGAGGTATTCGGCGACGTGGATGCCGCCGGCATCGAGTTCCAGCAGTTCGATCTGCTCCTTCTTCGTGCCGCCGCACAGGATGATGCCCAGCGGTGGGGCTTCGCCGGGCTCCTGCTCGTATTTGGCGAGCCAGCGCAGGTAGAGCTCCATCTGGCCCTTGTACTCGGCCTTGAAGTCGCCCAGCTTGAGGTCGATGGCGACCAGGCGTTTGAGACGGCGGTTGTAGAACAGCAGGTCGATGTAGAAGTCGTCGTGGTCGATCTGCAGGCGTTTTTGTCGGGCGACGAAGCTGAAACCGGCGCCCAGTTCGAGCAGGAAGCCTTCCAGCTCGCGCAGGATGGCGTCTTCCAGGTCTTTTTCCAGGTAGCGGTCGTTGAGGCCGAGGAAGTCGAGCACGTAGGGGTCTTTGAGCAGCAGGGCGGGGCTGAGCTCGCCTTGTTCGCGCAGGGTGGCCAGTTCTTGCGCCAGCAGTTGGTCGGGTTGCTTCGATAGCGCCGTGCGCTCGAAGAGCTGGGTGTCCTTGCGTTCGCGCAGGCGGCGCACGCTCCAGCGCTCCTGGGCGCACATCTGGGCGTAGAAGTCGCGGGCCAGAGGGTCTTTGAGGTAGATGAGTTCGAGGAAGTGGCTCCAGGCCAATTGTCTCGACAGCGTCGAGACAATCTCAGCATCAGGAAAGGTCTCGGCAAAGCGCAGCATGTGGCGCAGGTTCTTGGCCGAGAAGCCGCGTCCGTAGTCGGACTCCAATTGTCTCGCCAGTGCGGAGACAATCTGCTCGCCATAGGCGGCGCGGCTGCCTTGCAGGATTTCGCGCTGGATGCGCTCGCCGATGTGCCAATAGAGCAGGGTCAGGGCGCTGTTGACGGTGGCGGCGAGTTGCCGGCGGCCTTGCTCGATGAGTTGGCGGATGTCGCCCAGGAGTTGGGGGTGGGGGGGCTCCGAAGCTGGCGTTGTCGCCGAGATCAACGGTTGTTTACTCTCCCCCGGCCCCTCCCCCGGGGGTGGAGGGGGCCGTTTCGTCGGCTTGCTCATGCTTCTTCGGCCTCCGCGCTGAAGTGGTGCGCCAGGGCAGCGGCCAGTTCGCTCTTGAGCTGGTTTTCGGTCTCCTCGATCTGGCCAAGCAGGGTCTTGTATTTCTCAAGCAGCACGTCGGGGTCGTGGCTTTCTTCCTCCGGCGCGTTGGGGTTCTTTAGGTCGAGGTTGTAGATGGGCCAGTAGAGGCGGTCGCCGGCGACTTGGGCATCGCGGGCTTGTAGCTCCAATGTTTCGGCCTCAGCACGAAGGCGCTCGATCGAGGCATCCACTTGGAACAGAACCTGGGCTGCTGTTGCCTCAGATAAGGCATTACGTAACTCTGCGGCGAGCACCAATGAGTAGGAACGGTCTATATCGCTCAGTCTCTTTAGGTCTGACTCGACATCTGCAAGCTGTTCCTTGAGGTAGTCGACCAACAACGGATCATTCCTTCGAGAAACCAAGCTATCCGCCAAGTACCGGGCTTGTCGTCTGGCTGTAGCAGCTTGCGTACGTAGTTCTTCCGCTCGTTGCCAGTGGGGCTTTGCGGCGGCCTCGGCCTGTTCGCGCTTGCTCTTGAAATCGACCTTCCAGGCGAATTCATTTTCCACCCGGTCGGCGAAGTCGTCGGCTTCGTTGCCCCACCAGGCGATTTCCGGCGCGAATTCCTCGAAGCGGATGGGCTTGGTCTTGGAATAGCTCTTGTAGCCGGGCGGATAGGGGTGCTCGTAGAACCAGATGGTGTCGGTGTGGAAATGTTCGCTGCCGTCATCCACCCGCTCGCCCTTGGTGAAGAACAGCAGGTTGGTCTTGATGGTGGTGTAGGGGGCGAACACGCCCTTAGGCAGACGGATGATGGTGTGCAGCTTGCAGTCGCTCAGCAGCAGTTTCTTCAGGGTGCCTTTGATGCCATCGCCGAACAGGAAACCGTCGGGCAGCACCACGGCGGCGCGGCCGTCTTCCTTCAGCAGCTTCTTGATGATGAGCGCCATGAACATATCGGCGGTTTCGCGGGTACGCAGGTCGGCCGGGTAGTCGCCGCCCACCGTGTCGTCTTCGTAGCCGCCGAAGGGCGGATTGGTGATGAGGCAATCGACCTTGTCGTGGGCGCTCCATTCGTTCCAGCCGATGCCCAGGGTATTGCGGTGCTCGATCTGGCTGGGCACATCAATGCCGTGCAGGAGCATGTTGGTGGTGCAGAGCAGGTGGGGGAGCTGTTTCTTCTCGATGCCACGGATGAGCGTTTCGATGGCGCGCTTGTCCTCGGCGCTGGATTTCGTGGTGAGCTGGTTGCGGAAGTGGTCGATGACCGCCGTGAGGAAGCCGCCGGTGCCACAGGCTGGGTCCATCACCTTTTCACGCTTGTCCAGGCGTGGGTCGACCCGGTCGGCCATGAACTGGGTAATGGCGCGCGGGGTGTAGAACTCGCCGGCGTTGCCAGCGCCGCGCAGGTCGTTGAGCATCTGCTCGTACACGTCGCCCAGGCTGGCGCGGGTCTTGAAGTCGTGGAAGTTGATGGCCTCTTCCAGCTTCTCGATGACGGCCAGCATCTGCGGGCCGGACTTCATGTAATTGTTGGCGTCGCGGAAGACTTCGCGAATCACCTTGTGCTGGGGGCTGCGGTCGGCGTCGATCTGGTCCTTGAGGGCCGGGAACAGTTCGTTGTTGACGAAGCCGATCAACTCGCTGCCGGCGATTTGCGGTTTCTTCTTACCTTCGTGATCGGCCTTATAGGCGGCCCAGTTGCGCCAGCGGAAGCGCGTGGGCAACGGCGATCTGTACTTGGGGTTGTCGTCCTCCCACTCCTCCTCGCGCTGGTCGAAGACCTTGAGGAAGAGCATCCACGTGAGCTGGCCCAGGCGCTGGGCGTCGCCATCAACACCGTCGTCCTTGCGCATGATGTCCTGGATGGATTTGATGGTGCTGCTGAGATTCATTGCATGGTTCTCTTAATCGTTCGGCCTGAGACGGTGGCTCAGGCTTGTTTCTGCCCGGGCGCGTCGTAGAGCGCCTGCTCCAGCGCCTGGATGGCCTGGGTGTATTGCTCGACGCTGCCGAAGATGCCACGCCGGATCTGTGTCTTGCTGCCGAACTGGTCGAAGGGCGGCAACTCCAGCACCTTGGCGTCCTCGATGTCCTGAACGCCGTGGTCGGCGAATTTGTCGAGCAGGGCTTCGAGCACGGCGCGGGCTTGCTCGCCGTACTTGCCGAAGACATCCCGCTTCTTGACGTTGTTGGCCCGCTCGCGGCGGGTGAGTGGCTTCTGATCGAAGGCGACGTGGGCAACGAGATCAAAGACGTCGAGTTCGCTGCCATTGGCCACGGCCTGTTGCAGGATGTCCAGCGGCACGCCGTGTTCGGCAAGTTCTTCGAGGACGGCTTGCTTGCGCTCGGCACCGTTCCAACGGCGCAGGAAATCGGTGAGGTTGCCGAACTCGGCTTGCAGAGCTTTGCGGATGTCGTCCCGGAGCAGGACGCGGTAGTCCTCGGTGATGAGTTTGCCGTCGGCGTCGAGGTATTGGGATCTCTCGACTGCCACGCGCACGTTGACGTCGTCGATGACGTATTTGACACGGCCGTCCCCTCCACCGCCGCCCGTGTCGTCGCCTCCATGGGAAGTTTCGTCATCATCCTTCGGGCCGGGCTCATAGGGTGGCGGTTCAGGTTCGCTGATACCAGGCGGGTCAGTGATGTCCGGCGGCACGACGGGTTCATCATGCTTGGGTTCATAGATCACCACCGGTTCGCCGTCGAAATCCGGGTCGGCGAACAAACGGGTAGCGCCTTTGAAATCCATGATGGTGAAGAAAAGCTTTTGATAGTCCTCGCGCAGGCGGGTGCCACGGCCGATGATCTGCTTGAACTCGGTCATGGAGTTGATGTTCTGGTCCAGCACGATCAGCTTGCAGGTCTTGGCGTCCACCCCAGTGGTCAACAGCTTCGAGGTGGTTGCGATGACAGGGTAGGGTTCGTCGTTGTCGATGAAGTACGAGAGCTGGGCCTTGCCTTCGTTGTCGTCGCCGGTGATGCGCATGACGTAGCGGCGGTTGCTCGCCGCAGCGGGAATCAACTTGACCAGTTCCTGCCGCATGCGCTCGGCGTGGTCCTGGTCATCGCAGAAGACGATGGTCTTGGCCATCGGGTCGGTGGCCTTGAGGTATTCCCATATCTTGCCGGCAACCAGCTTGGTGCGTTTCTCCAGCACCAGGTTGCGGTCGAAGTCCTTGGTGTTGTACTGGCGCTGCTCGACGACCTGGCCGAGCGTGTCGACCTTGCCTTTTTCGGGGGTGTAACCCACGGCATCGACATCGGTGGCG
>CAZXXC010000132.1:0-9683 GCA_964644665.1 uncultured Methylococcaceae bacterium
TCCGCGCGACGGTACGCTATGGGCGTCTCTGGATCATGGTCACTGGGGCCCTAAGCTGTCCCGCTCGCGTGACGGCGGTTCCTCATGGGAACATGTGCTGTCGTTGAAGTATCCGCCAGGCGCACGCTACATCGTCAAATACCTGCCCCCACCAGATTTCGATCCAGAGGCCCCGGTGGGGCAGCCTGAGTATAAAGACGCAACGGTTTTCAAGATCTGGCATCTTGCGTTCGGAAATGCGGACCAACCTGCCAGGCTGTACGCGGGTACGATCCCCGGAGGTTTGTTCGTCAGCGACGATGGCGGCGACAGTTGGGAACTCAACCGTCCGTTATGGAACCACGAAAGTCGCGGTGGCAATTTGTTCACCGGTGAGGCGAGCAGTGACAACCGCTGGGGCGGTACGCCGGCAAGTATCGATTATGGCGTGTTCGAACCTGGCATCCATTCCATTGTTCCCGACCCGCGCGATTCCGATCGTATCCACGTTGCGGCGTCCTCGGCCGGTGTACTGGAGTCCACCGATGGCGGGTTGACATGGACTGGGCGTAATTGCGGTTTGTTGATGGACTACCTGCCGAATCCGGAAGCGGAGTGGGGTCACGATCCCCATTTCATGACCAATTGCCCCGGACAACCGAATCACTTCTGGCAACAGAACCACTGTGGCGTGTTTTATAGCGACGATGGTGCGCGGACTTGGAAAAAGGTCAGCATGCCGGATGCTGGCGTGCATTTTGGTTTTCCTATTGCCGTTGACCTCCATGATGGCCGCACGGCATGGGTCGTGCCCGCACGCGCGGACTCGGAACGTATGGCGATTGGAGGCAGTCTGTCCGTTGCCCGAACGACGGATGGTGGGCAATCCTGGCAATCCTTCCGCAGTGGCCTGCCTCAGCAGGATGTTTACGATCTCGTTCTGCGCCATGCTCTTGATGTAGCCGGTAACTACCTCTGTTTCGGGAGCACGACCGGCAACGTGTATCTATCAGAGGACCGGGGTGAAACCTGGCAGTGCCTCGGAAACCACTTCCCACCGGTTTATTCGGTGCGATTTGGCTAAGTGCCATGCCGACGGTAAAAATGACCGGACAACTCTACCGGTTCTTCCCGGCGCTCGAGAACCGGACGATCACAGTACCGGCTGGTTCGGTCGCTGAAATCTTGCGCGCCGTGAACGAGATCGCCCCGGGGTTCATTGATTATGTGCTGGATGAACAAGGCGCGTTGCGCCGGCACGTCAATGTTTGCGTCAATGAAACGATCGTGATCGATCGAACGACACTCGCAGATCGAGTCTCGGAGGATGGGACGGTTTTCATTTTTCAGGCACTCAGCGGGGGTTAGCGAGGGTGTTGATTTTCTCAAGCTCTGGAAGCCGCATGAGCCGGTTATCAGGACCCATGCCGGGGTCGGAAAATTGGGCTAACAAGCCGTCACTTCGACCATCGCTGGTGCCGACTGCGTCAACCGCAGAGTCCGGCTTACTCGCCGCACATCCAGCCGTTCCGCCGCCGCGATCCCGGTGATCGAGCGGAATTTCCCTTAGTGCAGCACCGCTGCCAGTAATGTGTAAGCCCGAGCGCGCGGAGCAGGGGAGAGCGTGGTTCCTGTTCGTGCGCTGCGGCTTCGCTCCTCGCACATCATTCCGGAAACATCGAGGGCGAGTCGATGCGCGTGGTTGCGGTTGAGGGTTCCCCGCTTGAGGCGTGTCGGGAGGGCATGGCGGCGGCCGCCCAAATGCAAGGCTGATACTGCGGGGCGGCGATCAGCAGATTCCGCAAGATGGATTGCGCCGGCGCTGAGTCAGTCGTATCTTGACGACCATGCGGTTTGCCCTCGCGACTGCCGCGGTAGACGGGGTAGTCGCCTGCCCCGATCGACAACCAGACTGCGACGCACAACAAGGGAGTGTCTGTGCCTGCGCAGGGTGACGGGGTTTGCGTCAACGCTCTGGAGGTGTTTATGGGGTTCAAAGAACTGAGGTCGAGAGTCGTGATTGCAATCACGGCACTATGCACGTCGACAGCAGTGCCAGCTGGTCCTGCCGATTCAGCCATCGTGGGTTCTTGGAAAATCTCCGTCGAACTGCCAGCGGGAACTTTGCCTGTTTGCCCGGGAAGTCAAAGTTGCCTCGTCGAAGCCATGGCTACCCTGAACAAGGAGCACACCGTGACCCAGACGGCTGCGCTACCTCTCGTGAGTCAGGGACATGGGCGCTGGCGGAAGGGCAAAGGGAATTTGTACCTCATCCGCAGCAGCTATTTCCGCTTCGGTGGGGATGGTCATCTGATCGGAACGTCCGAGACCATCGCCCAAATGACCGTGGATGGGCCGGCCGGCCACGCGGAGGGAACCTTTACAAACAGGCTCTATGAACTTTCTGGTGCGGAAGTCGGCTCGTTCAGCGGTACCGCGACGGCCGAGCGACTACCAGCGCCGATTGTGGCTCAATGAGCGACAGTATCGGCGCGGTCGATCACGGCGCTCAGGGCATCACGGGTCGGGTACCGCGCAGCCGCGTGACTATTCGACGCGTTTCTGCAGAGTGATGTCGCGGTCTTCGATCGATTGACAGCGCCAGTTTAGCGAAAGCTTCCCCCGCACCAGCGCAACCGAGAGGGGCATGGCCGGACAACAGCCATGCGGCGACGATTTTCGGTGACAGTTGGGCGAGTCGGAGGCCAGGGCTGGCCTGCGTCATGACCATGCCCCCGCCGTCGCTGATGGCAGAGCGTGAAGCAAGCCCGCCGCTCCTGGGGATTTGGAACACAGCGGCGACGAGTCAGCATGGCCCCCGGATTCCGAAGGACTTGTCGAAGCGGTACTGACCCTTCAGCAATTTCTCGAGGTCGTGACCCGCCAACGCAACGCGCATGCCATCCTCGGGCTTGATGTCCGTCGCTACGCATGCGTCCAAGAGCTCACTGGGCTGCCAAACCAGCCAATCAGTGGTTGCCCGGTCCAGGCATTGCACCTGCCCGCTCCGTTTCACCCATGCCATTTTGTTGTCGCCCGTCGGAATCAAGAAACGGAACTCGTCTTCTCCATCCCAATGGATGTGCAACTGGTGCTCGTCATCCCGTAGTGGATATTCGTCGTAAATCGCCCGTCCGGTCCACCACGGCTTGAGACTATCCAGGTCGAACAGGCGCCGTAGCGGCTTTTCCAAAGTCTTGCGGATGCTGCTGTCGTCCAGCTCCGCGAATCGGTGCGAATCAAACATCAGTCCCGCATCGAGGTTTGCCAGCCGGTCCCAATCCAGAAGCTCTCGTAAATCGTGCACGGGGTAGGGGCTGTCCTCGCTTTCAAAGCCGGGTCGGCAAAAAACGGTTGTGTTGCCCTGTGCGTACCGGTAATTGAATTGCAGGATCGCAACATTGGCTTCGTGGATTCGTACCCGCCGATGGCGATTGACCCTGCCGGCCGTCTGCACGATGGAACGGGTGCTGGATGGCTCGATTACGGCCCAATCGAAGTCGTGATCACGGCCGATTTCCTCCACCGGGGTGGCCACGACGATAAAGGGCCGGTCGCCGCCCTCTGCGATGGCTGCGCCGTGGTTCTCTTCCAGATACCGGGCGATTGCACCGTTCCCGTGTTTGCGCGTCAGAAGGTGATCCAGCGTCTTCTCCTTTAGAAACCGCTGAATAACCCAATCTCCCGAGTGGTAACAGGCGACACGGGCATGGGGCATGGCCCCAGCAAGAAATCGTGCCGTTTCGATCGCCGGCCTGATGTTCGCCACGCGCACCAGCCCAAAGGATACCCGCGCCCGGCTTCCGACAGGCGCCCAAGCATGCGAGTAGTGCAGTCGCTGGACTGCGGAAAGTACCGCCGCTTGCCACGCTGGAACGGAGCGTTCCGCCAAGGTCTGCAGATAAGGAATCCGTTCCCGGCCGCGGCCAAAGGCTGGCCGCATGCAGGCAACGTGTTCGCGGTAGAGAGAAAGAAAATCCGTTTGCTGTCCGGCTTCGACTACTTTCGGTCGGATGTGATCATCGATGAAAGCGATGCCGAAGCATGGCGGTGAGCCCTCGAGCGCGGCACGCAGGGCCGCGCCGGATCGGTACGCGCTGTGAATGGCCGTCGCCGCGGGTTCCGCAAGGGTCGCGGTGGAGCAGATGACATTGCGGCCAAATAGCGCCGCCAGTTGAACGAGCCTGAGAATCGCCACCAGGGGGTTCGGGTCATAGCCGTCCACTTCGTCCAGGACCAAATCGCTATCGGCGAAGCGGAGCAGCGCGGCGACATGATGCCCCTGCCGGTGAGGCATTCCCGCTGCGATGAGAAAATCGACGGTGGAGACCAGAACCGGCGCTCCGACCACGGCCCGGAAGTAGGGCTTTTTCTCGGCGAAGGGTTCCATCCATTCGGGGATGGCAAATTCCACGGAGGAGGCTCCGAACTCCGGTTCGGGTGTGTTGCCGTCCGTGTCCTCTTCATCCATGCGCCGGCTTTCATGCAACGCCAGGGTTACCTTGTCACCTATGATGCAGGCCAGTTCATCATTGCCGATGCCAAGCTGCGCCCGGTACGCGTCACCGGTTTGCAAGGTGAGCGTGCGCAGGTTGAGCGCGACGGCGAACCGTGCTTCGCCGCGGTTCACGCAGCAGGCGGCGCGGGCGTTCATGCGGGTCTTGCCGCAGCCAGTGCTTGCCATGTTGAACACTAGCAGGGGATTAGCGGAGCCCCCGCGAAAGGCTGTCAGGGCATCGGCGGCCCGGTTTTGCCAACTGAAGGGGCCATTGTCCTCCGCAGGCATGCTGATTGCCTCGATAGCTTCCTCCGAAAGCCCTGGCAGGCGCAGCGTCGCAATCCGAAAGGCTGCTTCGCCGGCGGTGTGGGCGACTTCCCCGAGGTGCCAATCCAGGCCCTGGTTGAGCCGGCCTTGATGCGTGTTCGCGTACAAGGGCGCCGCGCCGGGTCTGGATCGGGCCGAAACCACATGATCGGCGAAAATCAAGCCGGCCCGGGCGATGGTCGCCACCGCCCGCCAATACGCAGGGCTCGCTGCCGGGGCCAGTTTTTCGATGCGCTCCAAGAGCGCCGCGGCGGTTTCCATGGGTTTGGGCGGCAGCGGTGCCTGCGGCTCCAGCGCACTTAGCTCGGCGGATGTGCCTGTCACGTGCAAGGTATGGTCCGGAGGTCCTTTGCCCCCCAGCAGCTTATGGTGGGTTACGATCAAGTAGTCGAGCGTATCGCGCGCCGTCTCTTCGAGCGTATTCCGCCGCGTAGGCGGCTTTGAAATAACAGATTGAGGCCGGAGGAGCCGTCCGGCAGCAGTACGCCTGGAGTCACTCCACCCGGCTTGAGCACACGTGACGGTGGCCCGTCGAGTCATTCCGGCAACGCGGGCAATTGCCGGCACGCGCCTCCGTCGAGTTGGCCGGCCGCCCAAATCGCTGCCGGATCGACCGGCGCGGTGTGCAGTGGTTCGGATTCGGGCACTTGCACGCAGCGGCAGTTCGCATCCTGCAACGTGACGTTTTTCAGTAAGTACTCCGGTACCACCGAGTGTTGCAGAATCGCGGCGGTGGTCATGCGGACCGTGGTCGACGGTGTCGAGCTACCCCACACCGTGAATCCGAGTCCGCTGAATGCGGTAGCGATGCCGAAATCGTCCCACAGGGCGTTCTGACTCTCGGTCGTTTCGAAGAGCTGAGAGGCCACGTTCAGGGTTCTTCGAAGACCGCGCGCGTAGATGTCGAACTTTCGGTCCCGATAGCGCTCGGCCACCGTGCAAATTTCCCGTTCGCCTGGGGTGAGGGTGCCGGCGGCGCAGTCCCCGAGATCCTTCTTGATGATGGGCAAGACGTTGGGCCAGGTGGCCAGTTTCGGCTCCGTCTTCGCTCTTTCGGCGATCGGCGGCCGACAGACCATCACCGCGAAGTCTTGGTTGTAGTGATAGTAGTTGCCGACGAAGTTCACCACCTCGTCGACCGTGGCGGGTGGATCGAGAAACGAGGCGGCGGTTACGAAAACCCGTTTGGCCGTCGGTTTCCCCAGTGTGGTGACCTTCAGGCCCGACGGCACCCAGACGATCCGGAGAAAATCGTGATAGCCGCTCGCCCGCGATCTGCGTGTCACGGTCGCCGCGTTGCGAGCCTCCGATGCATTCTGCGGCTGGGCATCGTTCGTGCGATCGACGCCGGCGCCGAACGAGGCGACTTGCTGGACTCCTGGCTCCGACGAGACGGCTTCCGCTCCAGCCGCGGAACCTCCGCCGGACAGAACCATCGTCATCACCAAAATGGCGGCGCTCAAGCCTGTAGTGCTTCCAAACCACGCGCGTACTGCGTTCATGTCCGGTCTCCGTCGTCATTGAATGAATCCATTTGGGGGAATCATAAGCCATCCCGCCCACTCGGATCGCACCGAGCACCGTCGGCGGAAAGGCGGGGGAAATCGGCGTGATGGCGGGTAGTGGGGGTCCATCGGCGTGCACTGAAGATGCCGCTGAACGGACGGAGCGATTGCGACGAACATTACAACCGTCCGATTGGGCTTGGCAAAGTCCCTTTTCAACTCATCGACTTCGCTGTAGCAGACATCGCCACGGTTCATTGTCGGGCGTATGATGCCCGATGTTCCCGCTGTCAGACGACAGATCGATACCGGATTGCCGACTTGCGAGCGATCGCCATGAGTGATACCAGTCTCCTTTATTCCACCGCGGAAGCGGCCTTTCTGAAGACGAATTTGCAGCGCCTCCATCAGAAGATCGCGGTACGTGCCTACTTCAAAGCGGAAAAGCGGGGCTTCGCGCCCGGACATGCATTGGACGACTGGCTCGAGGCCGAGGAGGAGATCCTGGCCGAGGAAGCCACGACGCATCTGCAGCCGGAAGAATAGGTCGGGCGAACGGGCCGGACCGCTGAGTGGGCCTCCGTTGCGGCGGCCCGCCCGGTAATGGCGGCGATCCACCCTGTCCGGCGACGGGTTTGTCGCGCCCGGTCGGAAGCCGCCCATACGTTCGATGGGGTTGCTAAGGGCGACAGAAGAGCACTACGGCGCCGTTCGAGGTAATACAATTCGGATGCCGCGCGGTCGCCAGGAACAGGCGATGAGTACCATCTCCCGAGGCGGGAGGAAGCGGCGCAATCCGATCGTCGTTCCCATCAGTCATCGAGGCGGAAATGAGTTACAAAGCCCGTTTGGTCAAGTTGGCCATCCATTGCACGCCCAAGTTCCTGATCCTCTGGATCGCCAACCTGAAACTGAAAGGCGTCGTGAAGCTGCTGGATTTCAATCTCAACCTGGATGCTCGGCGGGCCTATGTGCGGGCGGCGCTGGTCGGTGAAGCCGACCCCATCGAAGTGTTGGTCGAAGGGTTCGCCTTGCTGTCCACCGCAGCCGGTTACGCGCTGATCGTCCAGCGTGCGGAGTCGAATAAGATCTGGCTGAACAACGTCCTCTCGCGCATCGTGCAGAAGCACTGGGCTGTTCCGGTGCTACCACGACTGGCATCGCCGATGCGACTCGTGGCGGAACTGCTGCCGCCGCTGCAATAGGCGGCAGTCGGCTCCATGCCGCCCTGCAGACTGCAGAGTTTGCCGTTTGGACCAACGCCCGTATCGGGAGATACTGCGTTCTCGGTTCTTTACTCGGCGGGTCTCCTCTCGGAATCTGCCCGCTCGCTCTCGACCCCCCGAACGTTGCGCATGGAAGCCAAGTTATTCAAGGTGTTGTGCAACAAATCCGGGGGTAAATGAACTCCGAAACTTTGGTTGGTTAGAACCTGTATTTGATCGCCACCTGCCGTACAGGCGTTTTGTCTGGGCGAATTTGAAAAGCGAATGGAGCGGCTGCGAGATGCTTGGGCTCCGCGAAGAGAACGGCGACCGAATCGGGGCCCCGTCCGCGGCCCCGGCCTTCAAGAGGTGAGCGGCTCACAGCGAGACGAGCCGCCCGAGGGTCAAGTCAAGAGCTGTACTTGAGGGAACAGAGTGAAAACGGCCAGTACTCCATAGCAGGCGACGGCCAGTCCGGCATGGGCGACAATGATCACCCGCGGCACCTTCTTGCCCTTCTTGCTGTAAAGCCCCATGACCAGCCCCAAAACGATGATGACCACCGCGAGCCCGATATTGGTGTACAAGCGGGTGTCGCCCGACAGCGCGGCGAAGATGACCAATGCGGAACCGAGTAGAGCCGCCGCGGCATGCAGCAGGGGATATGCGGCGCCCACGGGACGGCCCCGCCAGACATCCCACACCATCATGACCCCCATGACCGCGACCAACGTGAATATCCCCAAAGCCCCCATCAACATTTCCGATACTCCTTCGAAGTGACAAGAAAAAATTTCACCGGCGACGACAGCCGGCGTCTCGATCCATTGCCGATGCATCGAGGCCAAAGAACGGATGCCGCCCTGCACGTCGCCCCACCTTTCGGCCGTTAGGATAGCGGACTCTAAGTTACTGAATCGAGTGGCATTTTGTCGCACTGAGAGTGCGTGAAATGCCGCAGTCTGGTGCGTCATTTGCCCAACCCGCCCGGCTCGAGTTCGCCGCTTGCGCGCCCGCATCGCCATCGTCAACGGTCGGACTGGTTCCCGGAATTCCTTGCCGGATGGGCGATGTGGTCCGACTTTCGTCACGAACAACAATCCCCGCAGCTACCCAAAGGAACATCCTCATGTCCCTATCCATTCTGATCACTGGGGCGAGCTCCGAGATCGGCCGCAGCGTCGCCCTGGAACTTTCCCATTGCGGCGCTTCCCTGGCGCTGAACTACCACGAAAACCATGCCGCGATGGCGGAGTTCCAGAGCGCGCCTGCCGCGCAGAATTGCTTCAAGCGAGCCATGCGGTTCGACCTGACGCAGGCCGGCCAGGCCAAGGCAATGGTCGAAGAAGCGGTGAGGGAAATGGGAAGACTGGATGCGGTGATCAATGTGGTGGGACCTTTTTTCTATCGCGAAACCACGCAAACCAGTCCCGAGGAATGGCAGGAGATCATATCTCTGAACCTGCACACCTGCTTCCACGTCACACATTTTGCCCTCCCTCATCTCCTCGAGTCGAAAGGCCAGATCGTGAATTTCGCATTCTCCGGAGTGGAGAACATCAAGGCGTGGCCTTTATCGGCCGCCTATTGCGCAGCGAAGGCCGGAATCGCCGTGTTGACCAAATCCCTGGCGGCCGAACTCGCGCCGAGGGGTGTTCGGGTCAATGCCTTGTGCCCGGGTTTGGTGGAGGAAGGTGCGGCCACGGAAGCGGAGCGCAAGCAGATGGCCGAGCAGATTCCCCTCGGCCGGCCGGTGCGTCCGGAAGAAGTCGCCAAGACGGTGACATGGCTCCTCACGGAAAGTCCCGAAAGCATGACCGGAAGCCTGATCGCGGTTTCCGGCGGGTGGGAATACTGACGCATCAAGCCCGCAACGATAAAGAAGGATTTTGTGCTTCCTTACGGGGCTGGCCCGGGAATCCTATTCTTCAAGCCGGCTGCAGCACGAGCATCTGTCCGAGCCAAGGCAGGCGGACGATCTCCTGCAATTTCAAATCGCTGCGGCCGAACAGACGATTCCACTCGGCCAGGGTGCGCAGCCGGCCTTCGGTATTCACGAACATCTGCATGTCGAGTGGCACAGTCGCAAGATCGGGGCACGGGTCAGCCAGGACGATTTCCATGACGACCACCCCGGCGTGTTTCGGGGCCGCAGATCGAGACACGTCG
>CAZXXC010000133.1:0-3603 GCA_964644665.1 uncultured Methylococcaceae bacterium
ACGTGCAAAACGCCGCGCTGGCGAATCGGGACGGCTAGCCACGCTGTACGCGCCGCTTGCCTTGTTGGCGACGCGCGCACCGTCGGTGGAATGTCGGACGGTTGCAACGGGGCAGCGTGGCGGACCCTGCAGAGGAAGGTGCGATGCGCCCTTGGGGTTCGCTGCGCCGGGTCAGGAGAGGGGATGTCCGTTCGCCCGGCGCAGCGATCATCGCCAGCAGGCCTGTCGGTTCAGGCGGCCGGCCGTTGCTCCGCCCAGCCATCCGAGGCCAGTGCACAGCGGTTCACGTGCGTCCGCTTGGCTTCTTCGCAGTAGGGATTGGCGCACGCCTGTTCGAGGGCGACGGCGCATTTCAGATGCGCCGGACGCGGCTGCTTCCGCACGAAGGCGGATCGGGCGAGATGATAGCTCGGGTCGTCGCCCCAGAAGTTCTGGTTCATTTCCGCCAGTTCTCCCAGCCGGTAAGCCTCGAGCGGTTTGATCTTCTCGTCCGCTTCGCGCTCCGCACGCTTACGGGCCAGCACCGACTCGAAGTCCTCGCCGTGAGCGAGATGTTCCGCGATTCGGACGATCTGATCCTGGAACCGGCCGAATGCGCCGTTGCCGAGGTCGTCCTGGATCACGATGTCGTCGATCAGCCCGATGGCCTTCGCTTCGTGCACGCTGATCGGAAGACACTGCTCGGTCAGTTGCTCGGCCAAATCGAATCCGACCCTCTTGGGCAGCGAATAGGTCCAGTACTCCGAACCGTACAGGCCGCCCATGCCCTTGTAGTGCGGATTCAGCACGATCCCTTCCCGGGCCAACACCCGATCCGCACCCAAGGCCATCATCACGCCACCGGCGCCGGCACTGCCGTACAGCGCGGCGATCGTCAGATGGTCGGTCGCAGTCAGCAGGCTCAGCACGAAGTCGTTCATCGCATTGATGTTCTGCCAGGACTCGTCGGCCGGGTCGGATGCCGCTTCGATCAGATTCAAGTGAATGCCGTTCGACCAGAAGTCCTGGCCACCGAACAGAACGATCACCTTGGTCGGTCGTTGCCGGGCATAGCGCATCGCCTGTTCCAGCCGGCGACAGTGATCGGTCCCCATCGCACCGTTGTAAAAGCGGAAATTCACATAGCCGACGTCATTGCGTTCCGTGTACCAGATGTCGCGAAACGTGGCGGCACGCACTTCCGACGCGATCGGGATCGGTACTTCCGGCGCCTCGGCCAACCGATCGGCCAGCACCATCGCCGCCGGCAGCTTGAACGTTTCGCCCGCGCGCGCACTCTGCTGTTTCAGATGGGAAATCCAGACCGCTCCGTCGACCGCTGCCCGGCAAACGGCACCGTGCCGCTGGGCGATGATTTGCCCGGGTTTTCCGACCAGCGTGCCCTCCTCGTGCGCACCGTAAAGGTAGACCGGCAGTCCGTCGATCTCGTCCAGCACGCCCGGGGCGCCGTCGCCGGAGCGGATCTTCCTCAGAATCGTCGCCACCGGATCACTCCGCCAGTCGATCTGCCGGTGCGCGGTCGGTACGAACGGACGATAGCATCCCCGAGTCTCGGCACGGGAATAATCGAGCGGCGCCGGCACGAACAATCCGCTCTCGAACCGCCGCACCGCGACCAGCATGGCCTTGACCGCCGCCCGCGTGACCTCATCGCGGTACAGGCTGCTCTTGCTGGCCGGTCGCATCTTGAACTCGTAAGTCGCCCAGATCGCACCGGAATCGACATGCTCCGCGGCCTGCACTACGGTGACGCCCCAGGTTTGCTCTTCGTTCAGGATCGCCCAGTCCAGCGAATTGCCACCGCGGTCGCCGACGATCCCGGGGTGCAGGATCAGGCAGGTGTACCGTTCCCAGACATCGCGCGGGATCACCTGGGCCAGCATCGGGCACAGTACGAGTTCGGGCTGGAACTGCTGGACCGCCTGGCGCATCGCCTCGCCGGTCGTACCGACTGCGACGCCGACCCGGTGACCGAGCGTTTTCAGTTCGATATGGGCATGTTGCGTCAGGCTGTTGTAGGCACTCGACAGGAGTAGGATGCGCATGGTGTTCACCTTTTCGCGATTTGATTTTGTTCTGGGCGCTGGTCCGGGCGGGACTCTGCTAAGCCGGCAGATCACCGGCCGACGTCGCCTGCCGGGCTGCAGGCGGCGTTGGCCACGGTCCGGCATCGGTCCAGCGAGCGAGCCCGGCCTCCGGGCTGACTGGCCTGCGATCGGCCCACGCCCGAAACGTGTTGTGCATCAGCATCGCCACCGTCAATGCGCCGACGCCGCCTGGTACCGGCGTGATGAACGAGGCGCGCTCGGCGGCGGCCTCGAACTCCACATCGCCGACCAGTTTGCCGTCGATCCGGTTGATCCCGACGTCGATGACCACGGCGCCGGGTTTGATCCATGCCCCCTTGATGGATCGCGGTGCGCCCACCGCGGCGACGACCAGATCCGCCTGCCGGACGGCATCCGGCACATCGCTCAGCCTGTGACAGATCGTTGCGGTGGCATGGGCGGCCAGCAGCAGCATGGCCATGGGTTTGCCCACGATGTTGCTCCGGCCGACGATCACCGCTTTCTTCCCGGCCGGATGGAAGTCGATTTCCTTCAACAGGCGCATCACGCCCGACGGTGTACAAGGGCGCAGGCCCCGCTGGCCCTGAAACAGGCGGCCCGCATTCACCGGGTGTAGTCCGTCGACGTCCTTGTCCGGATCGATGGCCGCCGCCGATGCATCGGGATCCCAGTGGGCCGGGAGCGGCAACTGCAGCAGAATCCCATGTACCGCGGCGTCCCGGTTGAGCCGGTGTATCCGGTCGATGACTTCGGACTGCGATGCGGTAGCCGGAAACGCATACTCCCGGTAGTGGTAGCCCAGCCCTTCCGCCGTCAGCTTCTTTTGCCGGACATAGGTGATCGAGGCGGGGTCGTCGCCCACGCGGAGTACGGCCAAGCCGGGAACTCCCGCCCTTTCACATGTCAATCGGGCCAGTTCCTGCGCGATCTGTTGCAGCATCTTTGTCCGAACGAGATTGCCGTCGATCAATTGTGCGGTCATCGTGGTGTTGCTCCTTGTCATGTCGGCACCCGGCGGAGTGCGGAGGCTGTGCAAACCGTGCCCGAGCGGCAGCGGATTCGATGGTCAGGCGGCCTGCTCAAGACGCACCGCTTCGACCAAATGTTTCACGTTCCGAACGGTCCGCTCGACTCCGTTGCGGACCGCCTCGCGAATCAGGCTTTCGAACGGCCGGAGGTACATCTCCAGCTCCCGGAGTTCGAACGTAAAGCCAAGGATTGCCGAGGCATTCGCGGCGACCGGCTCGATGTGGTAGTCGCAACGGTACGGGCATGACATGCCTTCGAAGCAGATTCGTCGGGCGGGCTGGAAGATCGTCACTGCAAAGATCGATTCGGAGCGGTGGCCCAGGTCGACCCGTACTTGACGACCCCGCGTGCCTGCCCGCACCGGAGGGGCATTGATCGCTTTCAGTTCCCGCACTTCCGGGGACCATCGCGGATAGTTGGCGAAGAATTCCTCGCCGATGAAGCGGAAAACCGTTTCCGGGCACCGTTCGATCAAGACGCTGGCGCATTCACGGACTGCGGCATT
>CAZXXC010000133.1:3703-5019 GCA_964644665.1 uncultured Methylococcaceae bacterium
CGGGTTCGGCTCGGCTGCGGGCGGGCCGAACCGCTCCCGATAGTCCTGCGGGTTGATGCCCAGATTGCGTACGAATGCCCGCCGCATGCGCTCGGCATCGCCGAAACCCGAAACGGCTGCCACGACCTCGATGCGCTTGTCGCATGCACCCAGGTATTGGCGCGCCGCATCGATCCGCACCTTTTCGACGAACTTGGCCGGCGTCATGCCGGTTTCCTGCTGGAACACGCGGGCGAAATTGCGCGGACTCATCGCCATCCTCTCGGCCAGAGCCTCGATACGCAGGTCCTCGGCCGGGTGTTCCATGATCCACATTTGCAGTGCCCGCAGGTTGGGATGGTTGGTTGCCTCGCTGGCCAGGAAGCCGCTGAACTGGGATTGCCCGCCGGGACGCTTCAGGAAAACCACCATGAACCGTGCAGTGAAGAGAGCGGCCTCGCGGCCCCAGTCTTCCTCGATCAGCGACAACGCGAGGTCGATGCCGGAGGTAATGCCGCCGGAAGTCGCAATGCGTCCATCGCGGAGGAAAATGCGGTCCGCCTCGACCGTGACCGCCGGATAATCGGCCGCCAAGCGGTCGCAATACGCCCAATGCGTCGTCGCGCGCCGCCCGTCGAGAAGCCCGGCTTCCGCCAGCAGGAACGCGCCGGTGCAGACCGAGACCAGTCGTTTGACGCGGGTCGACATGGCACGAACCCAATCCAGCAATGCCGGATCGGCGAGTACTCGGGTAACGTCCGGCGAGCCCGGTATCACCAGGGTGTCGATGTCATCCCTGAGCGTGCCGTAGGCGCTGTCGGCATGGATCTTAAGGCCGCTGGTCGTGCTGACGAGGCCCGGCTGTCTGGCGAAGACTTCCATCGGATAGGGCAATGCATCGGCAATACCCGCATGCTGCAAATTGAGGCTGGCCATCGCAAAGACGTCGAGAGGTCCGGTCAGATCGAGAAGCGTGGCGCCATCGAACGCGACGATGCCGATCCGCCGGGCGCTCAGCATGGACGAACGCTGTTGGGGTAGAGCAGGTTGCCTCATCACGATGGTCCTCGTTTCGCTCGGTAGCACCCGTCCTGTCCTTCTCTTCTTGTCGGGGCTGGACGGTGCCTCATGTTCGAAGTTCGCCGGTGTTTCCACAAGGACAGAGTGCCCTCGATTCCTGCCATGCATGCGCGTGGTGCGCTTTGGCCGACGAGAGTCGATCGAATCGAAGGCACGGCCGGAAGCGCCGGGCCGTCACGGTGCACCATCGGAATCGGTATGGGCGCCTGGTGCCCGAATTCGGGCCTGTCGAGCCCGGATCGAGGAAGCGATCTGCG
>CAZXXC010000133.1:5119-9515 GCA_964644665.1 uncultured Methylococcaceae bacterium
GGGTAGGCCGTTTCAGGCCGCGGGTTCGATCGGCGGTCGGGAGGATCTCGGAGGGTTCATCAGCACCATCGTCTGATCCGACCCGACTGCTTTTCAGTGGGCCAATGTGGTGCCGCTCGCGCGCTTGCCGATCGATCGATTTCCAAGCGGAACGAAGGCCACAGGCAGTGGTGGTGCGGATCGGACAGGCGCGACGGATGTCGCGGATCTGCCGCCCGGGCCGGGTTCGGCCGGGCGGTCAACCGGCCATTTCGGCCGGGGTGAGTGCCTTGATGCCCAGCGCGTGGATGTCCTGCGGCATCAAACCGCCGACGGCTCGGTAAACCATCCGGTGGCGCTCGATCAGCGAGCGCCCCTCGAAATGGCTGGAACAGATGGTGACCGAAAAATGCCCGCCGCCCTGGTGCCGATGCCCGGCATGGGCGTGGCCGTCGTCGGTGATCGTCAGATGCGACGGTTCGAAGGCACGCTCCAGACAGGCTTTCAGGCGTTCATGACGTTCCATCACGGTGTCCCCTCGAGATGGTTCAGGCGACTGCCGCGATCGGTGCAGAGACATCCTTGCCCGACAGGTACGCGACGAATTCCGCCAGCGGCAGATCGATGCGCTCGATCCGCTGTTCAGCGAGAAAGCGCGCCTCGTTGCGGGTGAGCGGCTCCGGCAGCACTGCCCAGTGACGATCCGACGAGCGCTTCATGATCTGACGGGCGTAGCTGCGTTCCAATTGCGTGCGGAAGCGGCACCCCAGGAACAGGAAGTTGCGGCCCGAGCGGATCTCCTGCACGCGCTCCGGGATCGGGGTCTGGATGTCGATCTCGGTCAACACTTCGACATAATCGGAGTCGGACAGGATGAAATTGCCGGCCGGTGCGACCGAGCCGAGCGGCTTGTAAAGCAGCGTGGCCCATTCCGCGGCTTCGGAGCCTTCGGCCGGTGAGCCGTCGGCGTGGTAATAGTGGACCCAAGCGTCCAGAAATTCGGCCCGGCTGACCCCCTGGATCTGGCCGAAATCGCCGCGCCCTTGCATCGCCTCGGCCATCGTCGCATCGTACCAGGCGTCGACGATCAGCGGCAGCGGCAGGCCGGCGAGAAGGCGGTGCAGCGCGGTCGGCTCCGGATTGGCGCTGAAGGCTTCTTTCAGCAGCGCGACCAGTGTCTTGCGGTGCTTGAAATTCTCGATGTACTGACCGGCCGCGGTCAGGTTCTTGCGAATCTTGTGCGGTACCGTGACCTTGGCGGTGATTCGTTCGACCAGGGTCTCCGGAGAATCGGGCACCGTGCCGTTTCCCTCCAGGGCCAACACCGCCGGACCCAGATACGGAATGATCCGGCCGGCCTTGAGGCCTTCGACGATCGGAGCGAAGTGCTGAGCGGTCATCGGGCCTGCTCCTCGGCGCAGGCCGCCTTGATGGTATCCACCTCGGGTCTCGGCAGGCGAAACAGCCCGCGGCCTCCGGCCAGGGCCTGATAGCGGTTGATGGTGTGCTGGCTCAGATACTTGAACCAGGTCTGGGTATTGACGGCATCCGGACGTTCGCCGATCTCGGCGACGGTGCCGTCCGGATTGAAGCGGACATGGATCAGGCATTCGATATTCTTGGTCTCGTCAGTGACGATTTCTGCAGCACTCATAACGGTTCCTCCGGCTAGTGATTCAACAATTCGATCGTGACCCGATGGCTGCCCAGAATCGCCTGGCATGACAGCCGCGACTGCGCCGCCTTTCCGCCGATCTCGGCGAGCCGGTCGCGCTCTTCCTTGCGTACTCGCGACAAGCCGCGTGCTCCCTGCCGCACCAGGACATGGCAGGCCCCGCAACGGGCGCGCCCCCCGCAATGCGTGCGGATCGCATCGCCCGCCAGCAGCACGGCATCGAACAGTCGCGCGCCGCAGGCCAGCTCGATGGTCTTGCCCAAAGGCAGGATCGTGACCCAGGCTTTCCCGTTGCGTCTGATGGCCGTGCGCAGAAAGCTGGACATCGATGTCACTCACAGATAGATCGCGGCACCCGCTCCGACATTGATGGACGCGTCCTTGGCGGTCTTGACGATGAAGCCGATCTGATCCTCGGTCAGGTGACCGTGAAACGGTAATGCGATCGCGCGGTCGGCCAGCTTCTCGGTGACGAAGAAGTCGCCCTTGCGATACCCCAATCCGGTGTAGTGGCCCTGCCGGTGCAGGGGATGACAAAACGCGGTCGCCTCGACCCGTTCGGTCGCCAGATCCTGCAGGATCGCATCGCGACTCGAGCGGGTGAACCGGGTGCCGAGGTGGACCAGATAGACCATCCAGTGCAGTTCCTCCACCTCCGGCGCCATGTAGGCCGGCTTGATGCCTTCGAACGATTGCATGTGCCCGTCGTAGTACGCTTCGACGATCTTGCGGCGCGCCAGGATGTCGTCCAGCCGCTGCAATTGAACCAGCCCGAGCGCGGCGTTCAGTTCGCTGATCTCCGCCCGGTACGGCGGGAAGTCGCCGAGTACCACCGAGTGACGTTCCTCGAGCCGGCGTGCCCGCCAGGCCCGCAGCTTTCCGGCGAGTTCTGCATCGTCCGTGACCACCATGCCGCCTTCTCCGGCGGTTAGTGCTCCGGGCTGGGTCAGATCGAAAACGGCGCAATCGCCGAAGCTCCCCACAAGCTTTCCCTGATACCGGGAACCGATCGCTTCGCTGGAATCTTCGATCAGCAGCAGGCCGTGACGGGAGGCCAGCTCGCGGAGCGGGGTCCACATCGCCGGATGGCCGTTGGCGTTGCAGGCGACGATGGCCCGCGTCTTGGCGGTGATGCCGGCCGCGGCCTTTTCCGGCGCCAGCGTGCAGGACCAATAGTCGATATCGGCAAACACCGGTACCGCACCGGCCAGGGTGATGCCGTGCAGGGTTTCACGAAAGCCGAATGGCGGGGCGACCACCTCGTCGCCGGGTCCGATGCCGTGGGCACGTAACGACAGCATCAGCCCCAGCGTCGCGCTGCTCACCGCCACCGCGTAGCGGCGTCCCAGGTACTTCGCGAAGGCGGACTCGAACGCTTCGACCATCGGACCGGCCGACAAACGAGGTGATTTCAGTACATTTTCGACCGCCTCGAGTTCGGCGAGACTGATGTCCGGATCGGAAAGCAGTATGGTCGGTACGGCACTCATCTGGGGCTCCTAACGTTTCTCGGCCACGATCAGCCCGGTCGCCGCCTCCGGTCGCGTCGTGATCCGCACGCAGTGCTCCGAAGCATCGATCAGGTAGACATCGAAGCGTGGGGTCTGCACGACCGGCGTCTCGGTGTCCATGTCACCGGCATCGCACCGGGTGAGCGACAAATCGGGAAACACCCGTCGCAGACCGGCAATCCGATCCGCAGTCGAACCCTCGTTTTCCAGCGCGGTTCTGATGCGATCCAGCGCGTCTGCCGTAAGCGCCATCACTACTCACTCACGCGACGCGCATCGACGGTGACCGGCAACGTGGTGCCTTCCGCCATCTCCGGCAGCGAGAGCTGCCAGCCGTTCGCCAGGGTGACCATCCCGCCCCACAGATCCGGCCGCTCCTGGGACACGATGGGTTCCTCCAGGTCTTTCTTGGGAACGTAGGCGGACAGTACTCCGGCGGTGTTTCTGCGTATCATGACCTTCATCGGTACTCCTGGCTGGCTCGGTAAAAAATCGGATGGTTAAGTGTTCGGGGTTTCTTTTTAGGCCGCCTCGGCAAGCATCGTCCGGACGATGTCCGGCAGCACCTGGATGACCCGATCGATCTCCGCTTCGGTGTTGTAGCGGCTCAGCGAGAAGCGGATTGATGATAGCGCCTCTGCGGGGCTGAGTCCCATCGCCAGCAACACGTGCGAGGGTTCGGTGCCGGCTGCGCTGCAGGCCGCGCCGGCGGACGCGCAGATGCCGGCCCGATCGAGCCGGTCCAGCACGATTTCGGCCTCGATCCCGCCGAGATTCAGATTCGTGGTGCCGGCCAGTCGCGGCGCGCCGTCGCCGGTGACGGATGTTTCGGGAAGCGCCGCCAGCAGTCCCTGTTCCAGCCGGTCGCGGAGGCTGGTGACATGGGCTTCGGATTCGGACAGATTCCTGACGGCCAGTTCGATCGCGACACCCAGCGCGGCGATCGCCGGCACATTCTCGGTACTGCCCCGCCGGCCGCGTTCTTGGTGGCCGAACAGCAGCGGTGGAATCTTGCGGCCCTTGCGCACGAACAGGGCTCCGACCCCCTTGGGGGCGTGCAGTTTGTGACCGGACAGCGACAGGAAGTCGAGCGGGACCCGACTCAGATCGATCGGGATCTTGCCGGCTGCCTGCACCGCATCGCAGTGGATCGGCACGCCTTTGGCCGCGCACAGCGCTGCGGCCGCCTCGATCGGGAACAGCACGCCGGTCTCGTTGTTGGCCCACATCA
>CAZXXC010000134.1:0-1178 GCA_964644665.1 uncultured Methylococcaceae bacterium
CTATTTCACCGCCGAGGACGATGCCATCGAAGTCCACAATCGGCTCCGGGCTTTGGGCGACATTCCGGACCGGCTCTACGTCGTGCCGTTACCGGACGCCGGCGGCTCGCGGCCATTGTTCGCGCCGGACCCGGCCAGCAAGGCTCCCGGCGTGACCCGGGTGTGGGACGACTGGGAATCGCAGCTGCAGCGTCTCGACGAACTCGTGCTGGTGGTGTTCGATCCGCTGCAGCCGCTCTGCGCGCTGGACCTGAACGTGCCGGAAAACGCCCAGTTCGTCTGCTCCCGCTTTGGCGGCCTTGGCAGCCAGCACCGGGGCGTCGGTGATCGTCTCACATCACTTCGCCAAGCGTGAGGCGACGACACCAGAGCTGGCGAGGGAGGCCATCCGCGCCACCGGCGGTCTGGTTGATGGGGTCCGGGCGGTCTACGCGCTTTGGCTGCCCAAGGATGAGGTTGTCAAAGTCGTCTGTCAGCGGCTGGGCATCACCCCCAAGCGGGGCCAAGTGGTGCAAGGCGCGGTGGTCAAGGCCAATGGACGGGCCAATTTGCAGGTCACCACATTTGTCCGGGATGACCGCGGGTTGCTCTGCGATCACAGCGAGCCGCTCCGCACCCAAAGTCTGCCCCACGCCGATCAGTTGACCCTCATGCGGGACGCCATCGCTGCGGCGGCCGAGAGCGGCAGGCCCTACACCAAAACCGGGATCAACGGAGTTTACGAACGACGCTTCGAACTGCCGGCACCATTTCAGGAAGTGGGCAAGCATACCCTGGTGGGCATCGTGGAATCGTTGCTGGCCAGCGGTGAACTCGTTCAGGCCCTGGCCGCCGGGTCTAGTTCCCGCACGGTCAAATGGCTGGACGTTCCCGAAGGACCCATCGCCGGCGGGGTGAACAATTTCCGGCCCGGCTTTGTGCGACGCAACTCGGAGGACACCGATGAGTGAACCCCCTGCCGGCCGCGGAAACGTCGTTCCCAGACGGGCCCGAACCGTTCCCGTAAACCACCGGGAACCCTCGGACTTCATTCCCGCCAGCCCGCGTGCCCGCGGGAACGTTCCCGGCCGGGAACGCCGCAAACCATCGATTTCGTTGATCTTTCTTCGTTCCCGGTAGCGTCGTTCCCGGTATCGCCCGGACACGCTGGAAGCCACGGATATCAAGGGTTCCCGCGT
>CAZXXC010000134.1:1278-9148 GCA_964644665.1 uncultured Methylococcaceae bacterium
GTTCCCGGTATCGCCCGGACACGCTGGAAGCCACGGATATCAAGGGTTCCCGCGTTCCCGGTTCTTCCTCTTATAAAGAGAGGGGAGCATCGGGAATGCTCCCCCTCCACATCTCCATTGCAGCGGCGGGAATGGCTACGGTGGAGCGGTGGCCAAGCGTTACCACCGCCGATCGACCCAGGCTCTACCCATGCCGAAGGCACTACCGCATCAAGACACTCACCCTGACCGCCTACCGGCGTCCCCGCAACGCCGCGCCAAGCGAATTCCAGGAAACATTCCCCGTCCGGTCTACCACGCGCCGCCGCTACGAGCAAAGTCCCCGGGTGGTGGTGCCCGTGCATGCCCGGTCTGTGGGACCTGTTGTGTGAGCCACAGGGTAGGGCGGTGAATCCAAGGGTAGCCATCGGCATTGTCCACGCCAAATTCGCAGTCGACTGCGAATATGCGCCCCAGAGTCGGGACCGTGCCCACCCTTCTGGGCCAGAGCCAAGCCAATTGGGCGCCAAAAAATTCCATCGTGCACAATGTTGGCAGCCCGTTGGGGCCAGGGAAAACTGAACGAGACGAGCGTCACCCCTGGAAGACCATCTGCCGGTATTTTGCCTGCGATCGCCCCCACCGCCTGGCGGCGCTGGCAGAAGGCGCTGCAGCGGGTTGCGGATGTGCTCAACGGCGATCCGGGCGCAGGATAGCCGGCTCAGTCCAGTCCGCGGCAGCAGATCCAGTCGCTATCATCGAAGTTGAAAGCGGGCGCATATCGGACCGTATGGGAGCCTTGATTGGAGGCAAAGACTGACCAACGTATAGGGCGCCCGTCCTGATGTGCACCTCTGTCCGGGGCTTCATTGCCAGGAGCGGTGTGGCCAGGAAGCAATGACGGGCGCTGTTGCAGGGTGGCTGAAATCGACAAATGAAACTTGTACATGCGCACCGGGGTACGTTGTGGCTACAGTGGGGCGAAGCGTAAAGGATGCTTGCTGAAGAAATCCTGAGCGCAAGATGAAACAGCACCCACTAACGCTGTGTTCTGGCATTACGCCTGGAAGGCGAAAGCGGACACGGCCAGTGTTCCAGTAGGCGATTCAAACAGAACCGCACAGTTGCGTCCGCTTCGCTTCGCGGTACAGCGCCGTGTCCGCATCGTGCAGAAGGGCCAGCGCGTCGGTGTGATCGGGGCTTAGGCTCGCTACCCCAATCGAGACGGTCGCGCGCCTTGGGTAGCCCTCGAACACGAGCGATGCAATGCTCCGCCGGATGTCCTCGGCCACCCGCATTGCGGCGACCCCTTCCGATCGAGGTAGCAGGATGGCCAGTTCGTCACCGCCATAGCGCCCAGCGATATCGGTCGAGCGGATCCGTTGTCGCAAGGTGGCGGCGACTTTCCGGAGGACTTCATCGCCGATCCGGTGACCATACCCGTCATTCATCGTCTTAAACTCATCGAGATCGAGCAGCAGCAGCGATAAGGGTGTGCCGTGGGCACGGCTTTCGGTGACCCGGTGATGCAGTTCTGTCTCGAAAAACAGGCGATTGAGAAGACCGGTCAGCCCATCCTGTTCGGCGATGCGCCGCACCCGTTGATGGAGTCGGGCGCGTTCGACGGCGATGGCGGCGAGATTCGCCAGGGTAGCCAGCTCCTCCAGTTCGTTCTGTTGGATCGGACGGACATTGAACGCATTGTCGACCAGCAGGACGCCGAGGATGCGGTCCTTGTTGCGCAGGGGGACTCGCGCGAAATGTCGCAAGGGTACGGGTATCCCTGGCACCGCCAGTGTCGTCTCGTGAAATGCCGCCGGCGGACTGCCCGCCAAGGCTTCCACAATATGCCAAAAAAAGGCATCGGCAGAGCAGTCGAAGGGTAGGCGAAGAATCACTTTCCGAAATGCGGCATCAAGGGCATGCGTCGACGGTTGTTTTTCCCAGGCGTCGTAACCGCCCAATACCCGCTCGAGGGTGAACTCCTGCGCATCCATGGCCTGCCAGATTCGTTCGGCTTCCGCCGCATCCATCGGGCCAATGGCGCACTCGCCTTGCAAGATGCGTTCACCCTCATCGACCAGCATCAGAAAGGCCCGGTTGAAATTGAGGCCATCGCCGGCGGTCACGCCGCTCAGAAGGACATACAGGATCCGTCGCAAGTCCAACGACTCCAGCAAGGCGCGCGTTACGGTCAGATAGAACGTTCGGGATCCAGTCAAAACATCCTCGTTGGAAATCAGGTGCGATGGGCGGAAGGCGCTTCGTGTGATGAGTCGGGCATTCTGCCGTTCCGTTCAGGGTCGCGCATTCTCTCAGTTCAGGCGGCAGAGATGTCAATGATGGGGGCTTTGTGTTTCATGGTGATGGAATCCGGGATCACGATGTTGCGGCTGAGATCGCCGAACAACACCGGGTGGCCGCGGATCAACCGAGGTTAACGGTCGTCCGGACGGCAAGTGTCATTAGCCTTCATCCCTGCGACGAGCGTATCAGCCCATTCGTTGGCGCGGATTCGCTGGTCCGACGTCAGTTCACGATACATGCGGAGATAGGCTCGATTGAAGCAAACAACTTCGCCGGGGCGGTAGGGCCTCTTCAGGCCAAGGAAGAACGACTGCAAGTGCTGAAAGTCAGCGAGTGGACGGTTCATCGGTTTTGTGGGCCTTAGTCCTGGTTTGAATTGTGGCGGAGGGCTTACCGCAGGTGGGGTATTTGCCCCAATCAGCCCCCTCGTCGTCAGACAACCCCGTAAATCCGGGACGCCAGCTTCTTGTCCTCCAAGCGTTCGATCAGATCGTCGACCAGCGCCTCCGTACGGCGCTTTTCCACATCCGTGAGGCGGGGATAAATGCGCCCATAAAGTCGGTTGAAGTCAAGAATCTCGGGGAGTCCGTAGGGTTGGTCGAAGCTACGCACCAGGCTCTGCAGACAGTGGAAATCTTCGGAATAGAGTGAAGTAACGGCGTTATTGTGCATGGCGTCTTTTCCCTCAAGTGCACCTTTGGCATGGATTCGAACTAAATCACAGCATACGGCATGCCAGATGAAGGAATGGTAAAGGGATTGTTAATTTTGGCCGGGCGGGAGGCGACGCGCGGGAAGAGCGCCGAATGAGACAACAGCAGCCGCTGTCCTGGTGACTGGCGATGCGGATTATTTTCACAGCCGTTGCGAGCCGTTGCGGGTTCCTGCGAACACCTGCGGGCGAATGCGGCTAAGACACTGAAACAACGTCATTTTGTGCCGCAACACACGGGAAAAAATCGGGTAGGATGGTGGCCAGATTCGAAAAGTCCGACGAGCGAACACCGATTACGAGCCAACAGTCCGAACAGATGAGTCAGGGAGAGCAACCGCTTCGTCGATTGTCTCCGGATTCGGCGTTTGTCCTTTTTGGCGGGCTTTCCGGATGCAGCAATTCGGGCGGGCTGGGAGTATCCTTTCCGGCAACATCGGATGAGTGAACCGAACAAAACCATTCCACGAATACCGAACACGGAGACAGCGCTAGCGCTACGTTGACACCGCCGCAAGGCACCGGGAAACAGCTGAAAGGGAAAGCTCGATGCGAAGGACGGGTCCTTCCCTAAGCCCTTGTTGTGTCGGGGAAAAGCTCCCGGGATTCCGCTAGCGACATCGAGCGAAATGAGGTTTGCAGCGTTGGCATAGGGTTGCAGATCTCCCGCTGAACCGATTCACCCAACACCGAACCCGCCCACGTCCCTGACGTCGGCGGGTTTTTCATTTCCAGCGATTGCCCAGACCTCCCTCCCTTGCGGCTCCAGGGAATCCTCCTCCTGCCGGAGCCGCATTCTTTTCGGACTGCACATGTCGCCGTTGTTGACGATCGACTACCGTCCCATCGAGACGGTGATTCCCTATGCCCGGAATCCCCGGACGCACAGCGCGGAGCAGGTGGCGAAGATCGCCGCCAGCATCGTCGAGTACGGCTGGACCAATCCGCTGCTGATCGATGGTGAGCGCGGCCTGATCGCCGGCCACGGGCGACTGGCGGCAGCAAAACAGCTGGGTCTTGCCGAAGTTCCGGTCATTGAACTCGGCCACCTGACAGCGACGCAGCGCCGGGCCTATGTGCTCGCTGACAACCAGCTGGCGCTGGCCGCCGGCTGGGACGAGGAGCTTCTCGCGCTGGAACTCGGCGATCTGTCCGAGGCGGGCTACGACCTGGCACTGACCGGCTTCAGCGACGCCGAGATCGCCGCCCTGCTGGCGGATCCTGAAGAGGGCGGTGCAACGCCAGACGCCAGCGGCGATGAATCCGACGATGCCATTCCGGAGGTGCCGGTGGTCCCGGTGTCGCGTCCGGGAGATCTCTGGCACCTCGGCGGGCACCGCCTGATCTGCGGCGATGCATCCGATCCGATGGTCGTCGTCGCCCTGATGCAGGATGACCTGGCCACGCTCTGTGTCACCTCGCCGCCGTACGGGAACCAGCGGGACTACACCGCCGATGGAATCACCGACTGGGATGCGCTGATGCAGGGCGTGTTCGGCGCAGGCGACCGGGCGCTCCGGGACGATGCGCAGGTGCTGGTCAACTTAGGACTCGTCCACCGCGACCACGAGGTCATTCCCTACTGGGACGGCTGGCTGGCCTGGATGCGGACACGCGGTTGGCGCCGCTTCGGCTGGTACGTCTGGGATCAGGGACCGGGACTGCCCGGCGACTGGAACGGCCGGCTCGCGCCGAGCTTCGAGTTCCTGTTCCACTTCAACCGAAAAAGCCGCGCCCCGCACAAGATCGTCGACTGCAAATGCGCAGGGGAAGTGTCCCACGCCGACCCGAACAAGCAGGGGCTCCGTGCCAAAGATGGCAGCGGCACCGGCTGGACCCACGCTTTTCAGCCGACCCAGGACACCAAGATCCCGGATGCCGTCATCCGCATCATGCGCCACAAGGGTCCGATCGGAAAGGGCATCGACCACCCGGCGGTGTTCCCGGTGGGACTCCCGGCGTTCGTGATGGGCGCTTACTCGGACGAAGGCGATCTCGTCTACGAACCGTTCAGCGGGGGTGGCACCACATTGCTGGCCGCCGAGCGCACGGGCCGGATCGCGCGCGCCGTCGAGATCGCACCGGCCTACGTCGATGTCGCTCTGAAGCGCTTCCGGCAGAACGTTCCGGATGCTCCGATCACGCTGGCGGCCACCGGTCAGACCTTCGAGGCGGTGGCCGAGGAGCGCGGCGTCAGTAGTGATAGCGCCCCTGCAGGAAGTCGACTCGATCGGCTTTCACCAGATACACACAGCGGTGTTCCTGGGTGATCCGGCGGGACCAGACGTCCGGGCCGAGGTATTTCAGCGGCTCGGGCTTGCCGATGCCCTGGAACGGATCGCGAAGGACGGCGGACACCAAATCCAGCAGCCGCTTCGCGGTCCGGCGGTCGGTATCGACCCAGTAACGCAGGTCTTCGAGAAACTCCGGCTGGAAAACCGCCAGGCGCTGGGAGTCACGGGACAAGGCCAACCTGCTGCGCGAGATCGTCCAGGGGCATCGGGGTGCCTTCATCCGCGCGGGCGCGGGCAAGGGCTGCCAGCAGCCGCTCGGCATTCTTCGGTGAGCGCAGCAGGTGGGCTGTTTCCACCAGGCTCTCCAGTTCATCGGCCGCAATCAGGGCCACGGCGCCGCCACTGCGACGCCGCACGATGACCACCTCGCGGTCGTCGATGGCGCGGTCGAGCAGGGATTTCAGTTGTTCCCGGGCCTGGCTGTAGGTGGTTTCGATGGTCATGGTTGTGATCGCGCTATTGGACAGGCCTATTGTACAACTCATCTGGTCAATCGCGATGGGAATTCTCGGACGGGTCGATCCGCATCGCTATCGCTCCTGGAACCGCTGTCGCAACCCAGATTGATTTCCTGCTGCACGAACTCGGCACCACCGAACAGACCGCCGCCCGCCATCTGCGTGGCTGTGCGACGGTCACCGCCGCCGCCCGGGCGTTCTAGAAATACTTTGAACGACCCCACCCGAAATTTGCCCACAATGACCGACGGATCCGGAATGCCGAACGCGATGCCCGAGTCATCCCCAATGCCACCGGATGATCGGAGGGATCGGTGCGTCGGCGACGACACGGACGACCACGCCGGCGTCCTGATGGTGTTCGGCGTGATGGCGCTGTCCGGCGCGGTGGTCGGCTTTCTCCTGGGACTCTGGGTCGCCGGATGAGTGCGCCGATCGATCGTCTGGAGCATTGGCCGATCGAGCGGGTGATCGAGTACGCCCGCAACCCGCGCAGGAACGACCACGCCGTCGATCAGATGGCGGCCGCCATCCGTGAGTTCGGGTTCCGGATTCCCTGTGTGGTGCAGTCGGACGGCCGGCTGGTCGACGGGCACCTCCGCCTGAAGGCGGCGCGGCAGCTGGGGCTGACGACCGTTCCGGTGGTCCTGGCCGACGACCTGACGCCGGCGCAGATCAAGGCGTTTCGCCTGCTGGCCAACCGTTCGGCGACCTGGGCGGAGTGGGACGAAGACCTGTTACGACTGGAGTTGGAAGAACTGCGACTCAGCGAGTTCGATCTGGCTCTGACCGGCTTCGATCCGGACGAACTGGCAGAGCTTCTGATTTCCGAGGACACGACCACCGAGGGCCAGACCGATGACGATGCCGTTCCCGAGGTTCCGGAAGAGCCCATCTCGAAGCCTGGCGATCTTTGGATACTCGGCAGCCACCGGCTGCTGTGCGGCGATGCGACCCAGGCCGACTCCTATGCGCAGTTGCTCGGTAAGGAGCGCGTCGACCTCATCTGGAGCGACTTGCCGTACAACGTCAACTACGCCAACAGTTTGAAGGACAAGCTGCGCGGCAAGCACCGGCCGATCCTGAACGACAACCTCGGGGAAAATTTCGGGGCGTTCCTGTCGGATGCGTTGTCGCTGATGTTGCCGGTGTGCGATGGGGCCGTCTACATCGCCATGTCATCGAGCGAGTTGGACACTCTCCAGTCCGCCTTCCGAGAAGCCGGCGGCCACTGGTCGACGTTCGTCATCTGGGCCAAGCACACCTTCACGCTGGGACGTTCTGATTACCAGCGCCAGTACGAACCCATCCTCTACGGCTGGCCCGAGGGAAAACAGCGTCACTGGTGCGGCGACCGCGATCAGGGCGACATCTGGCAGATCAAGAAGCCGGTGAAGAACGATCTGCATCCGACGATGAAGCCGGTCGAGTTGGTGGAACGGGCGATCCGGAACTCCAGCCGTCCGGGCGATCTCGTGCTCGATCCTTTCGGCGGCTCCGGCACCACGTTGATCGCGGCGGAGAAGTCAGGCCGAATCGCGCGGCTGATCGAACTCGATCCCAAGTACGTCGATGTGATCGTCCGGCGGTGGGAGCAGTTCACCGGTCAAACCGCGACCCGCGAACTGACCGGGGAGACGTTATCGCAATCCGCGGATCTTCAGGCGGCGAGAGGCTGAATATGTGCGATGTCATCGCCCCGGGTGCGTAATACTTCCTCGGTGTCGTACTCGGCTTGCAGCGACAGCCAGAACCCCGACGAGGTGCCGAAGGCCCGCGCCAAGCGCAGTGCGGTATCGGCGGTAATGCCGCGCTTACCCGCGCAGATCTCGCTGATGCGAACGGGTGGTACGCCGATCTGTTTCGCCAGCCGGTACTGGCTGATCCCCATCGGCAGCAGAAATTCCTCGCGCAGCACTTCGCCCGGGTGAATGTTCTTGATCGTCTCCATAAAGTCCTCTCAGTGGTAGTCGCAGATTTCCACGTTTTCGGCGTTGCCGTTGACCCAGATAAAGCAGATCCGCCATTGGTCGTTGATGCGGATACTGTGCTGACCGGTCCGATCTCCCGCCAACGCTTCGAGCCGGTTAGCCGGCGGGATCCGCAGGTCGTTCAGCGAT
>CAZXXC010000135.1:0-8973 GCA_964644665.1 uncultured Methylococcaceae bacterium
CGGCCTCCGCCACTTCCAGCAGGTGTTCATGGTGGGTCAGGAAGATCACCTGCGTGCGCTTCGAAAGATCCGCCAGGACCTTGAACGTTGCCGCTGCGGCCGCATCGTCGAACTGGATGAGTATGTCGTCGATGATGATCGGCAGGGGTTCGCCCTTTTCGATGTGTCCTTCGATCGCGGCCAGCCTGAGCGCGAGAAACAACTGATCTCGCCTCCCCGTGCTGAGCTGTTCCATGGTGAGACGCCCGCCGTCGGAGCGAACGGCTTTGAGAATCTGTCGATCTTCGTCGTAGTCGATCACCACATCGGAATAACGCCCAGCCGTAATCGCCGCGTAGCGCTGTGATGCCATGTCGATCAGGGGGCCCTGGTTGCGCTTCTGGTACGTGTCGATGACCTGCGCAAGGATGGCCGACGCGATCTTCGACGCGGCAAAGTCAGCGCTGAGCTCTGTAATCCGCGCCGAGTGCTGGGCCAGCATCTGCTGGGCATCGGCCGCCGCAGAGGAGCCGTCCATGGCTTCGAAAACTCGCCTCGCAGTGAGGTAGTCCTCGTGGAGCCTTTGCACCTGAGCGGCGATTTCCTCACTCTGTTGCACGTTCTGGTCGAGCGCCTCGGCCACCGCCTCCGGATCTTGCCCTTCGACTTGGGCGAGTAGTTCCGCTAACGGCATTCCGAAAGACTTCACCAGCCGCGTCTCGATCTCGCCTATTTCAGTAGCCAAGGCAGCGCGACACCTGCTTTGCTCTTCGACCCGCTGCAGACTTTCCAGCGTGATGCAGTTGGCCTGGAGCAGGAGCTTGTCGAGCGTTTTCTTGGCCGCCTCGGCGGATGCCACGGCTTCAGCCAGAGCCTGCTGGTCGTCGGCAATCTGTTCCGCGAGGGTGTTCTTCTTCTGTTGCTGAGTTCGGGCCTCGGTCAGTTCCCGATAGAGGATGGCGGCCGCCACCTCGGGGCTACTGCCGCCATCCGACATGGGCTTCCCGTGCACTCGCTGCCAGGTATCGGCAAGGCGCTTCCGGTAATCGTCGATCTTGATCTGGGCGGCACGCCGATCGGCAATGGCACCATCCAGCGCATCGTATGCGCCCTGTACGGTGACGAACTGATCAATCCGGGCCGTGGCTTCCTCTGGGCTTGCGTCGTTGGCAAGACGAATGGCCCGCATGGCAAGTCCCCACTGGATTTGCCATTCATCGAGTTTGGCGCGACTGCCAGCTTCCGCCTGTTCGGCACCGATCAGTGCATGGCGCGCCGTCGCCAAATCCGATTTCTTCAGCTCCCGCTGCGTGCTCTGCTCGGTGTGTTGTTTAGCAATGATGCGGGTGCGCGCCAGGAGTTCGGACAGACGCTCGGAGCTTGCCGGAGCATCGGCCTTCAACTCCTGCAACAGTTCGGCGATACGGGTGCGGATTTCAAGGGCCAATGCTCGCTTTTGCCGAGCGTCACGTTGCTTGGCCTGGATGTCTTCACGTTTTTGCAGGAAGGCATCGCGCTTGGTGATCCAGGCGGCGGCTTCGGTGATCGCGATCGGCGGTAGCTTGTGTGATGAAAGCTGTTCGGACCAGCGTTGCCGGAGATTCGCCTGTTGCAAGGCGACAGATTCGGCGCGCTCGTTCTCAAGCTTCAAAGCGCCCTGCATCTGCGCTTCACGAACGCGGAATTCGGCATAGCGCGTCGCGCGCTCGGCGTCGGCAAACAGACCATCCGAAGCTTCGTCGGCCGCTTTCACGGCCTGCTCATATTGCTCGGCCGGTGGCGAATCGGACGTTGGAGTTTCGCCTGCTACCGGCATGAAACGGCGTCGGATGGAAAGCCATAGCGAGTCGCGACGAGCGCGTTCGTCGACAACCGACTCCCGGGTCGGTACCTCGCCGCGAATCTCCAAGCCTTTGATGTCGGCTTGCACGCTGGCCAGATCGTCTTCGATTTTTTCGATGGACTCCCGAATCGATCGGGACCGGCGCCGCAGTTCTTCCTCGTCGGTCCTGAACTGCTGGACCAGGGCGTCAATGGGGGCGGTGGTCGCTGCAACGGCATCCGCCGACGGCAGTTTCAATGCGCTCGCTTCGGTGTTGAGCTTGGATTCTACTGCCCTGACTTCACTTTCGATCTGCTGGGCTTGGGCGTCAGGATCACCATGATCCGCGATTGAGTTCAGATAAGCCGTCAGGCGCGCGGCGTCGTTGTCATCCCCCAATGCGAGGAGTTCCGCATCCAACCGTGCCACATCTTGTTGCTTCTCACCGAGTGCTTTGAGATCGGCATCGTGCCCGGCCTTGAATGTTGCCCCGGCGGTCACCAAAGCCCGGATTCGGGCAACTTTGGTGGCGTCCGGAATCCACTGCATGACGTCGTCTACGCTGGATTCGGTGGAGACCAGCTTCAGTGCAGAATCGAGTGACTTCTGCGCGCTTTCAATTGAAACTTCGGCCGTGGCGAGTTCGATGAGTGCTTCTCGATAGACAGCCGTGGCATGGTGGATTGCTTCGATCGACTCGGCTTCGGTGAGGATGGTATCGTTGTACTGGATGCTCGCCAGTTCGCTCCTGCGCTTTCCGAGACGGGTCGTGACAATGGTTTCCGCTTCGACGGCGTCATCCCGTTTGGTCGTTGCGGCAATGCGGTCGGCCGATGCCGATGCGGGCAACAAGGGAACGGACGACAGTTCGTCCCGGCGCGCTTGCGCGAGCTTCAATGCTGCAATGTCGGGCAAGATCGCAGAAAGACGGTCGAGTCGACGCGCCTCCTTTTGAAGAGCAGACTGCTCGGCCTTGGCCGCTTCGTAAGCCTTGCTCGCCGTTTCCATCGCCGATTTGGCATTGCTCCAATCCGCTGGACGGACCGCGGCTTCTTTGGCTTGCTTGCGCGAGTGCTCATACTCGGACAAGGCTTTGTAGATGATCGACGTGGATGCCCGAGGCTTGAACAGGGAGTCTGATTCGCGATCGAGTTTCGCGCGGAGCGTGCGAATCGATGTCAGTCCGGCGCCGGCTTCAAACAGGCTTTCCCCGGCATCGCCTTTGCCCTGGGCCAATGCTTCTCCGCCCCGGACCAAGGCTTCGTGATCGAGGCTGAACATCGCCAGGAACAACCCTTGGCTCAACCCGCCCAGCCATTCACGGATGCGGTCTTCGGGAACGGTATCCGCAAACTCTTCGCCACTGGCCGGATCGTATTTGAGCAGCGTATTGACGCGCCCCTTGCGCCGCATGATGGCCAGACGCTCGCCCGAGGCCGACTTCAGTTCCAGTCCGATGCGCAGCTTCTTCGAGTCATGCAGGAAGGTGTCCTGCGACCGCTCCGGAATTCCGAAGAGGGCACCATTGATGGCGCGCCAGAGGGTCGTCTTGCCTGCCTCGTTCGGGCCGCAAATGATGTGGAAGTCGGCACCCTCCGCCAGCGAAAGGTGCCGGTTGGTGAAGTGGCCGTATGCCTTGAGATCGATCTGTTCGACTTTCACGGCACGTCTTCTTCCGCGATTGCCGCCAGCAGACGTTCCTTGGCGCTGGCAAGGGCTTCAGCCAGAGCGCCGGGGGAATCGATTGCCCAGGCGCTATCGGAGCGACCGAGTTCCGATGGGAGCTTTTGTGCAAGATCAGCGAGGAGGTTCGCTGCAAGAGCGTTCAGGGCGGCCGGCTCCTTTTCCAGAGCGCCTATGCTGCGGATCAACAGCCCGATGGGATCATCACGTTCGGCGAGACGGGCGAGATCAAGCGGTGCGGTGACCTTGATGCGGATTTTTTCCAGCCAGGCGTTGCCGGCAGAGGCGTCGCCAATCGATGCCGCAATCTGCGCCCGAAGCGCTTCGCGGTTGGCGACGATGGCTTTGTGCAGCGGGCCACGCCCTGAGATCGTAAGACGAAGCGCAAGGATCCGGTCCTCGGCTGCTGCTTGCGCTGATCGCACCTCGTGCTGGACGGCCGCATGCAGATCGTCGTCGGTCGACATGTCTGCGATGTCGATGTGGATGTGGTGCCATCTGGCGACATCGGTTGCCACGAATTCAGCAGACTGAACTCCGATGCCGGGTTCAGCATTAACGACCATGCAGCCCTTTGCGCCAGTCTCGCGAGCATGACGCCCTTGCGTGTTTCCGGGGAACACAATCCACGGCGATTCGCGCACCACTTCGCGATGGTGCACATGGCCCAGTGCCCAGTAGTCGTAACCTTTATCGGAAAGGCGATCGACGGTGGTCGGGGCATAGGGTTGGTGCCCTGCTCGCCCAGACAAGGCGGTGTGCAGGACACCGATGTTCAGCAGTCCGCTGCGTGGCGCGGGATAGCCTGCGGCGAGATCGCTGGTGACCGCCTCGGAAGCGAAGCTCTGCCCGTGGATCGCGACACCCAGCGATTCGATGATTTCAGTGGCGGGTGCCTTGGCCGGGAAGGCGAACGCGTTCATTGGTAAAGGAACCGACTTGGTCAGCTTGCTCACCGCGTCGTGGTTGCCATACGTCAGGAAAACACGAATGTCGGCGCTGGCGAGACGGCGCAACTGCGATGCGAAGTAGAGCCCGGTATTGAAGTCTGGCCAGTCGCCATCAAAGAGATCGCCGGCTATCACGACGAAATCAGCGGATCGTTCGATGGCCAGATCAACAACGTTGGCAAACGCCCGACGCGTGCCCTGCCGCATGTCGTGTGCGGGCGCGCCCTCGTAAAGCTCAAGCCCGCGCAGCGGACTATCGAGGTGAATATCAGCGCAGTGGATGAATCGCATGGCTGCTCCAGGCAATCAAGAAATGGCGGCCACAGGTCATTGCTCAAACACAAATTCAGAGTATTCCAGATTCTGCCGTTGATGGTATTGGCTTGGTAGCCGGCATCCGAAGCCGAGATTCTCACGTGCAACTGCGAATACCGGAGACCCTCTGGATTCTCTTCCAGAAGTGCGAGAGCTTTGGATTTGATCGTTTCGGTGATTTTCGGCGGAGGCATGGTCGTCCCGATCCAACAGGCGAAGGTCAGTACCTGGGCCCGTCAGTGCGCGCCGAATTCTGCGGCCCATTCCTCGCAGCAGCGCCAGACAAGCCTTTCTGCGGTCCACAGACGCCGACGCTTCGAGCACCCGCGACGACAAGGTCAGCATGCCAACGCATTGTGTTGTATGGAGTTGCACTTGTCCACCGAACACGACGTGGAGCCATGTGCCTGTTTGCGCTTCGAAGTCGTCGGGCCTTTCTCCCGAGGGAACGCAGCTTCGCTCGGGGACCCGCTCTTGTGACCGGCATGATCGCGCGCGCGACGCCAAATGGCAGACCAACTGCAGAGCGACTAGCGCGTGAAAGCCGAGTAATGCCGATGCCCGACGAGAGCAGCAATGACAGCCGTTCGGCTACCGACCACAACGAGGGCGTACTTTGGGTCAATCGCCTCTCCTTCGGACGTTTCCCACGGAAACCAGATTCTTCCACGTGCGATGGTGATCCGGAAGAAAACGCATCGGCCGGTTCAGTTTGAACTGACGGGGCCGATTAGATCGGCGGTGGCGGCTTGGTTGGAGAAGGCCCATCGACGTGGAGACCAGTACCTGTTTCCGAGCCGGGTCCGGAACTCGCCGCACATTTCCGACACGCCAATGTGCGCGCATCGTGCATCAGTGGGTCGAGGCTGCTGGCCTGGACTCTTCCGCTTACGGCACGCACTCGGCCGCGATCAGCGGAACGTTCAGGACGTAGGTTCGAACAACGGCATGCGGGCTCGATTCGGATCGCTCAGCTCCGCAGCCAACAGACATACGCCCGCTTCGCCTCGGTAGAGACTGTTCTTGCGCAACTGCCGCGTTCGAATTGCGAGTGCGGAATGGTCGGCTAGCTCGTGTGCACGGTGCAGCCAGATGCGCTCACCGCTTTGCCTGAACAGGCGAAGTAGCGCATAAGCTCTGCCCGCCGAACCACAACAGAGGTCAGCGGCATTGCTTGGCGCCTCATAGGTCGTCCATGCCGCGCCTCGCGCAAGCGACAGATAGACCGGGTTTTTTAGGACTTCGTAGGCGAGCAGCCACAACTGCAGATGCCCGGCCGCGCCGTTACACCAAGTCGCGCGCATCCCCCCGCTCCAATTCATCCGCGCGCCGGTTGACACCGGCCATGCCAGACCCCGGCCTACGGGCTGCGCCATGCCGGCGAGTTCTTCGAGGCGGGAAGCTAGTCCATCTGAGATGCCGCCCTTCGAGACCTGCGCCCACTGAAGCAAGGAATAGAAGATGCCGGCATGGCCATGTGCCACGCCGAGCGTGCTCGAGTCGCTGACGTCCCCGATGCGCGGCAGTCCGCGCAGCTGTTCGAGAAGTTTGTCTTGGAGATCGTTTCCCAGCGAAGTGAGGAGGCTTCGCTCGTTGCCGGGACTGTACCCGACGGCGTCGAGCAAGAGGGAGCATCCAAGAAGAAGTCCCGCCAGCCCAAACACCAGCTCTGCCCGGTATTCGCCTGCGCTTGCCGCAGTGACATACTGCTCCACGGCGCGCCTTCGGCGAACTTCATCCATTTGCGCATCGGCCACGAGCGCGGCAATGCAGATCACTCCCGGGCTCGAATGGTACAGTGACACCTTTCCCACGAGTTCTGGACTCATCTCCAGATCAGGCGTGGTGTACGCGGTCGCCGAAGACGAATCCATGTCGCGAAGTGCCGCTTGGCTCCACACATCGGCTACGCCAAGCAGCGACGCATCTTCGCGCTGCTGCGCAATGCGCAACATCGTGTAGGCCAAGCCGGCTGCGCCAAAATTGATGGAAGCTGAAGGCCCTTCAAGACCCTCGCGCATCGCCGTCCCATCCCAAGTCGCTCTATCAATCAGCTCTTCCAGCAGCGAGTTGCGCGCTGCGCTCGCGTTTCGGCTACCGCCGCGAAATGCCGCCTGGCCCTTTTCATCCAGGTCGAACGCTTCCTGCAGCCCATCCCGCAGATCACCCACTGAAGTGAAACGTGCCTCCGGGTCCTTCTCGAGCGCCCTGGCGAGCGCGCGCTCGGTATACGTAAGCCCGGACATGCCGCGCTCGGCAAAGCTCCTTTGCGGATCGTAAAGCACCTGTCGCAGGAGTTGACGTTTCTCCAGGACCAAGTCGTGCGTGTACGCACCTGTAAGCAAGAAGTAGAGAAGCGCAGCAATCGAATATTGCTCGCCGGCGGCTGTTGGTGCCGGAGTCTTACTTCGCTCGATCTGAGCGCGAGCGAGTTCCGGTTCCATGTAAAGATCGACCACGCCGCGGCCGCGCTGGTGCGCTTCGACTGGCTCGTTCAGATCGCGGGCATGGCCGAAATCAATGATCACTGCCTTACCCGAATCACACATGAGCACATTTCGCGGATGCACGTCTCCGTGCACGACGAGTCGGCCATGGAGCTGGGCGTAGGCATCGAGGATCGCAAGCAAGATTGCTTTCAGGTCACGCTTCTGCACTGGATCGCGACTGCGAGCGAGTTCAGCAGCGGCATGGGCGTCGACGCCTCGGCACCATTCCATCGCAACAAAGGGTCGACCGCCCTGCTCACCTAGAGCGATGAGCTTCGGGCTGCAGCATCCTTCCAGGAGCATGAGGATTCTCGCCTCGTGTGCCAACACGGGCCGCAGGCGCTCCTCGGCCCCCAGACGCGCAATCTTGACAGCCGTCAACGCGCCATCGTTCGCTCGAGCACGGTACACCTCCGTGTCCAGTACGATGGCTGCCGGTTGTTCGATCAGCATCCCGCCGATCCGTTCACCGGGCTTGAACAGGAACTCGATTTCAGATGCGAGGTGAGAATCGGAAGGCAGAAGCAACCCTGTTTCGACGAGTGTCCTGATCACCGGAAACGCCTCGTCGAGCACGACGTCGGGATCCGTTTCTTCTGCTTGAGCGAACCGGATCACCGCATCGGCAATCGTCACGGGTTCGCGAAAGATCTGCAGCAGTTTCGCCGTCGTGTCATTCACGATGTGCGTGGGCGTACGGGATTGCGGGCGGGTCAGTGCAAAGTCCCCTGGCACGTGTTCGAAGCAAACCAGAGCGGCTTCGGGTAAAGATTCGATCGGCTCGAGCAGCACGTCTCGCGGAAGTGTGAACAGGCCCTCGATCATGGGACATTGCCCGGCGATGACCATAGCCCTGCATCAGGTACCCAGGTGTCCGGGTCCACGCCGTCGAGGCGAATCCGGTCGCGCACTAGCGGCCAGATTGTGCCCGACCCATTCAAGCGCCTTCCGACCTCGAAATGCTCTGCAAGCTTGCCAGACAGCCACAAACGCCAGCTTCCTCGATGGATCGTGTCGGTACGAGGCGGGTCAGCGCCCCAAGAGAGAAGACCGTCACCGGACAGTTCCGCCGTAAACGGTACGCCATGAGCTGAGCACCCCTCCAAAGCTCGGTGAAGGTGCCGACCCGCTTGCTGAAGGTCATCGAGCCTTGAAAAGTAAGCGACGATCTTGTCGGCACGCGTGAGGCCGCCGAGACTACGCCCGATTTTGAGTCCCAGCACGCCCGGACTTTGTCCCAGGATCTCCGCAGATGCCCGGAACGCCGCGGCGACATCGCTCAGTCCCGGACTGATATAGAGCTTGTACCTGACGCCTTCACTGTCTCCCCGAATCCGTATAGGCCTCCACATGATCCAGTTCGCATCCGCGGAAAGCGAGCGTATCCAGTGCGCACTCAAGATGTTTCCCACACTGCGGAGAAGACTGCCGAAAAAATCTCTGTTGGGATCAAGGAAGGCACGCTTGTGCGTAGCAGTCACTGGAAGCCGGGAAGGAGCACATGGAAGGCGAGCGGCAGCGAGCGATGTGCGACGACCCCCGCGGAGCCCTAGGCCCGAATGTTTCGTCGGAGTCCGCGGCGTGAGCGCGGGTGGAGACGAAATAGGAGGGAACCGAAAGGGCGTCCAGCTCATTGTGGAAGACTGGCGCAGCGCGGAGTGCGAGCCAGGCTGACGCAGGATGCGAATTCCGACGTCATTCGGCCTGTGATTCCAATCGCATTCGGCCACCTGTT
>CAZXXC010000136.1:0-8772 GCA_964644665.1 uncultured Methylococcaceae bacterium
GTGCGGGAAGGCGGTCGGACCGTCGGCGCCGGGGTCGTTTCGAAAGTCATCGAGTAACTCGAGTCGACAACGAGCCTGCGCAACAAGCTAGCAGGCTCGATTCCGTATTACAGGTCAGTAGCTCAATTGGTAGAGCAGCGGTCTCCAAAACCGCAGGTTGGGGGTTCGAGCCCCTCCTGGCCTGCCACTTTTTTTCAAGTCAGTCACTGAGAGCATGGCAACGCAGGCTGAGTCTGTATCGACGACTTTCGACACCGTAAAACTGGTGTTTGCGGTCGCCCTGTTGGTAGCGAGCGTCGCCGGCTTCTACTACTTCGCCGAGTGGTCCGTGTTCTACCGGGCGCTGGGCGTCATCGGGCTGTCATTGCTGGCCCTGGGGGTCGTCTTTACCACCGCCCTGGGGCGAAACCTGTGGGGTTTCTTCAAGGAGTCCCGCGTGGAAGTGCGCAAGATGGTGTGGCCGACTCGGCAGGAGACGGTGCAGACGACCTTGATCGTTTTCGCGCTGGTTTTTCTGGTCGGCCTGATCCTGTGGCTGCTGGACATGTTTTTGTTCTGGGCCGTGACGCTGCTGACGGGGCAGGGAGCCTGAGAATGAGTTTGCGGTGGTATGTGATCCACGCCTATTCGAATTTTGAGAATCAGGTCAAGAAGTCACTGGAAGAGCGGGTCAGGCGGGCAGGTCTGGAACAGTATTTCGGGAAGATCCTCGTGCCCACCGAGGAAGTGCTGGAAATGCGCATGGGGCAGCAGCGCCGCAGCGAGCGCAAGTTCTTCCCGGGGTATGTGCTGGTTCAGATGGAACTGAACGACGAAACCTGGCATCTGGTCAAGGAAGTGCCTCGCGTGCTCGGCTTCATCGGCGGCACATCGGACAAGCCGGCACCGATCTCGGATCGCGAGGCGGAGGCGATCCTGAGTCGAGTCGAGGAAGGCTCGCAAAAGCCGCGCCCGAAGGTGTTGTTCGAAGTCGGCGAAGTCGTTCGCGTGGTCGAGGGGCCGTTCAAGGACTTCAACGGCGTCGTCGAGGAAGTGAATTACGAAAAGAACCGACTGCGCGTCTCGGTATTGATTTTCGGCCGATCGACGCCGGTCGAACTGGATTTCGGACAAGTCGAAAAGGCTTAGTCCGCATCGTCGGCTGCCGAGTCCCGGCACCGTTCGTCAAACGGGGAGCTTCACCAGAGGCGCTATCACCCATCGGAGAGTCGTATGGCCAAGAAGATTACCGCGTACATCAGGTTGCAAGTCAAGGCAGGGGAGGCCAATCCCAGTCCGCCGGTCGGTCCCGCGCTGGGTCAGCGAGGCGTCAACATCATGGAGTTCTGCAAGGCGTTCAACGCGCAGACCCAGAATGTCGAAAAGGGCCTGCCGCTGCCGGTCGTGATCACCGTCTATAGCGACCGAAGCTTTACCTTCATCACTAAGACGCCGCCGGCCTCGGTCCTGCTCAGGAAGGCGGTGGGTCTCGGCAAGGGTAGCAGCAACCCGAACACCAACAAGGTCGGCAAGGTGACCCGCGAGCAGTTGGCCGAGATCGCCAATGCCAAGATGCCGGATCTGACCGCGGCGGATTTGGACGCTGCGGTGCGGACGATTGCCGGAAGTGCGAAGAGTATGGGTCTCGAGGTGGAGGGACTGTGATGGCCAAGCTCACGAAGCGGCAAAAAGATATCAAGGCGAAGATCGAGGCGGGCAAAGTCTACGCGGCGGACGACGCATTTGCACTGCTGAGTTCGATCTCGAAGGTGAAATTCGTCGAGGCGGTGGATGTGGCGGTCAACCTGGGGGTCGACCCTCGCAAGTCGGACCAGGCCGTGCGTGGTGCGACCGTGCTGCCGAATGGCACCGGCAAATCGGTCCGGGTTGCCGTATTCGCGCAGGGCGACAATGCGGAAGCCGCGAAGAACGCGGGTGCGGAAATCGTGGGCATGGAAGACCTCGCCGCCCAGGTGAAAGCCGGGGAATTGAATTTCGACGTGGTGATCGCATCGCCCGATGCCATGCGGGTGGTCGGGCAACTGGGACAGATTCTCGGACCGCGCGGCCTGATGCCGAATCCCAAGACCGGCACCGTGACGCCGGACGTGGCCACCGCCGTGAAGAATGCCAAGGCCGGACAGGTGCGCTACCGGACCGACAAGAAAGGCATCATCCACTGCACGATCGGTAAAGTGAATTTCGAACCCAAGGCGCTGCGCGAGAATCTCGAAGCGCTGATCAGCGATCTGAAGAAGGCCAAGCCCAGCACCTCCAAAGGCGTCTACGTCAAGAAGGTGACCGTCTCCTCGACGATGGGTCCGGGGCTCTGTATCGATCAGAACAGTATCGCCGCCTGACGATACTGCATGACTTTGGGTTGCCGGTTGATCCGGCGGCCGTCAAAGACCGCAGGGGCACCTCGGTGCTTAATCAACCTGCGCAGACGGTGACCGAAGCCGAAGCGGCCCAGGAAACCGTATCGAGGAAGCGCGCCTCGTTCGCGAGGCGCTTGTTCAACTCTGAACGGCATCATGTTTTGTTCAGAATTTTGCTGGAGGTAGTGAGTGGCGCTAAGACTGGATGACAAGAAGGCTGTCGTCTCCGAGCTTGCCGTCATCGCTGCGAAGGCGCATTCCGCCGTGGCCGCCGAATATCGGGGGCTCACCGTCGCCGAACTTACGGAGCTTCGTAGGAACGCGCGGGCATCGGGAGTTTATCTGAAAGTCGTCAAGAACACGCTGGCCAGGAGGGCTGTGGAAGGTACCGAATTCGCCTGCCTGCAGGACGGGTTGGTCGGGCCGCTGATCTTGGCGTTCTCGCTGGACGATCCGGGCGCCGCCGCGCGTCTGTTCAGCGATTTCAGGAAGACTCACGACAAGCTCGCCGTGAAACTGGTGGCGGTTGGAGGAAAGCAGTATGGGGCGTCCGAGCTGGAGAGGCTGTCGAAACTGCCGAACCGGGAGCAGGCGTTGGGCTTGCTGATGGCGGTGATGAAGGCACCCATCGAAAAGCTTGCCAGGACACTGCAGGAACCCCACGCCAAACTGGTGCGCACCATCGCAGCGATACGCGATCAGAAACAGGCCGCATAAGCCCTCCGGGCTTCGGCAACACAATTCTCGTTGGAGTAACAAATGGCTGTATCGAAAGAAGATATTTTGGAAACCATCGCCAATATGACGGTGATGGAGGTCGTCGACCTGATCTCCGCGATGGAAGAGAAGTTCGGCGTATCCGCTGCCGCAGCGGTGGCCGTTGCGCCTGCCGCCGGCGCGGCCGCGGCACCGGCGGTCGAAGAGAAGACCGAGTTCGACGTCGTGATGACCAGTTTCGGCGCCAACAAGGTCAACGTGATCAAGGTCATCCGGACGATCACCGGGCTGGGTCTGAAGGAAGCGAAGGACTTGGTCGAAGCCGCTCCCTCGACCGTGAAGGAAGCAATTCCCAAGGCCGAAGCGGAAGACATCAAGAAGCAACTGGAAGAAGCGGGCGCCTCCGTCGACATCAAATAATTGTCGCAGGCACAGTCCGCAACCGTCGGGTCAAGGCTGGTGGCGCACGCCACCGGCCTTTTGGCGTTGCCGACGCGTCGAGCCCGGCGCGCAGTGCCCGGTCGTAGGCCTTCGGCCGATCCGATCGGCAATGGGGCTTTTCGATTCGGCGCGCACAGCATCACGAGCATCTAGCAGCAAGTCAGCTTGGGAATCACTATGGCTTACTCCTTCACCGAGAAAAAACGTGTTCGCAAGAGTTTCGGCAAACGCCGGGACGTTCTGGACGTGCCCTATCTTCTCGCCACGCAAGTCGATTCTTACAAACGTTTCTTGCAGTGCGATGTCGCGCACGGCAGTCGGGCGGACGAAGGCCTTCATGCCGCACTGAAATCCATTTTTCCGATCTCGAGCCATTCCGGTCATTCGGTGCTGGAGTACGTCAGCTATCGTCTCGGCGATTCCACCTTCGACGTCAAGGAATGTCAACAGCGTGGTGCCACCTACGCCGCGCCGCTGCGGGTCCTCGTGCGCCTGGTGATTTATGACCGGGAAGCGCCGGCCAACACCAAGGTGGTCAAGGACATCAAGGAGCAGGAGATCTACATGGGGGAAATTCCCCTGATGACCGAGACCGGGACGTTCGTGATCAATGGCACCGAGCGGGTGATCGTCTCACAGTTGCACCGTTCTCCGGGCGTGTTTTTCGACCACGATCGCGGCAAGACGCATTCGTCCGGGAAGCTGCTGTTCAACGCCCGCGTGATTCCCTACCGCGGCTCCTGGCTGGACTTCGAATTCGACCACAAAGACTGCGTGTTCGTCCGTATCGACCGACGTCGCAAGTTGCCGGCGACCGTGCTGTTGCGGGCACTGGGCTACGAGAACGAGGCCATCATCAATCTGTTCTTCGATCTGAACCGCTTCACGTTGGAAGCGGACCGGATACTGTGGGATCTGTTACCGGATCGGCTGCGCGGCGAGATCGCCAGCTTCGATATCAAGGTGGATGGCGAATTGCTGGTGGAAAAAGGCCACCGGATCACCGCCCGCCACATTCGGCGACTGGAAAAGTCCGGTCTGGCACAGTTGGAAGTGCCGCGCGACTATCTGGTCGGCAAGATCCTCGGGCGCAACGTCATCGACGAGAGCACCGGCGAGCTGATCGCCAAAGTCAACCAGGAGATTACCGAGGACGCGCTTTCCCGGATCATTGCCGCCGGTATCCCGGCGATCGAGACCTTGTACGTGAATGACCTGGATCGCGGTCCGTACATGTCGAACACCCTGCGCATCGATCTGACCGAAAGCAAGCTCGACGCGCTGGTGGAAATCTACCGAATGATGCGCCCGGGTGAGCCGCCGACCAAAGATGCCGCGCAGGCGCTGTTCGAGAACCTGTTCTTCTCCCCGGATCGCTACGACCTGTCGGCTGTGGGGCGGATGAAGTTCAACCGGCGCCTCGGTCGCAACGACGTGCAGGGTACCGGCGTGCTGAGCAACGAGGACATCATCGATGTGCTGAGGCAGTTGATCAACATCCGGAACGGCGCGGGCACCGTCGACGACATCGATCATCTCGGGAATCGCCGGGTCCGCTCGGTCGGTGAGATGGTTGAAAACCAGTTCCGGCTCGGTCTGGTGCGGGTCGAGCGTGCGGTCAAGGAGCGGCTGTCGTTGCCGGACGTCGAAAGCCTCATGCCGCAGGAGATCATCAACGCCAAGCCGGTGGCGGCATCGATCAAGGAATTCTTCGGTTCCAGCCAACTCTCCCAGTTCATGGACCAGAACAATCCGTTGTCGGAGGTGACCCACAAGCGTCGGGTATCGGCGTTGGGACCCGGCGGTCTGGCGCGGGAACGGGCCGGCTTCGAGGTTCGTGACGTGCACACGACTCACTACGGGCGGGTTTGCCCGATCGAAACGCCGGAAGGTCCGAACATCGGCTTGATCAACTCGCTGGCGGTCTATGCGCGGACCAACGAATACGGCTTTCTGGAGACGCCGTACCGCAAGGTCGTCGACAGCGTCGTCACCAACGAGATCGAATACCTGTCCGCGATCGAGGAAGGCCAGTACTACATCGCGCAGGCCAGCGTCGCGCTGGATCGGGAAGGCCGGTTGCGGGACGAGTTGGTCTCATGCCGGCACAAGGATGAGTTCACACTGGCCCCGCGCGAAAAGGTCAACTACATGGACGTATCGTCCAAGCAGATTGTCTCGGTCGCGGCATCGTTGATTCCGTTTCTGGAGCACGACGACGCGAACCGCGCGCTGATGGGTTCCAACATGCAGCGGCAGGCGGTGCCGACGTTGCGTGCGGAAAAGCCTCTCGTCGGTACCGGCATGGAGCGCATCGTTGCGAAGGACTCCGGTGTCACCGTGATTGCGCGCCGCGGCGGGCTGGTCGAATTCGTCGATGCCGGCCGGATTGTGGTCCGTGTCAACGATGACGAGACCGAAGCCGGAATTCCGGGTGTGGACATCTACTCGATGACCAAGTACACCCGCTCCAACCAGAATACCTGTATCAATCAGCGTCCCCTGGTCAAGCCGGGCGACATCGTCGCCCGCGGCGATATCCTGGCCGACGGGCCGTCCACCGATATGGGTGAACTGGCGCTCGGCCAGAACATGCTGGTCGCGTTCATGCCCTGGAACGGCTACAACTTCGAGGACTCCATCCTGATCTCGGAACGGGTGGTGCAGGACGATCGGTTCACCACGATCCATATCGAGGAACGTACCTGCGTCGCGCGGGATACCAAGCTGGGACCGGAGGAAATCACTGCGGACATCCCGAATGTCGGCGAAGCGGCGCTGGCGAAGCTGGACGAATCGGGCATCGTCTATATCGGTGCCGAAGTCAAGGCCGGCGATATCCTGGTCGGCAAGGTCACGCCGAAGGGTGAAACGCAGTTGACGCCGGAAGAAAAGTTGCTGCGGGCGATCTTCGGTGAGAAGGCATCCGACGTGAAGGACACTTCGCTGCGGGTTCCCTCCGGGATGGATGGTACCGTGATCGACGTGCAGGTGTTCACGCGCGACGGCGTCAAGAAGGACGAGCGCGCCAAGCAGATCGAGCAGGCCGAGATCGAGCGGGCCAAGAAGGACTTCCACGACCAGTTGCGGATCATCGAAAAGGATTTCTACCAGCGGGTGGAGACGATGCTGGTGGGCAAGACCGCCGACGGCGGGCCCGGCGGCCTGAGGCGTGGTACGGTCATCACGGCCGAATATCTGCAGGGATTGAAGCCGGCACAATGGCTGGAAGTGCGTTTGCAGGACGAAGACGCCAATCTGCAACTCGAAGCGATTGCGGAGCAAATCGCGCAGCAGCGCGAGGAGATGAATCAGCGCCTGGAGGAGAAGCGGCGTAAGATCACGATGGGTGATGATCTGGCGCCGGGCGTGCTGAAGATGGTGAAGGTCTATCTGGCCGTGAAACGCCGCGTCCAGGCCGGCGACAAGATGGCGGGCCGGCACGGCAACAAGGGTGTCGTGTCGCAGATCGTGCCGGTGGAGGACATGCCGCATCTGGCAGACGGAACTCCGGTGGACATCGTGTTGAATCCGCTCGGCGTGCCGTCGCGTATGAATGTGGGCCAGGTGCTGGAGACCCATCTCGGCTGGGCCGCCAAAGGCCTGGGCCTGAAGATCGGCGCGATGCTGGATGCGAAGGCCCGGGTCGAGGAACTGCGCCAGTTTCTCGAGCAGATTTACAACGCGACCGGCAAGCCGGAGGATTTGGATGCCCTCAACGATTTCGAGATCGTCGAACTCGCGTCGCATCTTCGGCGCGGCATCCCGTTGGCGACGCCGGTTTTCGACGGTGCCAGCGAGGACGACATCAAGAGCATGTTGCGGCTCGCCGACCTGCCGGGGAGCGGCCAGGCGCGGTTGTACGACGGCCGTACCGGCGATGCCTTCGATCGCGACGTCACGGTCGGCTACATGTACATGCTGAAGTTGAACCATCTGGTCGATGACAAGATGCACGCCCGTTCGACCGGACCGTACAGCCTGGTGACGCAGCAGCCGCTGGGCGGCAAGGCGCAGTTCGGTGGCCAGCGGTTCGGCGAGATGGAGGTCTGGGCGCTGGAAGCGTACGGTGCAGCGTATACGCTGCAGGAAATGCTGACGGTCAAGTCGGACGACGTCAACGGCCGAACGAAGATGTACAAGAACGTGGTCGACGGCGATCACCGGATGGAGGCTGCGATGCCCGAGTCGTTCAACGTGCTGATCAAGGAGATTCGTTCACTCGGCATCAATATCGAACTGGAGCAGGAATAAGAGCCGCAATGCCTTGTGTCGGCGTGGTCCGGCGGAGATCGCACCACTGCCGCATTGATCTCGGTACCGAGGGGAGATTACGTTCGTGAAAGATTTGATTCATTTCCTAAAGCGCCAAACCCAGAGCGAAGAGTTCGATGCGATCCGTATCAGCCTGGCCTCGCCCGACATGATTCGTTCCTGGTCATACGGAGAAGTCAGGAAGCCGGAGACCATCAACTACCGGACGTTCAAGCCGGAACGCGACGGTCTGTTCTGCGCGAAGATTTTCGGGCCGGTCAGCGACTACGAATGCTTGTGCGGCAAGTACAAGCGGCTGAAGCACCGTGGCGTGATCTGCGAGAAATGCGGTGTCGAAGTCACGCTGTCGAAGGTACGCCGGGAGCGTATGGGGCACATCGAACTGGCGAGCCCGGTGGCACACATCTGGTTCCTGAAGTCGCTGCCTTCGCGAATCGCGTTGCTGTTGGACATGACGCTTCGGGAAATCGAACGGGTCCTGTATTTCGAGTCGTATGTGGTGATCGATCCGGGCATGAGTCCCCTGGATCGCGGCAAGCTGCTCAATGAGGAGGAGTACCAGGACGCGGTGAATCAGCACGGCGACGATTTCGTCGCCAAGATGGGCGCCGAGGCGATTCGTGATCTGCTGCGCACGATGGATCTGAATGCGGAAGTCGGCCGGCTGCGCGAAGAGATCGCGGCGACCAATTCGGAAACCAAGATCAAGAAGCACACCAAGCGGTTGAAGGCGCTCGAATCGATGATCAGTTCCAGCAACCGCCCGGAATGGATGATCATGACTGTGCTGCCGGTGTTGCCGCCCGACCTGCGGCCGCTGGTGCCGCTGGATGGCGGGCGTTTCGCGACGTCCGATCTGAATGACCTGTATCGTCGGGTGATCAACCGCAACAACCGGCTGAAGCGCCTGTTGGACCTGAACGCGCCCGACATCATCGTGCGCAACGAGAAACGGATGCTGCAGGAAGCGGTCGACGGGTTG
>CAZXXC010000137.1:0-8741 GCA_964644665.1 uncultured Methylococcaceae bacterium
GCAGAGCATGACATTCCAGGGGGCGCCTTTCCGATGTCGGTCAAGGCGCGTCTTCGTTCTCCCACACACGGCGGCAAATCTCCCACGCCAGGTGCTCACGCGCTGCTGATCGGAACTCGGCATCGGTCATTACCCGCGAGAAGATGTCCTCGTTGCCCTCCATGCGCGCGATGAACAGCTCATCCAGCATGCGATCCAGATAAGCGGCGAAGTTCGTGTAGTTGTTGGCGCGGGCTGCCTCCGTGACGGCCTCGTCGTTCTCCGCCGAGGCACGGATCTGGTCGAAGAACAGCTGATCCGCCTCGGTGAAGTCGGTACCGAAACGTTCATTGAGGCGCTTGATCAGGCTCGAAAGGGCGACCGCCTCGTCCCTGACGCCACCAGTACCGACATCGGTCGGCCCCTTAAGCGGATAGGCTTCGCCGGGCGCAAGGTCGATGCAGCCCTCGGTCATCTGTTGCAGCCGGAAAAACCGCAGCGACACTTCATCGTCCAGCGCGAAGACCCGTCCATCACCCGGCGGCGGGAGCTTCGCCAGCAGGTTCCGTACGAAGGCGTAGAGCCGTTCGAGGTCGCTGTCCTGATAAGGGATGATCTGCGAGAGGAAGGCGTAGAGGTTGCGATAGGCCGTCAACTGGCCCCGGAACTCTTCCCGCTCTGCTTCCTCCCGCGCCTCGAAACGCTGGACGACGGCATCGAGCACCGCATTCATCACCCGATGCTCGCTCGCGGAATGGTCGCGTTTGCCCCGGTACCAGACCTCTGCAAAGGCAATCACCTGCGCCGGTGTGAAGATCGCCCACTCCAGCAGCCGGTATTGCAGCTCCGAGAGACGCTGCGGATCGGCGTTCTCGCCGACAGGCGTCGTCTCATAGTAAGGCTTGAACGCCTGATAGATGTCATCCTCCTCGTTGGCGAAATCGAGCACGAAGGCACGCGACTTGCCGGGGGCGGTGCGATTGAGCCGCGACAGGGTCTGCACCGCCTGCACGCCGGCCAGTCGCTTCACGACATACATCGTCTGCAGCAGGGGTTGGTCGAAGCCGGTCTGGTACTTTTCTGCCACTAGGAGCACCCGGTAATCGTCGCGCTCGAAGGCCTCGGACAACTCGCTCTCCGCAAGGCCCTCGTTCATCGCCACCTCGGTGTAGGAAGAACCTGGGTCGTCCGGGTCTTCCACCGTCCCCGAGAAGGCCACCAGCGAGCGAATGCCGGTGTAGCCCTGTTCCTTGATGTAGCGGTCGAAGGCCAGCTTGTATTTCACGGCGGCCAAACGCGACCCCGTGACGACCATCGCCTTGGCGCGCCCGCCGAGCTCGTGCATCACAGTGAGCCGGAAATGCTCGACGATGACCGAAACCACCTGCTCGATATTGACCGGATGCAGCTCCAGGTAGCGGGTCAGTGCCTTCGCGGCCTTTTTGCGCGGCACCGCGGGGTCGTCCTCGATCTGCTTGACCAGGCCGAAAAAGCGCTTGTACGTGGTGTAGCTGGCCAGCACGTCCATGATGAAGCCTTCCTCGATGGCTTGCCGCATGGAGTACTCGTGAAAGGGCGATCGACCGGACAGGCCGGGTTCGTCGAACAGGGCCAGGGTCTTGAATTTCGGCGTCGCGGTAAACGCGAAGAAGCTCAAGTTCGGCTGCCGCGCCCGCTTCAGTGCATCGCGCAGAGCGGCCGCCTTGCCTTCCTCGGAGAGGCCGTCGTCCGCGCCGTCGTCCTGGCCGGCCAGAAGCTGGGCGGCAATAGCCGCCTCGATGCAGTCCTTGTTCAGCATGCCTTTGAGCGCCGTGGCGGTCTCGCCGCTCTGGGACGAGTGCGCCTCGTCGACGATGACGGCAAAGCGCTTGCCCGCCGTGTCGATCTTGATACCCGAGCCCTTCTTCTCCAGCGTCGAGAGCGCCTGGGCGATGAACGGAAATTTCTGAATGGTCGTGATGACGATGGGCGTGCCCTGCGACAGGGCGCGGGCGAGCTGCTGGGTGTCCTCGTCGATCTTTTCGACGACACCGGTCTTGTGCTCGAACTGATAGATAGTCGCCTGCAATTGTTGGTCGAGAACCCGCCGGTCGGTGACGACGATGACGGAGTGAAACACCTTCTCGTCCTGCGCGTCGTGCAGGCTGGCCAGCCGGTGCGCGAGCCAGGCGATCGAGTTCGATTTGCCGGACCCGGCCGAATGCTGGATCAGGTAATGCCGGCCCGCGCCGTGCGCCCTGGCGTGCGCGACCAGACGGCGCACCACGTCGAGCTGGTGATAGCGCGGAAAGATTAGGGCTTCCTTGCGCACGGTGCGTACACCCTTGTCGGTCTTGACCTGTTTTTCCTTCGCTTCCAGGTGCATGAAGCGTTGCAGGATCTCCAACAGGCTGTCGGACGCCAACACCTCGTCCCAGAGGTAGTGAGTCTTCCAGTTCCCGTCCACCGGCGGGTTACCGGCGCCGTGCTTGTGCCCCCGGTTGAAGGGCAGGAAATGGGTCTCCTTGCCCCGCAGACGGGTCGTCATCCACACCTCGTCCGGGTCCACCGCGAAGTGGACCAGGGCGCGTTTCTTGAGTGCAAACAGCAGATCGCGCTCGTCTCGATCAACCTCGTACTGATGCATCGCGTCGGCGGCGCGCTGTCCGGTCAGAGGGTTCTTGAGCTCGGCAGTGACGACGGGTATGCCGTTGACGGCCAGGGTCACGTCGATGATGCAGCGGCGGCGTTTACCATCCGACTTCTTCATGATGGAGGTGAAGCCAACCTGGCGCGCGATGGTCAGCCGGTTCCTGGCATAGCTGTCCGCCGCATCGGGATTCATGCGGGTGTTCGGCCGGAAATAGGCCATACGAAAGGTCTTGCCGTAGCACTTGAACCCGTGGCGAAGGACGTGCAGCGTGCCCTTGAATTCCAGTTCCTTCGACAGGCTGTCCAGCGCAGTCGCTCCGGTCTTCGGCCCGAGCAACGCATCCAGTGCCCGCCACTTGTCGGGCTGGCTGTCCTTCAGAAAGCCGATAACATCTTCGGGGAACAGGGCGAGGGTCTCGTCATAGGCTTCGGGGCTGCGGCGCTCGTAGCCCCCGGCCTGGATCAGCCCGGCCTCGATGGCCGTTTCAAATGCACGTTCGGTGTGGCCCGGCATGTCTGGTCCCTCCCTGGTGGCTGGTCGGGGCAGCGGCAGCGAAGCCGGGAGGGTATCCCGTTCGAACCCTTGTCTGGGTGATAGGCTTGCAGCTGCTGTAACTGACCGATTACATTTGCTTCATGCTCACGATCAAGATGACCCCGGAGTTCGCCGATTGGCTCTCCGGAATCAAAGACGGCATGACACGGCGGCGTCTGGCGACCCGATTGCGCAAGGCATCGCTCGGCAATCTCGGTGATGTGAAGCCGGTCGGTGGCGGCGTCTTCGAGATGCGCGAGTTCTTCGGCCCGGGCTGGCGCATGTACTACGTGACCCGCGGGACGGTGCTGATCGTGATGCTGGGCGGCGGGGAAAAGTCGACCCAGCAGGCCGATATCGCCAGGGCCATTACCTTGGCGTCCACCCTGGAGGACTGAATCATGACCGAAAAGATCCGTATCGCCGATCTGCCCGAATTTGATATCACCGAGCACCTGGAAGACGACCAGGCCATCGCCGAGTACCTCACCGTCGTGCTGGAGGAGGACGATTCCGCGCTGCTGGCGGCGGCCATGGGCGATATCGCCCGTGCGCGTGGCATGACCGAGATCGCCAAGGCGAGCGGGATCGCGCGTGAAGCCCTCTACAAGGCCCTGCGTGCCGACGCACAGCCGCGCTTCGATACCATCAACCGCGTGTGTCACGCCCTGGGCGTCAAGCTGGTTGTGCAACCGATCAAGACGTGACGCGGAACCTTGCTCCGCAAGCGCATCGAGCGCTGCCCGCTTGTTCGGCTGACTGTCGTTCATGTATGCGCTGACAGCCTCCGGAAACAGGGCGATGGCCTCGTCATAGGCGCTTGGGCTTCGCCTCTGATAGCCGCCGAAGCGGGTTAGCCCGGCCGCGGTGGCGGCTTCGAACGCGGTTTCGTCAAGTCCCGGCATCAGCTTTCCCTCGCAAAGTCATATCGCACACGCAGTGACCCGGGTCTTGCCGTCGCCGAGGGTATCGCCGAGGACGATGTTGGCGGTGTCTTCGTCCTTGATCAGCATGTCCGAGCAGCAGATGGCCCAGGCTTCGTCGTTGTATTCCTGGCCGTGAAGGGCGAGCTGGGCGCAGTCGTTCTGGGAGAGAATCAGCTTCTTGGATTCGGAGAGCATGCCGCCGGTCCCGCAGGCCGGATCGTAGATGGTGCGGAAGATGCCGGGTTTGTAGACGTCCTGCTCACCGGTGTAGATGAGATTGGCCATTAGGCGGATGACCTCGCGCGGCGTGAAGTGGTCCCCTGCCTCCTCGTTGGCCTGTTCGTTGAATCGCATGATCAGATGCTCGAACAGTAGCCCATCTGGAGGTTGTCGATCCGCTTGGGGTGAAGATCGACCTCGGCCATCGCCTTGACGATGGTGAAAAGCCGGTTGCTGGCATCCAGCTTCTCGATCTGGTCGGCGAACTTGAAACGCTCGAAGATCCGCCGCGCGGTCGGTGAGAAGCCGTTGATGTAGGAGACCAGGTTCGGTGCGATGTTCTCGGAGTCGCCGAGCAGGCGCGCGAAGGTGTCGGGGCTCGTGTTGTAGAGCGGGTGCTTGCGGTTCGGATCGGCGGCCTTGCCGAGTAGCCGGTCCATCGCCGCTTCGGGCATCTGTCGCGCTTCCAGTGTCTCCCGCGCCGTCAGCACGGCGTCTTTGGTCGGCTCCAGGACACAATCGAGCCGCCGCAGCACGACCATCGGCAGCATGACCAGGCAATATTGCGGCGGACGGTATGGCCCCCTGAGCCGGTTCGCGATCTCGCAGATCTTGGCTTTCAGCTCTTCGTGCGCCTGAATGTTCACGGATGGTCGTGCTTCCCTTTTGTGCCGCCACACGGCGGCGACTGGCTCGGTGGCCTGATCCGTCATCCGGGGTTCGATTTCCGCGATGCGCGGCCGCTGAAGTGCCCACAGTGTGAGCGGCCGGGGCGGCCCGATGAATACCCGTACATGGAAAAGGTCCGCTCGATACCCACTCGTTCAAAACACGCGAGGTGTCGCGCGTGCGTGTTGGCGGAAGAGAACGGGAGTCGAACCCGCCCGAGACCGTCTCACGGCCTCAACCGGTTTTGAAGACCGGCCGCCCCACCGGGGACGATGCTCTTCCGGCGTGACCGTTCCGTTCACTCCTCCCTCGATATGCGGCGGGAGCGGAGCGGGACAGCGAGACCGTCTGCGGGAGGAACCCCGCAGCCGAGCCTGCAGCGAAGCATTCACGGCGTGTCTCCCTATCCCGATCCGTCCTCCTCCCATCGGCGGAGCAGTGAACGGTTAGCTTCCAGCGACTCCCGCATTCTACTGAAAAGCCGCGGCGAAATGACGATCATTGCCGGCCGGGCGGACGGGGCACCAAGGATGGCATACGCGCGGACGGCCGGGCCGGTCACAGCGTCAGGCTCTCGTCGCGCAGCCGGTGGATGTCGCGCAGGCGCCGCGTCAGGCCGATGCGATCGAAGTATTCGAGGATCTGGATGGCGAGTTTGCGGCCGGTGCCGATACGATCGCGGAATTCAGCGGCCGTGACCGAACCGTCGGGCGCTGCCCCGGCGATTTCGCGAACGATCTCGGCCAAGCGGGCGACCGCGGTGCGTTCGAAATAATGGTCGTGGGCGACCTTGTAAACCAGCCCCAGGCGCGCCACCCGGATCAGCAGCTTGCGTGTCGCCGCCTCGTCCAGCGACTCGGCACGCGCAATGTCGCGCACACGCGGCGGCTGGAACGGCTGCGCGGTCAGCAAGGGCGCCATGCGGCGCCACAGGGCCTGATCCTGTTCCGTCAGCACGATCCGGTGCCCCGGAAGATGCCACCAGCATCCGTCCCGCAGGCACTGTCCGACTTCGAGCAATTCGGCCAACACCTGTGCGAATCCTGCTCGATCCAGCCGCGGGGCGGTCCTGAGGCGCAACTGTTCCGCGTTCAGGCCCAGCGAGTCCGGCAGTGCCTCGTGTTCTTGCCGCAGGGTCTCCACGACCGACTGGCACAGCGCAGCCCAGTGCTCGGCCGCGAACGCCACGGGCTTCGGGCCGTCCAGGCGGCGCACGGTCGAATCGTCGCACAGCGCAACGACCTCGGCGGGATTCAGGTTGGCGTTGGCGCCGAAGGGCCGCAGTTCGAGCCCCTGGAGCGATGCGGCGAGCAGCGCCCGCAGGATTGCTTGCGGCTCGGCCCGCTCCCAGGCCGACAGGACGGCCAGACGCTGAGCGGTACGCCGGCCGCGCACAGGGGCCTGGGCGTCCAGCACCCGGCATCCGGCAAGCGTCCGCGTGGCCGAAGCATCGCGGAGGATGCACCGGTCCCCGAGGACCGCGCAGGTCGGCTTGTCCAGCACGAGCTGCGCCAAAGCGCCGTGACCCGGTGCCACAGGGTCGTCCTGCAGCAGTGCGACCCGTCCGGTGCCATGGAACGCACCCAGGTGCACATGCACCGGGGTACCATGCTTCAGCGGCCTGGTCTCGGTCGGCAGCAGTCTGAGCCGGACATCCAGACGATGGCTCGGTCGGTGCAACTCGGGCGCCAGAATCCAGTCGCCGCGGTGGACATCGGCCTTGTCGACATCCGCCAGGTTCAATGCGCAGCGCTGGCCCGCGACGCCGACCTCGGCGGGCCGGTTCTGGGCATGGATGCCGCGCACCCGAACGGACCGGCCCGATGGCGACAGCAGCAGCCTGTCACCCACGTGCACCTCTCCGGAGAAAACCGTTCCGGTCACGACCGTGCCGGCCCCGGCCAGCGTGAAGCAGCGGTCGACGGCGAGGCGGAAACCGCCCTGCAACGCCCTGCCCGCCCGATGGCGGGCGATCTGTTCGAGATGGGAATGCAAATCCCCGAGGCCGTGACCGGTCGCCGCCGATACCGGAACAATTCGGCTGCCGGCCAAGCCGGTACCTTCCAGCAGCCGGCCGATTTGCTCGCCGACCGCGGCGATCCGCGCCGCGTCGACCCGATCGGTCTTGGTCAGGGCCACCGCGCCGGCATCGATCCCGAGCAGATCCAGGATCTGCAGATGCTCGACCGTCTGAGGCATGACGCCGTCGTCCGCCGCAACGACCAGCATTGCGAAGTCGATGCCGGTCGCGCCCGCCAGCATGTTGTGAATGAATTTTTCGTGACCGGGCACGTCCACGAAACCGAGGATGTCACCGTCGGGCAAGGGTGCGTACGCATACCCGAGATCGATCGTGATGCCACGCGCCTTCTCTTCGGCCAGGCGGTCCGCGTCGACTCCGGTCAGCGCCTTGACCAGCGCCGTCTTGCCGTGGTCGATATGGCCGGCGGTACCGACGATCATGTCACCCGTCCAACCGCGGCAACTGCGCAACAAAACCCGCCTCGTCCTCCAGGCAGCGCAGGTCGAAGCGCAGCGCAGCATGCTCGATCCGGCCGATCACCGGAACCGGCAAGGCGCGAAACGCATCCGCCAGGCGGTTCAGCACCCTCCCCGCCCCTTTTTCCGGCGGGTAAACGGCCAGACAGGCACTGGGCAGCCGATCGACCGGCAGCGAACCGCTGCCGATCTGGCTGCGGCAGGCTTCGACACGGACCTCCGCGCGCTCGTTCAGGGCGGCTTGCAGAGGCCCGAGCAGCCGCTCCGCGGCGGCGCGGATCTCGGCTTCCGTGCGGGTCAGCAGCCGCAACGTGGGCAGGTGCGCAGCCAGCCGTTCCGGGCTCTGGTATAAACGAAGCGTCGCTTCCAATGCCGCGAGCGTCATCTTGTCGACCCGCAGCGCGCGCTTCAGCGGGTTGCGCTTCAGCTTGGCGATCAGGTCTTCGCGTCCTACCAGGAGGCCGGCCTGCGGCCCCCCCAACAGCTTGTCGCCGCTGAAGCTGACCAGGTCCGTGCCGTTCGACAGGGCTTGCTGCGGGGTCGGTTCCTTGGGCAGGCCATGGACGCCGAGATCGATCAGCGTCCCGCTGCCCAGATCCTCGACGAACGGGATCCCGCTGTCGTGGGCTAGGTTCGCCAATTGCGGCTCCGGCACGCTGGCGGTGAAGCCCTCGATCGCGTAGTTACTGCGATGCACCTTCATGATCAGCGCGGTGCGCGGGCTCAGCGCTTCGGCGTAGTCCTTGCGGTGGGTGCGGTTGGTCGTACCGACCTCCCGCAGCCTGGCTCCGGCCCGCGCCATGATGTCGGGGATGCGGAAGGCGCCGCCGATCTCGATCAGCTCGCCGCGGGAAACGATGACCTCCTTGCGCATCGCCAACGTATTCAGCAGCAGAAACACCGCTGCGGCGTTGTTGTTGACCACCGTCGCCGCCTCGGCGCCGGTCAGCTCACGGATCAGGCCGTCGACGTGATCGTCGCGGTCGCCGCGCCGGCCGCCGTCCAGGTCGAACTCCAGGTTGCAGGGGCGGGCCAGCACGGCCAGCACGGCCTGTACCGCCGAGTCGGCCAGCAGCGCCCGTCCCAGATTGGTATGCAACACCGTGCCGGTCAGGTTGAATACGGGCTTCAGGCGCGCATCGAACTGCGCCTGCAAACGCTGCCGAGCGGACGCCACGAGGCCCTCGCTGGTCCAGGCCCGGTCAGGGTGATCGGCCAACAGCGCGCGCAGCGCCGCCAACTCGCTCCGCAGCGCGGCGACGACCGCGGAGTGGCCGTAAGCG
>CAZXXC010000138.1:0-2922 GCA_964644665.1 uncultured Methylococcaceae bacterium
ACACCGGCCTGGCCAACTGGTGCCGCAACAACGGCATGCTGCTGCACATCCACCGCGCGATGCACGCGGTGATGGACCGCAACCCCAACCACGGCATCCATTTCCGCGTGTTCACCAAGATGTTACGGCTGTCCGGCGGTGACCACCTGCACACCGGTACCGTAGTCGGCAAGCTGGAAGGCGACCGCCAGTCGACGCTGGGCTGGATCGACCTGCTGCGCGAGCGCTACATCAAGGAGGACCGCAGCCGCGGCATCTTCTTCGATCAGGACTGGGGCTCGATGCCCGGCGTGTTCGCCGTGGCTTCCGGCGGCATCCACGTCTGGCACATGCCGGCCCTGCTGTCGATCTTCGGCGACGACTCGGTGTTCCAATTCGGCGGCGGCACGCTGGGCCATCCCTGGGGCAATGCAGCCGGCGCGGCGGCGAACCGCGTGGCACTGGAGGCCTGCGTGGAGGCACGCAACCGCGGCGTCGCGGTCGAGAAAGAAGGTAAGGAGGTCCTGCTGCAGGCCGCGAGGAACAGCCCGGAACTGAAGGCGGCGATGGAAACCTGGAAGGAAATCAAGTTCGAATTCGATACTGTCGACAAGTTGGACGTGGCGCACAAGTAGGTCGGCTTTCGAGCCGGTCCCATTTGGCCGGACTATCGGGTCGATTCCACCGCATCCAACCCGCCCCCGAGGAACCCCATCATGAGCGAAATGCAAGATTACAAATCCAGTCTGGGCGACGCGTCCAGCCGCAAATTCGAAACTTTCTCCTACCTGCCGGCGATGGACCCGGAGCAGATTCGCAAACAGGTGGAATACATCGTCAGCAAAGGCTGGAGCCCGGCGATCGAACACACCGAGCCGGAGAACGCCTTCGACCACTACTGGTACATGTGGAAGCTGCCGATGTTCGGCGAAACCGATGTCGATGCGATCCTGGCCGAGGCCGAGTCCTGCCACAAGGCCCATCCGACCCACCATGTTCGCCTGGTCGGTTACGACAACTACAAGCAGACCCAGGGTGCGGCGATGGTGATCTACCGGGGACCGCTCGACGCCTGACTGCCGCACCGGCGATGCACCATGGCGTTGTCGGCGGAGTGATTCGTTCCAGTCCCAGACGGGAGGCTCTGTGATGAATGAGGCAGCACAGTTCCGCGTATCGGAAGAGCCTTACTATCGGCCGGTCGGCGATGAGGTGATGCTTTTCGAAGCCGCCTATGCTGCCCGGGTGCCGGTGATGCTGAAAGGTCCGACCGGCTGCGGCAAGACCCGCTTCGTCGAATATATGGCCTGGAAACTCCAGCGTCCCTTAATCACGGTGGCCTGCAACGAGGACATGAGCGCTTCGGATCTGGTCGGCCGATTTCTGCTGGATGCGACCGGCACCCGCTGGCAGGACGGTCCGCTGACCGCCGCTGCGCGGATCGGCGCGATCTGCTATCTGGACGAGGTGGTCGAGGCACGCCAGGACACCACCGTGGTGATCCATCCACTGACCGATCATCGGCGGACGCTGCCACTGGACAAGAAAGGCGAGCTGGTCGAGGCACATCCCGATTTCCATCTGGTCATTTCTTACAATCCGGGCTACCAGAACCTGCTGAAAGACCTGAAGCAGTCGACCAAGCAGCGCTTCGGCGCGCTCGATTTCGGCTACCCACCGAGCGAGGTCGAAACCGAGATTGTCGGTCACGAAACCGGTGTCGACCCGAAGACGGCGGAGAAACTGGTGCAGATCGCGCATCGCGCGCGCAACCTGAAAGGCCATGGGCTGGACGAAGGAATCTCGACGCGTTTGCTGGTGTACGCCGGCCAATTGATCGCGAAGGGCATCACCCCCCGCGCGGCCTGTCGGATGACCCTGGTCAGGCCGTTGACCGATGACCCCGACATGCGCGATACGCTGGACGCGGCCGTCGCGACATTTTTCTGATCTCGAAGTGCGGCCCGGTGACCCTCCATCTCGACGATTACCGCGAAATTCTATGCAGGCTCGATCCGCATATCCGGGATACGTTGGAGGCTAGCTTCCAGGAGTCCGCCCGCCTGATGACTCCGGACGGACTACGCCGGTACATCGAGGGCGCCCGCACATTGGCGGAACTCGGACGCGGCGCCGAACTGGTACTCGGCTACATCCAGCAAACCCCGCTGGTCACCAAGGAAGTCGGGGACGACATCGTTCCGGACTTGCTCGGCGCGGTGATGAAGCTGTCGTCGATGGTCGGGGGCGGCGTGATCGCGGCCCTGTTCGACAGCCTGCCGACTGCGGCCAGGCGACTGGGCGATGCCGATCTGTTGCGCCAGTACCTCACATTGGTCCACCAATTGTCGGCCAAGGCGCCGCGGGGTCTCAGGCCGATGCTGCAGCGTTTGGACACGCTGCTGGAGAAGCTGACGCTGGGCGGCCTGCGTCGCTGGGCATTGTGGGGGGCGCAGGCGCACGCCCGCGACCTCGATGCTCTTCAGAAGTATTTCGCGCTGGAAACCGCCGACAGCCTGGCGGTGCTGCAGCAGGAACGGCGCGGAACCCTGTTCGTCGATACCCACCGCAGGCTGAATTTCTATCTGCGGGCGCTGTGGGGCCGGGATTTCCCGATGCGGCCGACGTCGGGAGATCCCGAGTCGCGGGAGGGGCACCGACCGTTCATCGAGTTTCCGGTCATCCATTTGCCCGACGCCTACGACGACATCCCTTGTCGCCATCCGTCATCGGCCGGAACCGGCATCATCCCGGGTAAGGAACTCTATCGCGCCGCCGCCGCGCACGCCGCCGCACACCTGGTCTACACCCGGGGACCGATCTCGGCGGAACAGTTGAATCCGGCGCAGATGTTCCTGATCGGTCTGTTCGAGGATGCCCGCATCGAAGAGCTGGCAATCCGCGATTTCCCGGGGCTCCGGCCGCTGTGGCTGCAATTCCATC
>CAZXXC010000138.1:3022-4737 GCA_964644665.1 uncultured Methylococcaceae bacterium
GCCGAAGACTTCTGGTGCGACGGCGAACGGCTCGCCGCGATGCCGAAGCAGGTGCGCCGCAAGGTCTCGCTGATCGAGATGATCGAAGAAGTGGACTGCGAACTGGCCGGGGACGATGCGCAGGAGATCTGGAGACTGGAGACGCCGTTCTACCTGGATCAGGAAGGCTGCACGATCAATGAACAGGAGGGCAAGGAGCCGGTCAGCGCCCCCTTCCACTACCCGGAATGGGACTATCAGGTACGACTGCACCGGCCGAACTGGGTCACGCTGTTGGAGAAGCGCCCGCCCACCGGCGAACCGGACCGGATCGACCGGATTCTGAGCGATCACAAACTCATCGCAAACCGCCTGAAGAGCCTCATCGAGGCACTGCAGCCGCGCGGCCTCGTGCGGCTGCGCCGGCAGGAGGATGGCGAAGAGATCGATCTCGATGCCGCGGTCCGGTCGATGATCGACCTGCGGTTGGGTGAGGTCCCCGACCCCCGCATCAACATCCGCTACCTGCGCAGGACCCGCGATCTGGCCGTGCTGGTTCTGCTCGACCTGTCCGAATCCGCCAACGAAACCCCGCCCGGCTCCGACCGGCCAGTGCTGCAGTTGGCGCGCGAGGCAACCGCCCTGCTGGGCTGGGCGATCGCCGGCATCGGCGATCCGTTCGCGATCCACGGCTTTGCCTCGAACGGCCGTCACGATGTCCGGTATTACCGCTTCAAGCATTTCGACCAGCCGTATGACGACCCGGTCAAAGCACGGCTGGCCGGCATGATCGGCGGCCTGTCGACCCGCATGGGTGCCGCGTTGCGACACGCCGCCGCCTATCTGCTTCGGCAACCGCAGCGCAGGAAGCTGCTACTGATCGTCACCGACGGCGAGCCCGCCGACATCGACGAACGCGATCCGCAATACCTCCGCTCCGACGCCAAGAAGGCAGTCGAAGAAATCGCCAGCCAGGGAGTGGCGACCTATTGCCTGACGCTCGATGCCCACGCGGACGACTATGTGGCCCGTATTTTCGGTGCGAATCGCTACACCGTTCTGGATCAGGTGCAGAGACTGCCGGAGAAACTGCTGAGTCTGTTTTTGGCTCTCACCGTCTGAAGACAGATGATGCCGGCTACCGCCGACGTTCCAGCCAAGACGCCGATGGCGATCGCGAACGCCGGTCGCTCCTCTTCGGAGCTGCCGAGGCGTGCCTGCAGCAATATCGCAACACACGGATTCGCAGAATCGACATGAAAATCCACCGTATCCACCGCCGACAAACCCTGCCGATCGACCTCCAACACGCCTGGGACTTCTTCTGGACCCCGCACAATCTGCAGGCGATGACCCCCGCGTTCCTGAACTTCCGCCTGACTTCGGACGTCCCGGGACGCGCTTACGCGGGCCTGATCATCACCTACCGCATCGCCGCGGTCGCCGGCATCCCGATGACCTGGGTCACCGAAATCAAGCATGTCAGCGAACCGAATCAGTTCGTCGACGAACAACGGCTGGGACCGTTCCGATTCTGGCACCACCTGCACCGATTCTATCTGGCGCCCGGCGGCGTCGAAATGGAGGATGTCGTCCATTACGCGATGCCCGCCGGATGGCTGGGAGACCTGGTGCACCGCTGCTTCATCCGGGCGCGCCTCGAGCGCATTTTCGATTTCCGGCGAGACTATCTGGAGCACCTGTTCGGCAGCCGGCCGGACTGACTTCAAACGCGG
>CAZXXC010000138.1:4837-8713 GCA_964644665.1 uncultured Methylococcaceae bacterium
AACGCGGCCAAGGCCGCGGCTCGGTATCCCCCATGCCGCTCGGGATGCGATTGCTCCGGAAACCATCTCATGGGGGAGCAAGAGAAAGTCAGTGTACTTGGCACCCGCACAAGGACATGCCGCGTGAGCTACGACCTGGCGTGTTCCGGCCTTGGCGGCGACCGGAAACACCAGGAGGGTCTAGCCGGGCCAGACGTAAGAGTGGACCAGGAGCCAGCAACGCAAACCCGACCGTTGGAACCAGTGGCACGGTTCTCCAGCGCGGTATCGCGATCTTTCAGGCTGGCTCTTTCCGTCGTTTGTGCTACAGTCCAAGCCGAGTTCGACCAACAGGTAAAGGAGGAGGTGTCGTGCGCCACCGGTCATTCGTCATCGTGACTCTGCTTGCGGCCATGAATCTCAGCGGCTGCGGCTACAACACGCTGCAGCAACAGGATGAGCAGATCAAGGCGGGTTGGGGGGAGGTCGTCAACCAATATCAGCGCCGGGCCGATCTGGTGCCGAATCTGGTCAACGTGGTCAAAGGGTATGCCTCACACGAAGCGGAGGTACTGACCCGGGTCACCGAGGCGCGTTCCCGGGTCGGCGCGGTGCAGGCGACCCCCGAGCTGCTGAGCGACCCGGACGCCTTCTCCAAATTTCAATCAGCGCAGACGGAACTGTCCGGCGCCTTGTCGCGCCTGATGGTGGTAGCCGAAAATTATCCGCAGTTGAAGGCCGATGGCCTGTTCCGCGACTTGCAGGCCCAGTTGGAAGGGACCGAGAACCGGATTACCGTGGCCCGCAATCGGTATATTCAGGCAGTGCAGCAGTACAACATCACTGTGCGCTCGTTCCCGACCAATCTCACGGCGATCGCATTCGGCCATCGTGTGAAACCCAGTTTCACGGTCGAAAACGAAAAGGCGATCTCGTCGGCACCAAAAGTCGATTTTTCCATACCGGCGCCGGCTCGTCCCTGATGCCGGCCCGCCGGCGTTGCACGCTGCGCGGCTGATCGAACCGATTCCCCGCTGCCCGAACCAATGACTTGCTTACGGCTGGCACTCGCCATCGTGACGCTGGCCGGCTCGCTGCTGGCCGGTTCGGCCGCTGCGGAAGTCGGAGTTCCCGCGCTCAGGGCGCGCGTCACCGACCTGACGCACACCCTGACTCCACAGCAGCAGGCCGAACTGGAGGGACGGCTGGCAGCGTTCCAACAGCGCAAGGGCAGCCAGATCGCCGTGCTGCTGCTGCCAACCACGCAACCGGAAACCATCGAGCAGTACGGAATCCGTGTGGTCGACCAGTGGCGGCTAGGTCGTAAGGGCGTGGATGACGGCGCGCTGATCCTGCTGGCGAGGGAGGATCGCGCGGTCCGGATCGAAGTCGGCCGCGGTCTGGAAGGCGTGATTCCGGATGCCATCGCCAACCGGGTGATCGAGGAAATCATGATTCCGCATTTCCGCCAAGGCGATTTCTACGGCGGCATCTCGGCCGGCGTGGAGCGGGTGCTGCGGCTGGTGGACGGCGAGCCGCTGCCCGAACCTGTCTGGCGCGGAACGCCGGCGCGGCAGATCGATACCGAGGGTGTGTTCCTTTCGTTTTTCGGCTCGATCGTGTTCGGTCACTTCCTCCGCATTTTCGTCGGGCGGCTATTGGCCGGGCTGCTGACCGCCGGGTTGACCGGATTCCTGTTGACCGCCGTATTCGGGCTGCCGCTCGGTTTCGGCCTAGTCCTCGCGCTGATCGTCTTCGTGTTCACCGTCGGCGACTCGGGACGCGGTGGCGGCGGATACTATTATGGCGGCGGCTACGGCGGCCGCTACCGGGGCACCGGTTACGGCGGCGGGGGACTCGGCAGCGGGTCCGGCGGTTTTTCCGGCGGTGGCGGCGGTTTCAGCGGCGGAGGCGCATCCGGACGGTGGTAATGGAGGCGCTCCGGCGTACACTGAAACACCTGTGGTTTCCCGACTGGCAACTCCGCCAGCGTTTGCCGGAGCGGGCGTTGCGGGATATCACCGAGGCCATCCGCGACAGTGAAACACGTCATCGCGGCGAAATTCGCTTCGCGGTGGAAGCCTCACTGCCGCTGGGGCTGCTGTTACGCGGAGAGTCGGCCGCCAACCGAGCGCTGGACCTGTTTTCCGCCCTGCGGGTCTGGGATACCGAACACAACAGCGGCGTGCTGATTTACCTGCTGCTGGCCGACCGCGATGTCGAGATCGTCGCCGACCGCGGGATCCATCGACCGGTCGGCGACCAACGGTGGCAAGAAATCTGCGTGCAGATGGAAAAGGAATTTCGCGAGGGACATTTTGAAGCCGGCTGCATCGCCGGCGTCCGCGAGGTCGGCCAGGAATTGGAGCGGCACTTCCCGGGGCTTGATGTCAGCGGCAACGAATTGCCCGATCGTCCAGTGGTGTTGTGACTGCGGCCGACTTCCGGGTCGGCCCCGAGCAACGGATCGCATCCGCGGGCGGCATCACACTCGGACGGGCCGAAATCGATGCCCGTCCGGACTGGACGACGAACAGCCGCCTGCGTGCTGTGGAACGCCGGAGGCCAGGGCACAGGCGCTCGCGAAGCTGCTGCGGAGGATCGATGAGCAGACGAGGCTGCGCAAACAGCAGCAGCGGGAATGAGCGCCCGCAGAACGGGATGTGCAAGCCGGCTCAGAGACCGACGATCCGCGGGGGATCACCGCCGCGCAGCGACGAATTTGGAGCGCCGAAGGGAATCTTCACCACTCGATCATGCCCGCCGCTTTCAACGCTTCGGTATGCTGGAGCCGCAAACTCGCGATGTGCGCTTCCAGATTCGCCGCCGTGACGCGGACACCGAACGCATCGTTCGGATCGTCATCGACCCCGCAAGCACGCCGCAGAATGCGCTCGCCGACCGAGTCGTCGAAATGGATCGCATCCACATAGCGGGACGGATCGGCAGTGACCGGGTTGTAACCGGCAAAATCCCAGACCGCGCCGCCGGCGTCGACGACGTCCCGCAGCCACAATGCCAACGCATCCGGATGGAAACCGGCGAATTGATCCAGGCGGTAAGGCGGCACGATCAGCACGCGATCGATTCCGGCACCGTCCAGAATCGCGATGGTTCGCCGAAACTCCTCGATGCCCGATGCAGCAGGAAGGTCAGGCGGTTCCCCGACACTGGCCAGATCCTGCGTCACGGCTCCCCAGGTCACGTCGTACAGCCGGCCGCGGTCGAATAACGGGCGAGTCCGGTAGAGCGGGTCGGGGACCGACGGATTTCCAGCATTCCAGGGTTCCCCTTTGGGTTCCCGAAGGTTCGCTTCGCCGTAGAGGTAGAGGATACGCGGCTGGAACAGCAGGTACTTCGCGTAAAACGCCGTGAAGGCACTACGTGCGACCAACGGATGATCCTGCCGCAGCAGGTCGAACGGATCGGTGCCGACCGATTGCAGATCGAAATCGACCAGCACCACGGCTCGGCGCACACGGCGGGACGATGCCAGCCATTGCAGCTTGCGCCGGATGCCGGCGCCGCTCTCGAGACTGCCGTTCAGATTGAAAAATCGCGTCCGATCACCGCAGACGCGGTCCGCGACCGAAGACTCGAGGAACCCGGCCCGCGAGGACCCGAGGATGAACGCATCGTATTCCGGGTGCCGCTGCAGATACTCGACCTTCAGGAACCGGCTGTTGGGCTCGAAGTTGCGCTTCGGAAAGCGGATGATGCCGTACACGCAGTAAGGATCGGCGACCACCGCAACGATCACCTGCAAGAGACACAGGCCCAGCACGGTCAGTAGCCACCAGCGGTTGAAATCGCGACCCCCCATCGTTCAGAACTGGTAGTAGAGGAATTCCGTCGGGCGCGTCAGCAACATGATGGCGACCCAGGCCAACACGCCGG
>CAZXXC010000139.1:0-4765 GCA_964644665.1 uncultured Methylococcaceae bacterium
TGTCCAGCAACGGCTTGTCTGCCGCCGCGACGCCGCCCAATGTTGTTGCAGCCATAATTTGACCTCCAAGTGTGTGTTGTTAAACCGGACCCGGACTTCGCGCCCCGCGCCCGACTCACCTCAGCTTCCTGCTCGTTCTGTGTCCCCGCCGCGGCCACTCGCGTCGCCCCGCCGGAAAGCCCCCGGTCCTTCGGTGGAGTGGCAGTCTATTGACCGTTTCTACCCTTGTCAAGAAAAACTGCGACAGTTCGTCGCACCCCCAACGAAGCAACGGGACGCGTGGCATTTCTCTCGAAGAAACAAATGCTTGAAAAACACGCAGCGGTGTTGCGCAGACAGAAATCGCTGTTGTTTCAATGCACGTAGCGCTCCCGTCGGGTCGCAATGCACGCAGCAGGGCTCTTGCCTCTTAGCGCAATGGTCACCGCGCCTCGGCCGGTGTCAGCGATCAAATGGCGCAGGACGGCGGCGCCTGCGGCGGCGTGCCGGAGTCGCTTCGGTGATTTATCATGACCGTCGGAATTGCTTGAACAGCTGTTTGACCGGAGAGGTGTCACCACGATGCTGCGGAAGCCGGCACATCTCGCGTTCGGCGCGGCGATGCTGACCATAACCGGCGGGCATGGATCTTCCGCCCCGGCGGTCGAATCGGGCGGGCGTCCTTCGCCCGAGGCGCTCGCTCAGCCGTGTCGAGCCTGCCATGCGGACAAGGAAGACGGCGTGATTCCGCGCCTCGACGGACAACCCGAGGCACGGCTGGTTGCGCGCATGCGGGCGTTTCGGGAAGGTCGGCCCGATTCCGTGATGCATCGGATCGCACAGGGCTATTCCGAGCAGGATTACGCAAGCCTCGCCCGTTACTTTTCCACCCCCCGCCGGGGTTCCCGTTGACATCCGCCACACGCCGGCGATTCCTGCTGGGTCTCACCAGCCTGTGGATCGCACTGCGTTCCGGCGATCCCCGGTCGAAGGTTCAGGGGCCACGAACGGCCGCGGCACGGATCGTCGTGGTGGGCGGCGGTTATGGCGGCGCCACCGCGGCACGTTATCTGAAATTGGCCGACCCCGGGCTGGATGTCACGTTGATTCACCGGGACCACACTTATCTTTCATGCCCCGGGGCGAATGAAGTGATCGCCGGCATCTGGCCAGCCCGGTCTCTGGTCCGCGATCACAATTCACTGGTGCGGCGCTATGGTATACGCCTGCTGCGGGCTGAAGTCACTGCAGTCGATGCCGAACGCAAGCGCATCCGACTGGCGGATCGTTCAGTCGTTCCGTTCGACCGCGCGATCCTGGCGCCCGGGATCGGCTTTCGATGGGAGGAATGGGACGGCTATGATGTCGAGGCCAGCCGCTGGGCCGTGCACGCCTGGCAATCCGGTGCGCAGGTCGAACGGCTGCGGGCACAGATTCGCGCGATGCGAGCCGGAGGGGTCGTGGTTGTCCTGGCTCCGCCCAATCCCTATCGCTGCCCGCCCGGTCCTTACGAAAGGGCCAGCCTGATGGCGCACTACCTCAAACGGCACGACCCGCGCGCCAAGATCCTGATCATCGATTCCAAGACCCAGTTCTCCAAACAGGCGTTGTTCCAACGCGGATGGAGCGATCTGTATCCCGGAATGATCGACTGGCTCTCCGCCTCGGCCGAAGGATCGGTCGAGCGCATCGACGCCCGCCGCCGTATCGTTCACACCGAGTTCGGCGAGCACCGGGCCGACGTTCTGAATGTCATTCCGCCGCAGAAAGCCGGCACTCTCGCCGCAACCTCGGGACTGACCGACAAATCCGGCTGGTGCCCGGTGGATCCGCGAACCTTCGCCTCGACGCTGGCACCGGATGTTCATGTGATCGGCGACGCGTGTAACGCGGCGCCGATGCCGAAATCCGCGTTCGCCGCCAATTCTCAGGCCAAAATCTGCGCCGGAGCGGTAGCCGCGTTGGTTGCCGGCCGGCCGCCGGGACTCCCTTCGCTGATCAACCATTGTTACAGTTTTCTGGCGCCGGACTACGCGATCTCGGTCACCGGCGTCTACGAGTATTCGGCCCGCGAAGGAGGCCTCGCGGCGACCGCCACGGGTGAAACGCCGATGGATGGCGACCGGCGGCTCGAAGCACGACAGGCCCGTGCCTGGCAACGAAACTTCCGGCTCGATGTGTTCGGCTGAACGGCGGGGACGAGGCACACGCCTCGCCGGGCCGGGAATCCCACCTTCATGCGAACCCCATCGCGATCGCGAGTCACTGCGCCAGCGCGTCGGCCACCAGCTTCGACAACGGCTCCGGTAACGCCAACTGCAGCGCCGCCTGCCGTCCCGCGTCCGACATCTTGTTCCAGGTCTTCCGAACGATTTCGACCACCTTTTCGCGCGGATGCGATGCGGCGAATGGCTCGAATTCATGGTCCAGGAACACCAGGCATGCGACATCCTCGATCCGCTGCACGTCCGGGTCCTGCTTCAATCCCTTCTTCGAGACGATGCGGGCCACTTGCTCGATCGTGGCATCGTCGTAGCCCAACTGACGCAGGATGGCGGCGAGTTGCTCCGCATGAAACCCGTACAACCGGGTCCGCCAGGCCAGATAGCCGGCCCGCGTCGCCGGAAAGGCGGTGCGCGGGATCTGCCAGCGGGCGATGTGCTGTCCGCGCGCGGCGATCTGCAGCGCTTCCGACGGCGCGGTATCCAGCCGGTACAGCCATTCGCTCATACGCTGGCCGTACAACCAGGCCTTCGGCACGGAATCCGTGCCGCACCGTTCGAGCGAAGGATCGTTTCGGTTGACTTCGTCGATCTTTTCCAATGCTTGAGTCAGGCGGTCGTTCATCTTGAGCCTCGAGGCTGCTTCATCGAAAATGCCCGCTTGCTTCACCCGCTACCGACATCCGCTGCCGCCATGACGATCAAGACCGACACCGTAGAGTACCGGCATGAACAAACCCTGCTGGAGGGATTCTTTGCGTTTGACGACTCGGCGGGTGGGCCGCTGCCGACCGTGATGATCGCACACGCGTGGGGCGGGCGTGACGAATTCGTCTGCAACAAGGCGTTGCGGCTGGCCGAACTCGGCTACGCCGCATTTGCGTTGGATCTTTACGGCAAAGGCGTCGTCGGCAGCGGTCCCGAAGAAAACGGCCGGCTGATGGCACCGTTCATCGAAGACCGGTCGCTGTTGCAGGCTCGCATGCGGATCGCGCTGGACACCGTTCGCAAGCTTCCCCAGGTCGACGCCGAGCGAATCGCGGCGATGGGTTTCTGCTTCGGCGGACTGTGCGTCCTCGACCTGGCGCGCACCGGAGAGAAGCTGCGCGGTGTGGTCAGTTTCCACGGGCTGTTCGATCCGCCGGCGAATCTCGGCGGCTACCGCATCCAGGCCAAGGTGTTGGCGTTGCACGGGTACGACGATCCGATGGCGCCGCCGGACAAGGTTCTTGCTCTAGCGGCAGAACTCACGGCAGCAGGAGCCGACTGGCAAATTCACGCGTACGGCAACACGGTCCATGCATTCACCAACCCGCGCGCCAACGATCCCGGATTCGGTACGGTGTATAGCGCCATCTCCGATCAGCGCTCCTGGCAGAGCCTGAAGAACTTCCTGGCCGAGGTGTTAGACTGATGGGCCGTTTAAACGAGCAACGTGCGATGCCATGGACCTGAAATTCCTCGACTTTGAACAGCCCATCGCCGAACTCGAGGCCAAGATCGAGGAGCTGAAGCGGGTCGGATTCGACAATGAGATCAACATCTCGGAAGAGATCGGCCGACTCGAGGAGAAGAGCCGGAAGCTGACCGAGTCGGTGTTTTCATCGTTGACCGCATGGCAGATTTCGCGACTTTCCCGGCACCCGCTGCGGCCATACACGCTCGATTACATCGAATTGATGTTCGATCAGTTCGAGGAACTGCACGGCGACCGTGCGTTTGCCGAGGATGCTGCGATCGTCGGCGGTCTTGCGCGCCTGGAGCACCGGCCGGTGCTGGTGCTGGGTCATCAGAAGGGCCGCGACACCAAGGAAAAGCTGTACCGGAATTTCGGCATGCCGCGACCGGAGGGATACCGGAAGGCACTGCGCCTGATGCGCTTGGCGGAGCGCTTTCGGCTACCCATCGTCTGCCTGATCGACACCCCCGGCGCCTACCCCGGCATCGGCGCTGAGGAGCGCGGCCAGAGCGAAGCCATCGCGCGCAATCTGTTCGAGATGTCCGAGCTTCGCGTACCGATCATCTGCGCGGTAATCGGCGAAGGAGGCTCCGGCGGTGCTCTCGCGATCGGTGTGGGCGATCGGCTGTTGATGCTGCAATACAGCACCTACTCGGTGATCTCGCCGGAAGGTTGCGCGTCGATTCTCTGGAAGAGCGCCGAAAAGGCCGAACTGGCAGCCGAAGCAATGGGCATCACCTCTCCGCGCCTACTGGAACTCGGGCTGATCGATGAGGTGGTACCGGAGCCGCTGGGCGGCGCGCACCGCAATCCCCGGCAAATGGCCGCCACGCTGAAGGAAGCGCTGCTGCGGCATCTCGACGAACTCGAGAACCAACCGGTCGACACCCTGCTGGACGTGCGCTACGAGCGCCTGATGAACTACGGCGCCTACGAGGAAACGGCCGCCTGAATCGGCGGTGTCCCCGATGCAGCCGTCACCGGTCGTCGGGCAAGTGGCCGCCGCGCTGACGCTGCACCCACCCGCGCCGCGTTATTGGATCGCTTTCAGCGGCGGCATCGACTCGACCGCGCTGATCCACGTCTGCCATCGCCTGAACCGGTC
>CAZXXC010000139.1:4865-8488 GCA_964644665.1 uncultured Methylococcaceae bacterium
CGCCGGCCTCGCGGCGATGCCGGCATGGACCGCGTTCGGCCCGGGATTTCTATGCCGGCCGCTGCTCGCCGTACCGAGATCCCGGCTGCTGGACTATGCGATTCGGCACAAACTGCGGTGGGTCGACGATCCCGGCAACGGCGACCGGCGGTTCGACCGCAATTACCTGCGCCATGAGATCCTGCCCCGGCTGCAGCGGCGATGGCCGAGCCTTGCGACGACCATCGCCCGTACCGCCTGCCATTGTGCCGAGGCGGACACGCTGCTGAACGAATTGGGTGCCGAACTGCTGGCACGCGTTGGTCACCCGGAGCGCATGACGTTGCGGGTCAAGCCGCTAGCGGCATTGTCCGTCGCCCGGCAGCGCCTGGTACTGAGGACCTGGATCCGAAACTGCGGACTTCGGCCACCGCCCTCCGGACTGATCGAGCGGGCGCTGCAACAGATGGTGGCGGCGCGCCGGGATCGGCATCCCGAGGTCGCCTGGCGCGACGCGTCGATCCGCCGCCACCGCGGTGAGCTTTATCTGATCAATCCGCTGCCCCGCTTCGATCCCGCGCGAACCGTTGCCTGGACCGGCGGCGATGCGATGGGGCTGCCGGACGACAACGGCCGATTGACCGCCCGACTCGAATCCGGCCCCGGCATTGCGCCGCCGATCTGGGGCCACTCACGGATCGAGGTCCGATATCGTCGGGGCGGCGAAACCCTGACGCTTCCCCGCCGACAAGGAACTCGCACGCTGAAAAAATTGCTGCAGGACTCGGACATCCCGCCGTGGGCCAGAGAACGCCTGCCGTTGATCTACCTCGATGGCAGGCTGGCGGCCGTTGCCGATCGCTATGTCGCGGCCCCGTTTGCCGGTGATCCGACCGGCGTGAATGTTCGCCTCCATTGGACGCAACCGGTATTTACCGTGAGCGGCCCGGCGATCGGCGGGCACCGCCCGCAGCGCTGATATCCGGCGACCGGACGTGTCGATTCAAGTGCCACCGGAGTCGACCGGTGGCGGCACGCTCTCCTTGCCGCTCACAGCAGACAGAAGATGCACCTGGCCGGATTCCGGACCGGTCACCCCGCCTCATCACCCAACATCCGGCCGGTTGGGAAATCGGTCATCACTGCCCACCTCGCCACCGACCACCCTCGAATCGTCATACTGCGCAAACGCTCCAAAACCCGGTGCAATTACACCGGAATGGAATGGTTGATATGAGCCCATAGGGTCAATTGACCCGGTTCACCGGCCGCTGGCTTTCGTCCTGAATCGTTTCGAGAACTGCCGGTTCTCCGCCGGATTGCCGTTGTCGCAACACCGCGGCGTGGCGGCGCACACGACCGGGCAGCTGTTGGCATCGTTACTGCCTGCTCGTTCGGTGTTTCTGAGCCTCAGGAAAACTTCCACGGGCAGCGGCCGCTTGGCTGCCTCGTTCGGGATCATCGCGCAGGGTGAACACATGGTGGGACATGAACGCCGACGGGCGGTAGCGGATGCCGTCCAGAACACCGAATGGGCATCGAGGCCGCGCGCGGTCCGGCTTGGCACGGAGAAATTCAAGCCTTGCATACCGCGACCGTAGACCACCCAGGCCGCCGCTTGTCGGTGGCATTCGTTGCTGCCACAGCCATCCTCGTCACGCTATGCCTCCTGTTCGACCCGATCTGGGAGACCAACGACGACATCCATTTGTCGATGATGGCGCACGGCTATGGGATCATGGCTCAAGGCTCGCCATACCTGATCTATTCCAACATCCTTTGGGGATACATGGTTCGCGGCACTCCGGAAGTCCTGGGATTCACCGGCTATACGGTAGCCACTCTGGGAACACTGATCTTCATCGGGACCGGACTGCTCTATACGGTGACGCGGCTGGGGCTTGGATATCCCCTCGGGGTTGCTGTCACGCTGCTTTTGGCGATACGACTGACGGTATTCCCGCAGTACACCATGAACGCGGGACTTCTTGCCCTGGTGGCAATCCTCGGATGGCAAGCCTATGCCCGACGCAACGATTTTCTCGCACTGCTGCTGGCATGCGGTGCGGCGTTTCTGGGCTACTTGCTCCGCAGCCAGGAATTCTGCCTGGTGCTGATGGTCGCCCTGCCGTTGTTGCCCTGGAATGCTCTGAGAAACCGGCGGCCGCTGCAGATCGACTTGCTGGCGATTGGATTGGCGATTGCCGTCGCCGCAGTGATCGACTACCGCGCCTATCAGACACCCGAGTGGCAGGGATTCCGGGAATTCGCGGCCGTGGTGAGACCGTTTGTCGATTATGGAGGCGCCAGTTACATCAGCGGTCGGCCGGACATTTTGGCGCACTACGGCTTTAGCACCAACGACATCCGCCTTTTCGGAGACTGGTTTTTCGTGGACCAAAAGATCACTGACGTCAAGGCGTTGAACGGCATGTTGAGAGAATTCGGCCCGTTCTATCTGCAGCCCGATTCGCTGTCTCACGGCTGGCAGGGAATCGCGGCCTTGTCTGACCGCCGCCTCTTGATCCCGACCCTGACCGCTCTGCTGCTGGCTGCCTTGAAACCGAGCCGGGAAGTCGCACTGACCTGGGTATTGTTCCTGGCGGCGATTTTTGCGCTGGGATCGATGGGTCGACCGGGAGTGCTGAGAGTGTACATTCCGGTACTGAGCGTCCTCATCGTGGCACCCCTGCTGTTCGGGCGGGCCAACCCGCTCCGGTTGCGGCTCGTTGCGATCGTACTGGCTTTAGCCGTCGCCGGACAGCTCATCAAGATCGGCAGTGAGTATCGATGGCGCAAGCACTGGACTGAAGTCATACAGAAGGGAATGTCATCCTTCCCTGAGCAAACGGTCATCGTTTGGGGCGGCTTTTTCCCCTACGAAGCGGTCTACCCGGTCCTACAAAAGACATCGGACATCCCGAAATTTCACTTGTACGCGCTGGACTTCCCAACCCCCGATCCCTATTCCCTGAGTGCGATCGAAGAAAGGACAGATCACGGCATGCTGAAGGAATTGAAGGCGTCTTCGGGCGCTCGGGTGATCGCCGACGAACCCAGCATCGAGCTGTTGCGGCAATACTGCAGCGAGCACCTTGGTACGCCGCTGCGGGAACTCGACCGGCAACGCTACACCGAGATTTCTTCCGATTATGGCGAAGTCGTGATTCGCACCCTGACCTGTTCGCCTGAAACGAACGAAAGCCCGACGGCTCGACCGGGCTAGGACGAACCTGGCATTCCTGGTGTAACCGCAAGGGACCACCCACGGTCCGATTGGTGGGATATGCATCGCAAAGAGAGGACCTCTTATGACCAAGCCAAAGAAAACCTTACCTGAATTCAAGACCGAGACCGAGGAACGCGCTTTCTGGAAGAGCCACGATTCTACGGAATACGTCGATTGGAGCAGTGCGAAGCCAGCATGCTTTCCCAACCTGAAGTCCTCCACCACGACCATATCAGTTCGCCTCCCTTTAGCTCTGCTTGAGCGCATCAAGATCGAGGCGAACAAGAGGGATGTTCCTTAATCAGTCGCTCATCAAGGCATGGCTTGCTGAAGATGTAGATCGACACCAACGCTAACGCTGCCCATCAAGCACGCCGCTTTTTGGCGCCGGCTGCAGGCGCTTGGGCAGGCTAAT
>CAZXXC010000140.1:0-7971 GCA_964644665.1 uncultured Methylococcaceae bacterium
GTCGGCAAGGCGACGATGCACTCGAGATAGTCGTTTTCCAGAAACCAGCGGCGAACCGTTGTGAACCACGCTGATGCGGCTGCCGCCTTTGCCGTCGACGACCGGCTGCATCTTGGAAAGCAGGTGCAGCGTGAAGAGCATCTGCCCGTCGCGAATCGCCGGAAGACCGGGCCCGAAGCGACCGCCATACCCGCGCTTCTTGTGTTCCTCCTTGACGACATCCTCTGCCGCTTTCCATTCCACGCCGTAGGGTGGATTGGCGCCCATGTAGTCGAAACGCTGGCCCGTGTGATGATCGGATGCCAGGGTGTCGCCGAGCGCGATGTTGGCCGGGTCCTGGCCGCGGATCAGCATGTCCGCCTTGCAGATGGCGTAGGTTTCGTCCTCCAGTTCCTGTCCGAACAAGGTCACCTTGGCGCGGGGATTGAGCCGTTTGATGTGTTCTTCGCCCACGGACAGGATGCCGCCGGTGCCGGCGGTCGGATCATAAAACCTGCGAACCACGCCAGGTACCGACAAAGCCTCGTCGTCCGGATCCATCAGTATGTTGATCATGAGCTTGATGGCATCGCGCGGGGTGTACTGCTCACCGGCCGGGGACACGTCGTTGAAACGGCGCAGCAGCTCTTCGAACGCCTGTCCCATGTCGATATTGCTGACCACATCCGGATGGAGGTCGGTTTCCACGAAGCGCTGCAGCACCAGATAAAGCCGCCGCTTTTCCAGCAGCTTGTCGATGACCTGGATGAACCCGAATTTCTCGAAGATGTCCCGGACGTTCTTCGAAAAGCCGTTGACGTAGTTCTCCAGGTTGTCGCGAACCACGTCGCCCGTCGGATCCTCCAGTACCTTGGCCAGGGTGAACGGTGACGTGTTGTAAAAACTGTACCCCGACGCCTTCGTCATGAAGGCATCCTGCATTTCTCGGCTGTAGCCCAGGTCGGAAACCGTCGCCCACTGCTCAAGCACCGTGTCCTTGGTCGCTTCGAGAACACAGTCCAATCGGCGTAGTACCGTGAATGGCAGTATGACTTTTCGGTATTCGTTCTCTTTGTAGGCGCCGCGCAGCAGCTCGGCATTTTTCCAGATCAGATCGGCGAGTTTGGCCATAGTCCTCTCGATTCGCGCGTGCCCTGTTCGCATCGGCCAACCCGATCGTTCCGGACACGCACGCGCAAAAATACCGTGCGGGGTGCAGTTCAGGCGAACCCCGGCAGTAGGATCGTGACCGGCGCTCCCTACCGGGCGTGCCAGACATGCGATCCAATCGGCTAGCGAAAGTGTACGTCGCTGCCCGTTGGCGGCAACAAATTTGACGCCATTTTTACGGCTCCCCGGCTATGCTAAGCGATCACCCCCCCCCATCACGGTGTCAACAATGCCACTCGCAGTGACGGCGATGCCCGACCGACTGGCGACACAGACGGCCGCCGTGCATGGCGATGGCCGCTGAACGCCCTGATCCGGACGAACTGCTCGCGCGCGTCGAGCGCGAGCAGATGAAAGCCCGGCGCGGCAGGCTGAAGATCTTTTTTGGCGCATCGGCGGGCGTCGGCAAGACCTATTCGATGCTGGAAGCGGCGCGGGAACGCCGCACCGAAGCGATCGATGTGGTCGTCGGCCTGGTCGAAACCCACGGCCGGAGAGAAACGGCCGCGCTGCTGCAAGGTCTCGAGCAGATCCCGACGCGGGCAGTTGAATACCGCGGCACATGGCTGCAGGAGTTCGATCTGGACGCGGCGTTGAAACGCCGTCCGGCGCTGATTCTGGTCGACGAACTCGCTCACACCAACGCCCCCGGCTCGCGCCATCCGAAGCGCTGGCAGGATGTGCAGGAACTGCTCGATGCCGGCATCAACGTGTATACCACGCTGAACGTGCAGCACCTGGAGAGTCTGAACGACGATGTCGGGCAGATCTCGGGAATCCGTGTCTGGGAGACGGTACCCGACACCGTGTTCGAACAGGCCGACGAAGTGGAGCTGGTCGATCTGCCGCCCGACGAACTGCTGGTGCGACTCAAGGAAGGCAAGGTCTACCTGCCCGAGCAGGCCCAGCATGCGATCGAAAATTTCTTCCGCAAGGGCAACCTGATCGCCCTACGCGAGCTGGCATTGCGGCAGACCGCGCATCGGGTCGACGCGGAAATGCAGGATTACCGCGAAGACCACGCGATCCGTGACGTCTGGCAGGTCGGCGAGAGGATTCTGATCTGTATCGGTCCGAACCCGATGGCCGAACGGCTGATCCGGGCCGGCAAACGGTTCGCCAACAGCTTGCGAGCCGAATGGATCGTCGCCTACGTCGAGACACCTTCTTTACAGCGCCTGCCGCCGGAACGACGCGATGCCGTGCTCAGGATGCTGCGCCTGGCCGAACAACTGGGAGCGGAAGCGGTGACCTTGAGTGCCGCCGACATGGGGGAGGCCATCCTGGATTTCGCACGCGAACGGAACGTCACCAAGATCATGATGGGCAAACCCAGCCGGCGCAGTTGGAAACGATGGCTGCTGGGATCGGTCGTGGATACCATCATCAGCCACGCGCACAACATCAACGTCTATCTGCTGGGCAGCCCCCGAAACGGCGACGATGCCGAGCACGGGCGAGACCAGGTCTTGTTCGACCGGCTGCCGCTCCCTGGCCTGAGCGATTCCGCCACGAAAAGCAGGCTCGGCGGTTACGCCTGGGCAACCGTGGTCACGTTGTGCTGCACCGGCATCGCGCGCGCCATGTTCGGCCGTTTCGATCTCGCCAACCTGGTGATGGTCTACCTGTTGGGTGTCCTGTTCGTGGCGACCCGTTTCGGACGCGGACCGTCCATCCTGGCCTCCGTGCTCGGTGCTGCATCCTTCGATCTGCTGTTCGTGACACCCTATTTCAGCTTCACGGTGGACGATACCCAGTATCTGGTCATCCTGCTGGGAATGCTGGCGGTGGCGATCGTGATCAGCCATCTGATGGCCAGTGTGCGCTATCAGGCGCGGGTGGCCCGGCATCGGGAACACCGGGCGACCGTGCTGTATACGATGAGCAAAGAATTATCCGCGAGCCGCAGCGAAGCCGAGATCGTCCGGATCGGCGTGCGGCACGTCTACGCCGAGTTCGGCAGCCGGAACGTGATCCTGTTTCCCGATGAATACGGACGCATCGTCTACCCCGCGGACCGCGGCTTGGCAGAGTCTCTGATGGGTTGTGATTTGGGCGTCGCGCAGTGGGTCTACGATCACAACGAGGCCGCCGGCCAAGGCACCAACACGCTGGCCGGAGCGCAAGCGGTCTACTTTCCGCTGGCGACGTCCGACAACGCCATCGGCGTGTGGGTCCTGATCCCGGTGAACTTGCGGCGGCTGTTCCTGCCGGAGCAGAAGCGGCTGCTGGAGACGGCGATGGGCCAGGTCGGGCAGGCCATCGAACGCGCGCGTCTGGCCGAGCAGGCGCGCAGGGCATCGGTCGAGATCGAGACCGAGCGGCTCCGGAATTCGCTGCTCAGTTCCATTTCGCATGACCTCCGAACACCGCTCGCCACCATCGTCGGTTCCGCGAGTACCATGGCCGAAAGCAGCGATTCGCTGCAGACGGCGGATCGGCAGGAACTCAGCCGCGCGATCTATGACGAGGCACTCCGGATGTCCAATCTGGTCAACAACATCCTCGACATGGCGCGCCTGGATGCGGGCGCGGTGGAACTGAATCGGCAGTGGCACACGCTGGAAGAAATCGTCGGCACCGTATTGAACCGGCTGCAGGCGCGGCTGGATGCGCGGCCGGTCCAGGTGAAACTGCCGACGACGTTGCCGCTGATCCACGTGGACGGGGTGATGATCGAGCAGGTATTGGCCAATCTGCTGGAAAACGCCGTACGCTACTCGCCGGAAGGCAGCGGTATCGAAATTGCCGCGGAACTCTCGCCGTTCACGATCACGGTCTCGGTCGCCGACCGCGGTCCGGGCATTCCAAAGGGCCTGGAGAACCGTCTGTTCGAAAAGTTCTACCGGGTGCAGCGCGAGAGTGCGCAAAGCGGCGTCGGGCTTGGATTGGCCATCTGCCGGGCCATCATCGAAGCACACGGCGGGACCATCCAGGCCAGCAACCGCGGCAGCGGCGGCGCGGTATTTTCCTTCATGCTTCCGCTCGAACAGCCGGCGCCGACCGTCCTCTCCGAAGAAGAAGCAGCGGCATGAAATGACCAGCCCCAATCCGGTCGTCGTGGTGATCGAGGATGATCCGCAAATGCGCCGCTTTCTCCGCACCAGCCTGCGCGCACAAGGGTTCCAGGTGTTCGAGGCGGAGAACGGTCGGCGCGGCCTGGTCGAGGCCGGCACCCGCAAACCGGACTTGATCGTCGTCGATCTCGGTCTGCCGGACATGGACGGCGTCGAGGTGGTGGCCGCCTTGCGCCGATGGACGACGCTGCCGATCATCATCCTGTCGGCGCGAAGTACCGAGCAGCACAAGATCGAGGCGCTGGACGCCGGTGCCGATGATTACCTGACGAAACCGTTCGGCCTGGGTGAACTGCTGGCGCGCATCCGGGTCGCGTTGCGCCATTCCGCACAGAATCCCCAAGGCGCTCAGTCGGAGGTTTTCACGACCGGCAGCCTGAGCGTCGACTTGCAGAAACGGCTGGTGTCGGTCGACGGCTACCCCGTGCACCTGACTCCCATCCAGTACCGGCTGCTGTCCGTTCTGGTGAAACACGCTGGTAAGGTCTTGACCCATCGGCAGATTCTGAACGACGTTTGGGGTCCGGCCTATGTCGACAATGCCCATTATCTTCGCATCTACATGAGCCAACTGCGCCAGAAACTGGAAGCAGACCCGACCCGGCCGCGCTACCTGCTGACCGAATCCGGTGTGGGGTACCGCTTGCAAGCCTAAGAATGTGTCGCCAGGCACTACTTCCTCGGTAGCGATACCGCTCCGGCTCCAACTGCCAATGCCCGCTTCCGGCCACGACCGCAGATGCTGCATCACCATGGAGGTGACGAATCTCCCCCCCATTCCGGGAATCGACACCACGAAACTCCCCGTGTACTTTTGTCAAAAATCTTCTCGGATGATGATTGTTGGCGAAGTAACGACCCAGGCACTCATGAACTTCTGTACCGAACTCCTGAAACGCATCGCAAATCGCGAGCAGCCGCATCACCTACGTCGCCGTTTGGCCCGCAACTGGGATGCTCTGACTCAGCCCAAACCCCTGTCGGCGCTGATCACCGCAGCCAGACGGGGTGACCTGGACGCGATCAAGCATCTGCTGCACCTAGGCGCCGATGTGAATGAGCAGAGCCCTTCGGGCCGCACCCCGTTGCATGAGGCCGTCGCGTGGGACCGGGTGGAGGTCGCTGCCTATCTGCTGGCACACGGGGCCAACCCGCATCTCGCCGACCACAAGACGCGCGCCGCGTGCGGATGCGAGAACTCCACCTTGGACACTTTGCACGCGATCCGACAGCGATACCATCGGCGCCGGGTCGATGAATGCCCGGCGGCCGTGGCCGTGGCCGTTTCCGAACAGTCCAGACGCTGGACCGCTGACCTGGAGCAACGAGGGATCGTCAAGGTTGCAGGCCTGATCAAGCCCGATGAACTGGCCCAGCTGCGCCAGGATTTTCAGACATTCATCGACCACATGGATGGCAAGCTGGCGCGGGGTGAAGGGATGTTCAAGCATTACGATGAAGAGGAGCACTGGTGGGCCAAGGAACAGGCCTATGTCACCAACAACGCATTCAAATACTCAGAACAGCTGATCAAACTTTGCTGCAACACCGATCTGCTGGCTTGCGCTTCCTTGTACCTGGGACGTACACCGCACATTCAACGCGGGGTCGCCATGCGTTACCTACCGGCCAAGGACATGCCGAATGACATGTTCGGCTGGCATCACGACATGGAGGACAAGCGACTCAAGATGCTGATACTGCTGACCCATGTGGATGTGAAAGACCAGCATATGAGTTATGTCGTGGGTTCCCACCAATTGTTCCACCCTTATGAAATGTTTCTTAACAATGCCTGCAGCCTGGAATACTGCCGCAAGCATCTGAACGACATCGAGATCTTTGATGCCACGGGCCAGGCGGGCGATGTTTTCCTGTTCGACTCCAATGGAGCACATCGCGGCTGTCGACGCGAGACGGCTGCGGTGCGGGATGCCTTTTTTGTCGAATACACCGCTGACCGCAGCGATATATGGGGAGGCGACATCGAGCCAAAGGTACTTGCGGACTTGGGGCTCGCCGGACACAACCCTTTCGACTGGATGATGGCGGTAGAAAAAAAGTGGAACCTGCCGGTAACGCGCACCGTGCCGACCTGGCCCGAGAATCTCCCCTATATCGATCGCTGGCTATAGTCGGACAGGTCACGAGCCGGTACTTGCCGATAATGGATCAAGTTTGCACCCCGGGTGAGCACGCGCCAGGACCGTGTTCCTCCCGATGACCACCGTGCTCGATTCGCTTCCACGGTTTTGCCGGCACGCTCGCCCATCTCCTTGCTCCGCAATCCACGATGTCTAAACAACAGGACCACTTTTCGATCGCCGAGATTCGAGCTGCACTGGAGCAGCATACCTGTGACCAACTAAGGGCACTCGCGAGCCTGTTGACGACCGACAGGCTGCAAACGCGGAAGGGCGACCTCGTCAACCGGATCGAAGGACATCTCGAAGGTGACAACCTCCGGGCAATCTGGAACCGTCTGGATCGGACCCAGCAGCAAGCCGTCGCGGAAACGCTGTTCAGCCCCGGCGGCAGGTTCGAAGCGCAGAAGTTCCGCGCCAAATACGGCCGGGACCCGGTCTTCGGAAGCAAGCATCAGCGGGGATACGGCGAGACACCTTCGCTGCTGCGCCTGTTCCTGTATCCGGCCGGCGGCAATTCCGGCGGACCGAGCGTGATACCCGATGATCTTGCCCGGCGCCTGCGGGATTTCGTACCCCGGCCCGAGCCCGTTTCGCTGCACGGCAGCGATGAACTGCCGGAACACGACGAACTCGTCGTGAAAACACACGAGTGGCAGGCGGGTGATAGCGGAATCACCGTGATTGCGCGGGGCTCGGTCTACCGCGTGCCGCGGCAGAAACCCATGGTCAAGACCACGACCCACACGATTCCGCTCGTTCGGCGGGACACGGAACGGGATGCGCTGGTCGAGGTCGGGATCCTGTTGAAGCTGGTTGACCTCGGCAGGTTGGCGGTCAGCGACAAGACGGCGTTACCCGGGACCGCGGCGCTGCAGGAGGTTTCCGCAGTGTTGAGCGGCGGCGACTTCTACCCGCCGGAGGCGCGGGAATCGCCGCTGCACGATCCGATCGGACCGATCAAGGCATACGCCTGGCCTTTGCTGCTGCAGGCCGGTGGACTGGCCGAACTGCGCGGCAGAAAACTCGCACTGACCAAGACGGGTCAGGCTGCACTGACCAAACCGGCTGCGGATACGGTGCGGGGGCTATGGCAACGCTGGATCAAGAACAAGCCGTTCGACGAATTCAACCGCATCGACTGCATCAAGGGGCAGCAGGGCAAGGGCAAACGCTCGATGACTGCGGCCTCCGGCCGCCGCGCGGTGATCGCCGGGGCGCTGGCGGAATGCCCGGCCGGCATGTGGATTCGGTTCGACGACTTCTGTCGTTACCTGCAGGCTGCCGGTTGCGAGTTCGACATTTCCCGGAACCCCTGGGATCTCTACATCGGCGACGCCCGTTACGGCAGCCTCGGCCATTCCGGCTTTCACGACTGGTCCATCCTGCAGCAGCGCTATCTGGCCTGCCTGCTGTTCGAGTATGCAGCAACACTCGGCCTGCTCGACATCGGCTATGTCGAGCCGTGGCAGGTCGCCCGCGACTTTTCCGATCTCTGGGGCACGGATGATCTCAGTTTCCTGAGCCGCTATGACGGCCTGCGCTGGTTCCGGGTGAATCCGCTTGGCGCCTACTGCCTGGGTCTGGCGGACACCTATCAG
>CAZXXC010000140.1:7981-8460 GCA_964644665.1 uncultured Methylococcaceae bacterium
TGATGCGGCATCGAAAACGGCGTTGAGCGTGCTGCCCAGCCTGCAGCTAAAGATCACTTCCGGCACGCTGACCCTGGAGGAAGCCTTGTTTCTGGAAACCTGGGCGGTGCAGGAAAGCGGTGAGCACTGGCGCTTGGACCGAGGCCGAATACTGACCGCGTTGGAACAGGGCCGCCGCGTCGAGGAGATCAGGGAGTTTCTCGAAGCGCGTGACGCTCAGGGCTTGCCCGACACGGTCGCCGGATTCCTGGCGACAACGGAACGCAGCGCCACGGTGTTGAAAATGACCGGGCCGGTGCTGCTGATCGAATGCAAGGACGAAGCGATAGCCGACGCGGTGGCAGGCAATCCGGTGACCCGATCGCTGTGTCGCCGGGTCGGCCCGAAGACCCTATCCGTCCGAATCGACGCCGAGGATCGCTTCCGGAAAGCCGTCAATGGCCTGGGGTTCGGCCTGCCCAGAACGTGAAGCCCGGGTC
>CAZXXC010000141.1:0-8276 GCA_964644665.1 uncultured Methylococcaceae bacterium
CCCATGCGCCGCAGGACGCGCAGGGAAATTCGTCCTCGATCAAATAGGGGAGATCGCTAGGCCCGGGTCCCGGCAGAATGGCACCGGCGACCTTGTACGTGTTCACCTCGCTGCAGGACGTGCACCGCAGCGATAACGAGAGCGAATCGCGCGAAAAATCGCCGTGTTCCACGGCTTCTTGCAGCTGAGCGCTTCGCACATACTCGGCAAGTGTCCGCTCCCGCGCCTTGCGCGCGTCATCGTCGACCCGGTCCAACAGTTGCGCCTGAATGGCATAACACCGGTCGATCGACAGTTGTTTCCGGCGCAGTTCCGGTCGAAGCTGCTCCAGCATGCGAGCGTCGGGCACCGCGAGCAGGAGCTCACAGAAGGCTTCCTCATCCTCCTTCAGCAGTTCTCCCCAACGAACCAGCGCGAAATCGACCGCGGCCTCGCCGCCCACACCGCGGATGACGGAAAGACCATAGATCTGCTGGGAGACATCAATCTCATCCCAGTGAGCAATAAGCGCATCCCGCGCGGGCGCTCCCAGAGCAAGCAACGCCTTTTTAGCGGCTTCGCAAAGAAAACCGGGCTGATCGCTCCGGAGAGCATCGATCAGACTGGGAATAAATTCACTCCAGCCCAGCGCGCCCATGGCCGAAACGATCTGCACGCCGCCGTAGGTTTGACTCACGGCAGGGAGGCGTTGGATCAACTGAGCTGCGACATCCGATTTCGGAAATTGCGTCAACCGACCACAGAGTGCGCTGACCCAGCGCGGCTGGTCAAGATCTGCGGCGAGGAGATCCAACGTCGTCGCAAGATCGAGCGACGTTGCGTCAAATTCCTTTACGGCATACGCGTGGAGGCAACCGGCCACGGCTAGCTGCGCCTGCCGTTGCTCCGATAGCCAAGGCGTCAATGCCGAACCACTGAGCAGGTGATGCAACACTTTCGCCGCCTCCGCACCGCGGCCCGCCGTGACCAGCACGGGGAGAACGTCCACCAACCGGGGTGGCGTGGCAAGCCACTGATCCCATAGCGCCAGAGGCGCCGACGGCTGGAAAAAGGGCATCAATGGGCTGAGCGTCTGGTCGCTCTGCTGAGCCGAGCGGGCAAAAACCAGATCCAGGTATTCCGCTTGACCGAATAGCCCATTGAAAAGCTGCTTCAGCGCGACTCCCCGGCTCTGCTCTCTGCCATCTGCGTTGAGACAGCAACCCAGTATGCGCTCCACAGTGCCGATAGGCAAAGCGTCGGCTTCTGCCAGCAGATTGACGAGCAGGAAGCCCATTCGATAATCGTCGGGTGACTGGCCAAGGGCCCATTCCGCGAGCCCCACGATGAATTTCCCGCGACGCTCAGCGACATCTGCGCCGCGCAGTGCACCAAGACCGCTGAATCGAGCAGGATTCAGTTCTCCACCCCGAATTCCGCGCTCAATCTCCCGCTCCAGCAAATCGAGCAAGGCATCCGGCGCATGTTGCGCCAAGATGGGCACCGCCAAACCCGCCACCCGGCCCGGCCAACTGGTCCACTGGCTCAGGAACAATGGCGTCAGGTTTGCAAAGCGGTCCGGCGGTAGCAACCGAAGCAACGCCGGTAACGTCTTGAAGTCCGGCTGCTCCACCAAGCGGGCCAGCATGACATCGTGGAACCATGCCGATTCGATGCGCGCCCGCACGGCGAAGGCATTCTCCGGAAGATCTTCGTAATACCGTACCGCCCATTCGAGCAGGAGAGGGTCATCAAGCTTGCCAGCGGCCTGGGCGATTACGTCGAGCATACGTGCGTGCACTACTCTGCATGGAAGGGAGCGGCATTGTATCCGAAGGTAATGATCGCCCCTGCTGAGAAACACCCCCGACCAACAGAGAAACGGAACTCTATCTTGGCTCGTGCGGGGCAAAGAACGTTCAGTCAACTCCTTGCCGCGATGACCGTCTGACCACGCAGCCCACCGAGATGTTGAGCAGCTGAGCAGCAGCCCGGAAAGGCTTCGACGCGGCGGTCATTGAAATCGTCCGGCGGCTGAGGCGCAGCGCGGAACCTATTGGCGTTCGATTTTCAGTAGGTAGTTCGAGCTCTCTCCACGTCGCGCCACCGCTCGATTCAGGTAAGGACGCACGAGATAGGTGGCGTTTTCCGGCGCCGTCAACGTGGCTGTGCGGCTGCTCGTCATTTCGCCCGCGAAAAGAGCAGCGCCACTCTGGTCCTTAACATCCTGGATGTTGAAGTACGCGGAGTCGCTCGGCGCTTCCATGGTGACGCTCAGACGCTGGCCTTTGCGGATGGGCAACACGTAGGCAGTCGACTGACGGCCGACGATGCGGCCGGTCGCCGTGGTCGAGCCGGACTCAGGAAAGTTGAGAACCTGCGGGGTTTCATCTTGCGAAAGCAATCGCTGCGCTGCGGCAAGATCGGCAACAGGCATGCCTGCGACGACACCCGTTGAGGCGGCTTCGACGGGCAGATCTTTCGCCTTGTAGTGGCGTGGCACGTTCTGGCAGGCGACGAGATTCAACGTGGCGGCTGTCAAAGCAACGATCGGAAATATGCGCACTGAAATTCTCCTTGTTGGTTTCGGGTTCTTCACGTGGGTTGTTTACAGAAGCCGGGCAGCCCAAGGCGTGTCGGGCCGCCGGAATTGTACGATGGACCTGGGTGCCACAGCACGCAGCGCGCCGAGATGTTGAGCAGCTGAGCAGCGGCAGTCCGGAAAGGCTTCGCCTCCGCGGACAACGAAATCGTCCGACGAATGCAGCCCGGCGATCTCGTGATCACCGCCGACATTCCGCTAGCCGCCGAAGTCATCGCCAAAGGCGGATTCGCGTTGAATCCACAGGGCGAGTTCTACACCCCGGAGAACATCCGCGAACGGCTCAACCTGCGGGATTTCATGGAGACGCTGCGCGCCAGCGGCATTCAGACGGGGGGGCCGAACGCGTTGAGTCAACGCGACCGGCAGGTATTTTCCAATGCACTGGATCGCTTCTTGGCTCGAAATCACCGACCCCACTGAATGCGCCGTGCGACGCGCCAGCACTGCAGCATCCGCCGCCTCGCCGCCGCACAACAGGGTACTGCTGTTTTTGGGTCGTCAACCGCTGTTGCTCAGACCGGGAATGTCACTTGCATGCCAAAAATGAGCACATCCGCCACGCAGTTCCGGAGCGCATCTGCACATGCTTGCGCTTGTTGCGCATCAGCGAAGAATGCCGAAACCAGGCCGACGGCTTCATAGACGTATCCGCGGTATTGATGGATCAGTTGCATGGCTTGCGGGTTCATGACTTCACCCCTTGGTCAGGGCGTCACGACTGTCCCGATCGAGGCGGCGGTCGGGATCGTAGTGCCTCCAATCCAGCAGAATTCATGCCCTCACCAAGGTGTCGTCACGCCATACGGCGAACGATGAGGCGGTGATCTGCTGGGCGTAGGGATAGGGTGCCGGTACACGCCGGTCAGTGCGGTGATGGATTACCAAGTGCTGTGGTAAACATTTCCCGCTTTTCAGCATCCACCATGCGGTCAGCAGATCGCTGTTTCCGTGCAGGATGGCAGCGTGACGTAGGTTCTCCGGCCAGACAATCCACTGATTACCGCGCGAGTCAACGGTCCGTTCTCGACCCAAAGCTGCCATTTAGACTACGTAGTTTCCCCTATTGACGTTCGTTACGTCCCGGCGTTTGAATTCACTGACACAACATAGCGAAACCAGCCGTAAAGTAGGGACGAAAGGTCGCGGGTCCTGAGATCCAGGAAAGCCGGACTGCCGAGTGTGGCTTCGTTAAGTCACGCTAGCACTCCGGCTTTTGTTGTGCGACACGAAACAATACTGCGTGTCTAGGCGCCAAGGTCGGCAATAATTACAAGTTCAACAATTTCAACAGGATGAGGAAAACAACATGAACAAACTATCAACACCAGTGACTGTGCTGGCCACTGTGTTTGCCGCAGGGGCATCTGCCGCTCCTGCCGCCAAGGTGGACCTTTGCCATGTTCGGGGCAACGGCAGCTACGGACCGATCACTGTCAGCGCTGCCGCCGTGCCGGCCCATCTGGCCCACGGCGACGTCCTGCAACCCAACGGCGTGGTGCCGGGAAGCCCCGGCTTCGTGTTCGACAGCGCTTGTCACATCGTCAGTTGGGACTACGACGTGAATGTCGCACCTGATGACGCCGCAATCGACCCAGCAAGCCCGGGGAATCTCTTCGTGGGAAGCGGCATACCCGCCGAGAATTTTGGTACGGCAACAAACGAAGACGCCGGCATCGAGCTTGGGTTGATGGTGCTTTATCGGCAGGGTCCTACCGTGCCCTCGGCGGATAACTACGATGATGGGGTGCTGCACTTTACAGTCAACAGCGGACCGCAATCGACTGCGAATGGGTCGGGCTCAGATAACACTAACCGGGCGGCTTGGAACTTCACCTTTTCGGTCGCAACGGGCCTGAGCGGCGCCACAACGGACCTTAACGACTACACGTTCCAACTTCTGTACGACGTCGACCCCGGTCTTGGCACCAGCTACCGGACTCTGACGCTCGAGCCCGAAACGGTTCCCCAAGCGGTGGGGCAGTCCGGCTTCCAATGGAAGGACCAGGGCACCGGACTCGTGTTCATCGCCGACGATGAAGGCAATGTCAATGTGACGCAGAACTCCGAGAACTATGCCTTTGGTTTCTTTCAGAGCTTCCTTACAGGCCCGTACGGCGTGTTAAGTGGATTCGCTGGTCCGGCTCATTTCGACATCATTCTCCAGGCGCTCAATGGATCGCAGCTGGTCGCGCGCAACCACATCGTGGTGGACGTGGCGGGACCGTAACGATTCCGAGCCCTGCACTGTGACCGCATGGCAGAGGCAGGGACGGAACGTTATGGGTCCTGAGATCCAGGAAAGCCGGACTGCCGATGTGTGACTGCGTCGCATCACACTCAGGAAGTTCGGCTTTTTTCTTGCCAAACGGTGTACAGTTCTTCGCCCAGCTGTGTACACGCGGCACCAGCGCCGCGTTGGGGCTTCTTGGCTGAATCCTAAGCCCGTACATGCGTGTATCGCTGAGACATTGAAAGTCGCGAGCTATAGAGAAGTTTGGGGTTACCCGCATATTTCTTAGGCGAACGTCTCTTTTTGGCCGAAAGCGTCAGTTCACCGCCCGCAACTAGCGGCTCGAGACAACCAACTTTTCGCTAGCCCGTCACCTCCGCATCAAGGTAGTTCTGAGCCATCGACCGAAGGCCGTTCTGCATGCCGCAGACTAAATACCCTCTGAATCAATGCCAACTGCGCACTCGCCTTGGCATTGCCCTGCGCCGCTTGCCGGCCCAGATAAAACCAGGGGTTGTTTCGGTGTATCACACTGGCAGTCAGCAAAAATAGGAGGAAGGCTGCCCCGGCCAGTTCATACAAGCCTTTCCAAGCACACAGACCCGCGAAGATCAGGCCGGCGACCCGCAGAAAATTGAGCCAACCGGCGTAGACCTGACCGGCAAGCGGAAAGTCGATGGCTTCGTGGTAACGGCGGTAAGCCCCTTGTTCCTCTGGTTCGAGGCCACGGTAGAAGTGCGAATCGGCTTTAGGCCGGGTCGCAGTGTCGATGACCAGGACGATAAGCCAAAGGCCATACGCAATCCCCAGAAACACCAGCGTTGATGTCACTAGGGAAGGGTATCCGACCCCTGCTGCGGTCAATACAACGACCAGACCCAGGAAATTACCAACAAAGACGCCCATACTTGAATCCGTGTTCCATTTCCTTTCGAGTATACGTTCTCATCGGGAGATAGGAAGTGACTCGAAAGAGCCGGTCACTGGCTGACTCTGCTCGATCAGAATTCAGAGCGAAGCAGCATGACTGTTCTCGCATCCTGTCAATGCAGGCGAACCTGCTCTCGCCGGAGAGTCCGCCAGAGCGCCAGAATGATCGGCAGCGCCGCGTCGTCCGGATCGCGTTCCTCGGTTGCGGCGAGTAGCTTCGAGTCGTCCTTCCACAATCCAAAGGCATTCCTGATCCAAAGGCCCAACCCCAGATGGAGGTAGACCAAGTCCTCCTCCGCCATGGCGGCGATCTCGGCCTGTTCCTTGTCGGGGATGATGCTTTGCAGGATGCGCACCGTCGCCTCCACCGTGGTAGGCAGATCGTCATCCGCCACTTCGTTTCTCCTTGCGCCAGTCCCAGGGCGCCGTGGGATTAGGATCGGACCAGAGCCCTGCCCGTTTGGCAAGTGCTTCCTGCTCGGCAAATTCGTAGCGTCCGCGATCTTCCGCCGATTGCTCGTACGCGTCCTGGCTAAACCACCTGGCGAGACCGACCGTGATCTGCTCCATCCCGGCATCGAGCGTTTTCGGACACGTTGCCGTGCTGCAGTTCGGGTCTGCCACCAGGACTTTGCCGACGATGCGCTGATCCCGGTCGTGCTGGTGCCAGTCGACGGCAACGTTCTTCTCTAACACCAGATGCGACAGATTGTCCTTCGCCCGCTCACCGAACGGCACCTTCTTCTCCGGCAACTCGATACTCGCGACTCGGACCCAGTGCAGGTAGTACTTTTCATCTTGTACCGCCATCGTATCGCCGTCGGTGACCCAGATCACTCGTCCAATCAGCGTATCGGACGCGACACCGAAGCTGGCCAGCGAAAGCAGCAAACCAGCCCATCGCCTGGATCTGCGCGTTCCTTTCATTGCTCTCCTTTGCGCTCCTGTTCGGAGGAAAAGCGTCATTATCCGTGACGGTTACCCTCGTTTGGAACGGTCATGATGAGTCCCTACCTTCCCTCCCCCGCATCACTGTCAGCGCGAGCCCGCGCCGCCGAGATCACCGCCATCCTGGCCCGCGCGATTCTCCGTATCCAAGAAGCACACCAGCACGCAGAACCCGTCGAAAGAGAGCCAGTTCGAGTTGGCTTCTGGCCGGGAAGAAGCGTTCATACAACTCCCTCTCAACCGGAGACGTTGTGATGAACGACCTCAAGACTTCGGTCGCCGCGCAGGTCGCGGCATTACCGACTCTACCGATGAAAGACCTCTGGACACTGTGGGATCGGTACTTTTCCCGCCGTCCTGAAAAGACCAACCGCCGTTACCTGGAAGCACGCGTTGCCTACAAACTGCAGGAGGAAGCGTTCGGCGGACTGGCGCCCGAGACGCGACAGCGATTGATTGCGATCGGCCAGCGCTACTCGAAGATTCCGAGCCGGCAGAAATCCCGTGAGATCGTCCTGGCACCGGGAACGGTGCTGCTGCGGGAATGGGCCGAGCGGGATCACAAGGTGATAGTGACGGCTGAGGGCAGGTTCAAATACGAGGGACTCACCTTCAAGAGTCTTTCGGCGGTGGCGCGGCACATCACCGGAACGCAGTGGAACGGGCCCCTCTTCTTCGGGCTTCGGCAGCTGGCCGGGAGGACCGCATGAGCCGAGGAAGGATAAAGCCCGTCGACCCAAGGCCCGTCGTGACTTCGCCATCGAAAGCTCGCAAGCGCTGCGCCGTTTACTGCCGGGTCTCCTCGGATGAGCGTCTGGATCAGGAATTCAATTCGATCGACGCCCAGAAGGAAGCCGGCCACGCATTCATCCAGAGCCAGGCCCACGAGGGCTGGATTCCAGTCGCCGACGACTATGACGATCCCGGGTTCTCCGGCGGGACGATGGAAAGGCCGGCGTTGAAGCGCTTGCTGTCGGAGATCGAACGCGGCCGAATCGACATCGTGGTCGTGTACAAGATCGATCGGCTGTCCCGCTCACTGGCCGACTTCGCGCGGATGGTCGAGATCTTCGATCGCAACCATGTCAGCTTCAGCGCCGTGACGCAGCAGATCAACTCCGCGACCTCGATGGGGCGGCTGATGCTGAACGTGCTGTTGTCCTTCGCCCAGTTCGAGCGGGAGGTCACCGGCGAACGGATCCGGGACAAGATCGCCGCGAGCAAACGCAAGGGCCTGTGGATGGGCGGCATGCCACCGCTGGGTTACGACGTTCAAAATCGGCAGTTGGTCATCAACGACGCCGAGGCCGCCATTGTCCGCCGGATCTTCCAAGAAATGCTGACCATTGGTTCTCCGACCCGGATCGCCGAGCGCCTGACGTCGGAGGGCATCACCACTAAGGCGTGGAAGACCCAGGACGGTCGGTGGCATGCCGGAACACGCATCGACAAGAAGTATGCGCACAAGCTCCTGCGGAATCGGATCTACCGCGGCGAGATATCGCTCCGGGGGATCTGGTATCCGGGCGCGCATCCGCCGATCATCGACCAGGACCTGTGGGATCAGGTCCAGGCCATCTTCGC
>CAZXXC010000142.1:0-8224 GCA_964644665.1 uncultured Methylococcaceae bacterium
TAGATCGGCGAACAATGAAACGGAACTGCAAATTTGACGCCCGCCCGGCGCGCCGGTTCCCCGGCCTGGCAGGCGGTCAGGTGATACTTCTGCGCCGCCCCTTCGCGGAGTTCCTCACCGAATACCGGGTGGGCCAGTTCGGGACGTGAGACCGGTTTCATAACGCGTGCGTGATGGCGGTATCGAGGAATTCGATTCGACAGAATGTTGCGTTTCCCTCTGTCGCGCTGCAACCTATCAGCGGAGAAAACATCATTGGTGCCCCGCAACGATGCGCCAACCACCGATACCGCCAACGGACGGTACGTCGACGATGCGTTGCGAGTTCACGGCCGCAACCGACACGCAGGCCCCTTCCGCCGGGCTGCTGGTCGAGCGCCTGGGTGGTCGTTACTCCAAGGCGCTCGGTATCGATCTCGAGTCGGGCCGCCCGGACGAGACGTTCAAATGGCTGCTCGCGGCCATCCTGTTCGGCGCGCGCATTTCCGAGACCCTGGCGGTCCGGACGTGGCATGAATTGATGCGACAAGGACTGACGGCACCGCAGCGGATCCTGGACCGCGGCTGGGACGGCCTGGTCGCGATCCTCGACCGGGGCGGCTATGTCCGCTACGATTTCAAGACCGCCTCCAAGCTGATCGAGGTCGCGAACCGTCTCGTGGAGCGCTACGGCGGCGATGTGACCGCCTTGCACCGCGCGGCCGATGACCCGGCGGATCTGGAACGGCGCATCCAATCGCTGGCCGGCGGGATCGGCGAGGTCACCGCGAACATTTTCCTCAGGGAGATGCGCGGCATCTGGAACAAGGCCGATCCATCCCCATCCGGCCTGGCGCTGGCGGCGGCGAAGAGTTGCCGGTTGCTTCCTTCGAATGACGTCACCGACGAGCGGCAGGCGTTGCAACGGCTGCAGGCGATCTGGCAAGGCGAGGGACATCCTTCGAGCGACTTTGCCGATTTCGAAGCCGCTCTGGTACGCCTGGGGCTGAAACACAGACGCGAGAAGATCCGCCGGCACCGATCATGACGTTTTCATCCATATCCTGACCGCACCGGTCTTCCCGACAGCCGCGTTTGGCACCGGCCATGGCATGGCGATTCGGCGAGCACGAGCGGCGGCGGCCGGGCGTTACACTGCCTCGCATTCCGGCATCGCCCGACGGACAGGTGCAATGCCATACAAGAGACCGATTCCCGCCGACATCATCGGCGGCTCATCGACGGAACCGGCGTATTACCCCTTCGATCACCGCACGCGCGTAGCCGTACGCTCCCGGATTCGTGCTGGCTCGCGGCCCGGCGACGTTCAATACGGCAACGCCTCGATCCAAGATGAAGGCGGCAAGCAGGTCGACTGCCCGTTCCGGTTCGACCCGATCGCCATCGATCAGCAGACAGGGCCTCACCGCCTCGATACAAAACCGCCTGGTCGCAGCGGTACCGCCCTGCATCTCGCCGAAATGGATGATCACCGTGGCGTCGGCTTCGACGACGTTCTTCAGCGTACGTCGCCGATAGCCCCCCTGCGGCAATTCCACCAGCGGGTAACGGGCCGGAATTTCGCCGTCTTCGGCCCTTCGACCCGCCGGACACCAGCCGCCGGCGGGAAACTGCAGCTCCAATGCCGCATCGAGTGCGGCGCGATCGACTCCGGTTTGTCCGCCGGAGATGATCCTTCTCAGCATGACAGTATCGGCGGAGACTTCGCTCGGGAGTCCGACCAGATCCGGGCACGGCCGTTCCGGTGAGCCAGGTTCCACCCGCGACGGCAATGGATTGGCATCCCTCGGCGCAGGCACCGGGCGCAACCGCTCGACTTCCGATGATGGCACTCGGCGCCACCCGAAGGAGTTGCCGGCCTACCGGACCGTCGACATACGGGCTAACGACCGGGCGCCGGTCCGAGGCGGGCCTCACCGCGTTTGATCGGGTCCCGCAGATTGGGCAACTGACGGCGAGGAATGCTGCCGAGCAGCACGATGCGCCGAAGCCCATTCGAGGAAACAAATTCGTTCAACACAATCGGCGTGCCGCCTCGAACCACGCCGGTGACTTCGATCCCGCGGTGGTCGAGGTTCATTTGCAGCGTTCTCAACATCAGGAACTCGTCGACGCGGTTCAGCGTATCGATCACGACTCGAAGACTTTCATCCAGGCTGGGCTTGATGCCGATCGTCGAGCCCAGCCGGGCTTCGATTTGCCGAATCTCCGCCTCGAGCCGATAGGAATGGGCGGCCTGAGTGCTTGTTTCGGCGCCGACCGCGCGACGCCGGCGCAGGTCGGGCTGCAACTCGGCCAACTGGCGACGCAACGACTGGCGCGATCGAATCAATTCGCCACGCTGCAATTTTTCTTCGCCGATACGCTCCGCCGCACGCTCCAGCAGGAAATCGAAGGCCCGCTTCTCCAATTCGCTGCGTGTAGCCTGTTCGGTGTCAGCCGGCGCGATGTAACGATGATCCGAGAAGCTCACCGCGGTCTGCAACACGTCCCGTTTCAACAGGGTGCCTTCGAGTTCCATGCCAAGCACGCGCCGGCGCTGCCTGGACATGATCAGCAGACCGAAGATCTGGTCCGGAGGCACACCGGAATGGCAGCCCAGATAGTCGCGGACGGTCTGAAACCGGGCCAGCACCTCGCCCAAGTGGCTCGGCGAGGCGAATGCCGCGCGCAACCGGGGGTCGCTACCGTACTGCACGGGACTGATCTCGTTCGCAGCAGGTAGTTGACCCACGAGTTCGATAAGGTGTTGCATCGATCGCGCGACTGGCTCGCGCAACTGTCTGCGGTAACCGCCGAGCGCGCGAAGTCGGCGGTCGGTGCGTTCGACCGTCCGCTCGATCGCCGCATCGAGCAAGTGCTTCGGCAGCGTCGAGGATTCTCGATGACGAGATTGCAGCAATGACTTGAAGAATCGATACATGATTGCGGACTGAACCTCTTGACCGGACGAACCACGGCGCCCTTCCGGCACGTGCGTTCGAACGGCAAACCCTTCCGATCGAGCGAAACGATGCAGGAAGCGTATTGCCGCCCGCCCGCTGACCTGACTCTTCGGCGCGCGCGCCCACCGTTCCGACGCCACCGCACCAGTGTACCCGTTTCGGCCGGCAGCCAGGCGGACCCTGAGCTGTCAACAAACGAAGAGACTGTCTGCCCATCGCGTCGATGGCGGCCCGATTCAGAAGGACCGGACCGGTGCCCTCGCTGACCAACTGACGACGTGCGCCAGCCCCATCTGCTGCTGCAGATGTTCGATGACCGCTTCGACTCGCTCGGGCAGATCATAGAATTCCACGACCAACGGCAGGTCGAGGGACAAATCGACCAAGGACGCCATGTGCATCTTTCCGTCCGGACCGAAACCCGCAATGCCGCGCAATACCGTGACACCCGAGACGCGTTCTTCATCATGCAGAAACCGGATCAACTTCGGCAGCAGATGCTCTCCTTCCCGGAGGTAGATTCGAGCTACCGTGACAGACTGAGTTGCCATAGCCAATTTCCCGTCAACGTTCCGAACCAAACGACCGCCGCACCGCCCATGGCATTCAGCGCAAACAGTCCCAGCAACCCGTGCAATTCCAGCCGGATCTCCGAGAGCCGCGACACCGCCCAAAGAGTCGAACCAACGGTCATGACGCCGAGCAGCAAAATGAAACCGGCCGCCCGTCGCTGCGGGCTGAAATCGAGCAGGTGGAAGACCCACGCCGCGAGCACCGCGAACAGAAACGCGCACAGCATCCCAAGTGCCGCCTGGCCGTACGGCAGCCCATGGCCCGTCCACGGGTACAGGTCATCGGCGAACAGGGTCCGCCCCCACGCCAATCCCCACCACACACCGACGACACACAGCACCGAACTCAGAAAGATGTTCAGCAAAGCCTTCAGCAGGCTGCCTTCCTCGAACAGGTACAAGGTCTCCAACGCGAACGTCGAAAAAGTCGTGTATGCACCCAAGAATCCGACCAGAATGGCCGCACGATACTCGACCGCCGCCGCGAACCGCTGCAGCATCAACTCGGTCAGCAGTCCCATCAGAAAGGAACCGGTGACATTGACGAACAAGGTGCCGTGCGGAAACCCCCGGCCCAGCACCGCGTAGATCCCGTTGGCCACCAGAAAGCGGGTCACCGCCCCGGCGGATCCGCCGAGTGCGATCGCGAGGATTTGTCTGATCATGCGGGATGCGTCGTCTCTCCGATCGTTTTCGGTCACCGACGATGGTAACCCCATCGGCTCTCCGGCGACAACGCGGGAAAATGTCGGATCAATCGCCGGCCAGCGGCAGAATCTCGTGCAGGAAATGGTCGAGTTCGTGGCTCATCAGGTTGATGTCCGCTTCCAGCATGTCCAGCATCGCCGCACGGTCACGCAGTTCATCGATCGTGTAGACGCCGCCCGAGCCGAAAAACAGCGCGATGCGATGCCTTTCATCGGCCGAACCGGCTTCCCCGAGCCGCCCGTCGCGCCGCCAGTGTTCGACCAGAGTCTCACGAAGGCACCTGCGGCCCCGGTCGTCCCGCGATGGACGGTTGATGAACCGCCACGCCGTGAACGGCATCAGGCGGGGATACCGCGGTCCCGCCCAGACCTCCCGCAGCAGGTTGCGCCGGTGCCGGAATTCATCCTCGCTGCCGACGAACAGAGCCATGGACCCGACGGTCGCTTCCCACCACCCGCGACGACACCGACCGCGGTCGCCTCTGCGCCCAACGCCAGACCGCTGGAAACGATGCTCCCGATCCCGGCGACCACCAGCGACAGGATGGTCAATTGTTTGACCCGCTGCTCCTGCAAGTCCTGCAGACGATCGGCGAGCCCGTCGGCCCGCTCCTCTTCGCAATCGGCTTCGGCGGCAGCACTCTTGGCGTCCAGCAACGCGAGCAGAATCCGATCGGAAAGCTGCTGTCGCGCCTGCAACAAGGTGAGGCGTGCCGTTAGGTTCCCTCGAGAAGCATCGCTGGCGGCGTCTTCGATTTGCCTGACCAGCCCGCCGGCGCCGAGAATCTCCGCCATCTGCAAGCTGCGCGGCGACAATCGCGCCGGAGCCGTCGCGGCGTTCGCCGCTTCGGTCTCGGTCAGCGGGGGCAAGGGCCTCGGACCCGAGTCGGAGAACGCCGGCCCGCATTGGCGGTCGGTGTTCGGCTCCAGCGGAGCACGCGCATCGTGTCTGCGGTCGGTGGCGCAGCCGGGTGCCAGCAAAAGTCCGCCGAACAGCGGCGGCCATCGCGGTCGCATCGTGAGCACCCTCACAAACCGCCTCACGCGTCATTCGATGTCCACCGCCGTGACAACCTCAGCCCAGTGCCCGCAGTACCAAAACCGACCCGGCCGCGGCCAGGAACCCCGCAAATATGCGCCGGTACCTCTCCTGCTCGATCCGAACGTACAGGATTTCATCGGTCACCACGAAGACCAGAGCGCCGACCACGAGGTAGAACGCATTGTCCGCAAACGGCACATCGATTTGTTGGCGGCGGAACAGTGCCAGCGTCAACAACTGGACCAGCGCAAACGTACCGTAGGAAGCCGCTACGGTCACTCGCGCGACATCCTTGTCGTAGCCCTTGTAATGCACTAGCGCTGTCAGCAGCGAGCCGCCCAGATTGCTGACGCCATGCACGATTCCCATCGCGATGAACCAGGTATTCTGATACGCCATCAGCCGATCGATGCCGCGTGCCACCGAAGGCAGCATGTCCTTCAGCGCGATCAGCACCAGAAAGGCACCGATCAGAAGTCCGACGTTGATTCGGGCCTGGGTGACCAGCAGGAGAAACAGCGCGATCGGCGGCAACGTCAGCAGCAGCACGTGGCGATAGAAGTCGAAATCGATGTGCGCGCGATGCTTGGCGATCTGCAACAGGTTGATGGCCAGGGAAATCGGCAACAGCACCACCAGCGCGTCCACGAAGTCATGGCCGAACAACAGCAATAGCGGTGTACCGAACAGCAGGACACCGGCACCGAAGATGGATTGGACGATCGATGTGGCGACCACCGTCAGCATGATATCGATGGGCATGTCGAGTTTTCTCCTTCGCGCCTCGTCGTGTCGTCTGGGCAGGATGCCGGTGAAAGTATCGCGCTCGGTCCGCCGGTTGTTCGATACCGACCGTCGTGGCTCCGGCTTGGACCCGGCGTAGGCCTGCCACTGCAAGCCTTGGCACGGCAGACACTGCATCGGGCGGAGTTCGGACACGGGCTACTGCCGGCGTTGCCGCAAATACGGAAAGCCATTATCTTAATCACGAATGGCAATGGCTGACACATCGGTACAATTTGGCAGGACGGCGTACCGTCGCTGCCCATTCCGCATTTTGCACCGGCACGTCGGCGTTTCGCTGAGCGTCCCGGTCTTTTGACAGCAGTGCGTCCGAGGCGTACCTGGCGATCGAAGGCCCTTTGGTGGGTGCTGGCGCCGATCGCCGCACTGTTTGCCATGCTGCGGATTTCGGCACTGTTGTCGGCGGAGCCGGCGACAAGAGGCGGCGTGCAGCCTCGGCTGGCGAGCGATTATTTTGTCACCGGTTCCAGTGCGAAATTGCCGGTGTACCGGTGGCTTCCGGCACACAAGCCGACGAAAGCCGTGATCGTCGCAGTACACGGCTTCAACGATTACGGCCGCTTCTTTATCGAGGCCGGAAACTATTTCAGCGAAGCCGGCATCGTCTCCTATGCCTACGATCAACGCGGCTTCGGCGCCGCCGCCGATCGCGGACGCTGGGCGAGCGTGCAGACGTACCTGAAAGATCTTTTCGATTTCACCCGCCTGATCCGCGAACGCCACCCCGGTGTCCCGCTGTATCTGCTCGGCGAAAGCATGGGCGCGGCCGAAGTGATTCTGGCGATGACCGATGATTCACGCCCGGAAGCCGATGGCGTGATTCTGTCCGCACCAGCCGTGCTGGATTGGACAACCGTCCCGTGGTATCAAAAAGCCGGGCTCTGGCTGGCGGCGCAAAGTGTGCCGTGGCTGCGACTGACCGGGGAAAACCTGCACGTCGTACCATCGGACAACATCGAGATGCTGCGGGCACTGCACCGCGATCCCCTGGTCATCAAGGGCACGCAAATCGGCACCTTGTACGGATTGACCCATCTGATGACCAGCGCCTTCGAAAAGGCGCGACGCATGGACACGCTGGCGCTGATTCTCTACGGCGAGCGCGACGAAATCGTACCGAAACGATCGGTGTACCGGATGCTGAGCCGGTTGCCGCCGACGCGGCGGTGGCGGGCCGCATTCTACCCAAACGGTTACCACCTTCTGTTGCGCGATCTCGGAGCGCTGAAGCTGTGGCAGGACATCGTCGCATGGATCGACAACCCGCAACGCCGCCTGCCTTCGGGCGGAGACAAGCGCGCCGTTGCGGTGTTGGCCGGCAGCGGTTGAGCGGATGACCCCACTTCTCCTTCGAGCGGCTTGCACATTCCAGCTTCAGTATGAACAATGCATCGTTCGCTTGGCGGGCAGACACCGAGAATCATCTGCAGCGCTGAAACTTGCGGGTGCCGACGCATGGAACGGACCGAGTGGATCGCAAAGGCACCTCGGAGTACGCTGTGAATGCGCGCGAGATTCGAATCAATGCCGAACGACACCTGTTGAGGATCTCTGAAAATGAAGCGATTTGTTGTGACACTTCTGATGACCGGTACAGCCCTATGGCTATCGCTCGGCCAAGCTGGCGAAGAGTTCAAAGGCATCATCGAGAGCCGTCCGGAAGGAAAAATCGGAACTTGGGTAATTGGCGGACGTCAGGTGGTCGTAACCGAGCAGACCCGGTTGAAAGAGGAAGACGGCCCCCTTGCGGTCGGGGCCTGCACAGAGGTCGAATACGAGGGAGGGGTTGTCGAAGAGATCGAAAGCGAGGAAAAATCCGACTGTGGGAAATTCTGAGAAACGCCGGGGCGACACACTCCACGTCTTCCAAGCGGGCCGCGGGCGGAGTCTGCGGCCCGCCCGCCGCTTCAGTGATACAGAGCATGCCACATCTGGCGTTGGGGGTATGCTGAATCGATTATCTCCGACCCAGCGGGCTGTACGCGCCGTGGATATTGCAGTATCCGATGCAGTGGACGAGCCCGAAGGTTACTCGCAAGGAGGATGTGTCAGGAACGGTGATGCCGTCGGTGTTATCCGATCATCAGCGGCATGCGCATACGATTGTGTCGCCATTTTCTGCGAAACCTGAAATGGGTCCAGTCCGATTTCAGG
>CAZXXC010000143.1:0-8063 GCA_964644665.1 uncultured Methylococcaceae bacterium
GCCTTCGTGATGACCGTCAATGCCGGAGCAATTCCTGCCGACCACTGGACCCAGGACCCCGCGATCGGCGGGGGGCGCATCATCGGCGAGGCCTGCCATTTCATCGACTTGCTCCGCTTCCTTGCCGCAAGCCCGATCGTCAGCGAATCCAGATTGACCATGGACTCCCTCAACCGCGACACGGCGAGCCTGCAACTCGGCTTCGCGGACGGCTCGATCGGTACCATCCACTACCTTGCCAACGGCTGTAAGGCCTTTCCGAAGGAGCGGCTCGAAGTCTTCGCTGGTGGACGGGTTCTCCAACTCGACAATTTCCGGAAGCTGGTCGGCTATGCCTGGCCTGGATTCCGCCGCATGAACCTTTGGCGCCAGGACAAGGGACAACAGAACTGCGCCGCCGCGTTCGTCCGCGCCGTGCAGCTCGGCAGTGCCGCCCCGATTCCGTTCGCGGAGATCGTCGAAACGAGCCGTGCCTCGATCCGCCTGGGTTAAAGAGCTCCGCTATAGCGGACACCCAAGCAAACCGGCCAGCAGGACAATGCCGCCAAAGCCGGCCACCGATGGCCATCCGCTTCCGGTGTGATCTTCAGTTCGGGACGTACCGCCCGACCTCGGGCAGCACGCCGGCCAGGAAGGCTCTGAGCCGTTGATCGGCTGCCTCGATGCTCTCGCCCTTCGGTGCAAAGGTCGTCAAGCGAACCAGCGCGCCATCGGAACGGTTCTTCGTCAGAGCATCCCAGAACAGATACCACTTGACCACGTACTCGTTGGTCAGATGACGCCCGCGTTGTTGAAACCAGTAATAGACCAGTTGCTGGGACTCTTCCTTGCGGATCACCAGCCGATTGACCTTCAGCGGCTGTCCCCCCACCTGAACGTCATCGAGTGTGACGGCTTCGTGCGACTCGATCCTCCAGCCGCCGCCCGGAATGCAACCCTTCGGGGAATGGATCGATTCACCTTTGCGCTGGTTCTCGTAATAGGCGAAGTAGAGATTGACCGGTGCCAGCTCCCCCGGCCTGGTGTAATCAGCCAGAAGGTAATCGTCGAACTTCAGAGTATCGATATACCTCTGTTCCATCGATTCCCGTCGGCCGTTCCAGTCGCCGACCTTCATCGGAAACTCAGAAAATAGCTGACGCTCCGGAATGATTTCGCTTCGCCCTTCCACCGCGAAAGACACGAGCGTGGCGACCGCCAGCAAAGACCCCACAACCCAGAATTGTTGGGGCAGCTCTCTTTCCTGATAAGGAGTATCAGCCGGCAACGGAGCCGGAACGACCAACCCGAACACCTCGGCCAAGGGCCTGGGACCGCTGCCGATTCGGGCAAGAAGCCACATTTCGCCGACCAGGATCGCCGTACAGGCCATGAACACGATCCAGCCTTCGAAATCGTGCAGGAATCCCTCCGCCATGGATTTTCCCCAGTATTCGACCAGCACGCCGATCACACCGATACGGAAGCTGTTCATCAACACGGTGATCGGGATGCTGGACAAGAAAACGAGTGCACGCTTCCAGAATGCAGCCTTGAAGAAATAGGCAAAGATGAACGCCAGGCTCATCAATGGAAACAGATAACGCAGACCGGAGCACGCTTCCACCACCTGCAACTGCATGGCACCGAGATCGATGACATTCCCTTCCAGATAAACGCTGATATCGCAGAGGCGAATGAACTGAACACCCAGCTTGGACGACCAGAGCTGCAATGCCGATGATAGATTGAAGTAGATGAAATTCGGTAGCGGAATCGCGAAAAACAGAAACAGCAGCGGAATCCAGATTGCCTTGAAAATTTTGTTACCAGCGACGCCCAGCACTGCACCCAGAAGCACGATCAAGAACCCGTACTGAACGATCGTGTACAGTGCGCTCAGTTCACCAAGAAAATAGGTGAAGATACCCAGCACAACGATGGCGACACCCATCCAGGACCCGACAAAGGGCCAGCCCGCCAGCTCATTCTTTCGCTGATAGATCAGAAACAGTGTGATGAAAGGGATCAGAATGCCGTGACTGTATTCCTCACGGCCGAGCCACCACTTTACCATCAGAATTAGGCCGTCTCGGAATAAGAGGCCGATCAGTAGACCCAGCAAAATGAGCAGCACCCATTGCTTGACGTTGCTTTCCCAATAACGGGGGTAGGGCGTCACTTGGACCGACATCGATCAAGCTCCGAAACCGCAACCAGCGGTAAGAATGAATGTAAGAAACAAAACGGGCAGCCGAGTACGGCTCGGGTGAATCCCGGTAAGAAGACCGGTTTGTTGCAACGGCCGGTCGTCCTGCTGCGGCGACTATAGCGGGTCAAGCGCGTTGGGGCGAGATGCCTCGCCGTTCAAGCACCGTCGCCTCGATCTCCGCGAGCATCTGCAGGGCTAATGCGCGGCGATCATAGCGGCGTGCGGCGGCCAACCCGTTCTGGCGATACCGCTCGCGCAGTTCCGGCATGGTTGACATGCGCAGCAGCCCGGCACAAAGCGCCTCGGTGTTTTCTGATTCGAAAACCTCGCCGCAGTCCTCTCGTTCCACGATTCCGGCCGATTCCCCGGCGACTCCGTGCAGGACGGGAATTCCCATCCCCATGCATTCGAACAGCTTGGAGGGAATCACCGTCATGAAGAGTTCGGTCTTTTTCAGATGAATGATCGATGCATCCAGCAAGGACCAGTAGCGGACGACTTGCTCTTTGGCCACAGAGTCGAGGAACAGCACGTTGTTCAAGCCCATGTTCTTGGCTTGTTCCACTAACGCGACTTTGTTGGCACCATCTCCGAGCAGCAGGATGCGGATGTCCTTGCCCTCAGGACGTTCCTGCAGGAGTCGGCCGGCCCTCAGCAGGGTGTCGAGGCCATGCGCCATGCCGTGCGTGCCGACATATCCTGCAACGAATTTGCCTTCCAATCCCAGTTTCTGCTCCAGTTCGCGATCCTTCGCCCGGGGTTGGAAGCGGCTGACATCCACACCGTTCGTCACTACAGCGATCTTTTCCCCGTCGATGCCGCGCCGGATGAGATTCTGTTTGAACGAACTTGTGACCGATATGATGCGTGCCGCCCGCCGGTAGAGAAACAATTCCAGCCGCTCCAAGGCATTCAGCAGATGCGGATGATCCATGGCCCCGACCGCGCGTATCGACTCGGGCCACAGGTCCCGCAACTCGAAGACGAACGGGATGCGCTTCAAGCGGCTCACCACATAGGCGGCACAAACGGTAAAGAACTGGGGAGAGGTACCGACCACGACATCGACCGTGCGAACAAACGGCGCGGCAAGCGATGCGGTCACCATGAAACTCTGGTAGTCCAGGATGCGCTTGAAGAAGCCTTCGTTGGCGGTGATGTAGCTCCACACGCGTATCACCTGGATACCGTCCCATTCCTCGGTCTGCCAGTGAACGTTCCGGTAGCCCTCGAAGACCTTCCCTTTCGGAAAGTTCGGCGCACAGGTGATCACGGTCACCTGGTGACCCGCCTTTGCCCATTCCCGGCAGTGCTCGAACGTGCGCGAAGCCGGTGCATTGACTTCCGGGGGAAAATTGTCCGACAAGAACAAGATGTGCATGTTAGTTCCACGCGAAGGTAATACTCGATTCAGAGCCCTCCAGCACTAGATCGAGACGCTGGTTGGGGACGGATCGCCCGAACTCCGGATGCCAGGTCGAATCGAACTGCTGTACTGAACCTCCGATGACGGTCCAGGCCACGTTTCGGCCATCCGGCAGCTTCAACTGCCCTCGGCGACCACCGCCTTGGGCCACGATGCCGGGATGAAGGTGATAACGTGCAACGGCTCTTCGAAAGCCTCCTTCGACCGTATCGGTGATCCGAAGGGAACTCCGATTCAACTGCCAGGTTCGCCGATGAAGCGGCCGGCCGGACAGGCGCCTGTAGCCGTCGTGCGCTCCGGCCAACGCAATGGATTCGCCATGCGGTTCAAGCCGTATCGATCGCGGGCGTGCGCGCCGGGCGACGCGAAATGCGCTCCAGACTTCGCTTGAATTCTCGCCGTCCACCTCGACCGTGTTGTGCGCCGCGGTGCCCCTTTGCCGGAGCCGTTCGGCACCAGGCCGGTAGAGCGAGGTGCCGGAGTTGACGATGACACGCTGCGCTCGCAAGGACAGTTCGAACGACAACGTATCGGCGTGCGCATGTCCCGGCAGGTAATCCGGCCCGATCTCCCCGATGTCCGCGATCACGACCGCCTCGCCCATCGCCAGACGGGCATAGCCGGAAGATTCCAAATGCACGCACGAACGCCGCCCGGCAGCGGGCAATGCCAATCCCAAGGCCGCAGCACGCATCAGAAGCGCCGCGGTATCTGGCGCAATCCCGAATGCGGCGTCGTTGAAAAAGGCGATCCCGCCGTCGGGGTGCGTCATCGCCGTGATCCAGCCCAACATCCGTTCCCCGGCGGCGCGCCACACGTCAATCGATGATCGGGGAATGACGTCCGGATAGAGACTCGCAAGCCGGATCAGGTCCATGACGTCCGCCAGGATGACGGCGTGGTACATGGGGCTGCGTTCGAAGTGGCCGCCATCGCGGAGGATCTGCTCGGGCAGTTCGCGCGCCAGGATCGTCAAGCCCTGTTGGAGCCACCCGCCGGCTTCCATGCCTTCGAAATAGCAGCCGGCAAAGACCAGCGCCTTCGCGTTCGCGAACAAGTGGTTGCCCAGCAGATGCCATTCCAGTCGACGGCCAAGCCATCTCGTCTGTGCGGACAGACTGTGATTCCAGGAAGGCTCAAGCGCATTCCCCGCCAGCGCCCATTTGATCCAATTGACAATCCGCAGCGACAGCGGATACGCCTCCCAGCCGTTCCCATGTCCAGGCGGATTTTCTCGAACCCAGCGCGCCAGCAGCGTCCGGTGCCACCAGCGACGATCCGAAGCCCCCTCGGCGTTCAGATCGTCGAAGTAGTGCAGGTTGTAGAGCCAGAGCTTGTCGCGGCGCGGGTCGTTCCAGCCTCCGCTGGAGTGCAGTTCACCGGTGACGTTGAGAAAGCGGAACGTGCCGGCGTCCAGCATCGATGAAGGCAGGCAGCCGTCTAGCGCCCAAGGCCCCGACGGCGGTCGAACCGCAGGAGGTTCGCGGAGATCCGGAACGACGCGAGCCAGCCGGTATTGCAACCGCCCGTAGATTTGCTCTGGCCGCAAGTACCGCAGCGTATGGAACAGCAGCGCCGGGCTCATGGGCCTCGCCCGGCTCGATCGACCGCTGCCCGGCTACCGGGTCGAAGTTGCCGCTGCGTTCTCACCCGACCCGCTCGGTCTCTGTTCATCGATTCTGCGTCTCGTCCATCAATCGTGACGCGGTCGGTGCCGGGCGAACTGCCCGACGGCCACGTCCCTCTGCATCGAGCGGGGAGCCCATCACCGTCGTCACACCCGCCCAACGTCCAGGGGTTGCCCGGCACGATTCCCTCCGAGCCGCATCCACCCTGGGAACACTCACAACACACGTCACATCAAATGCTCGGTCAAGACATGCAAGATCCGCTCGGCGGCTCGCCCATCCCAGAGTTCGGGCCGCCTGCCGACTTTGCCCGATCCGTCGAGCACAGCGTCCGCAGCGGACCGGATAGAGATCGGGTCGGTCCCGACCACTGTGTTCGTCCCCTGTTCCACGGTGATCGGTCGTTCGGTGTTCTCGCGCAGCGTGATACATGGGATGCCCAGCGCAGTCGTCTCCTCCTGCAATCCCCCGCTGTCCGTCAACACCAGGCGGGCATCCTTGAACAGATTCAGGAACGCCATGTAAGGCTGAGGTTTGATCGTGACGATGGAGTCCGGCAGTGCGATGCCGAATTGGTCCAGGTTGGCTTGCGTCCTGGGATGAATAGGGAAGACCAGCGGAAGGCGGTCGGAGATTTTCGCCAGGGCTCCGACCAGTCGCTCCAGCGTGTCCCGCTGATCGACGTTGGAAGGCCGGTGCAGTGTGACGACTCCGTATCGTCCCAAACGCTGCTTCAGCGACTCGGTTTCCGCTGCCAATCCCGGCACGTTCTCCAGCTTCGCAACCTGGTGGAACAAGTTGTCGATCATCACGTGGCCGACGAAGAAGATCGCACTTTCCGGCTTGCCCTCGGCGATCAGGTTGTCGACCCCGCTCTTCTCCGTGACGAAAAAGTAGTCGCTGATCGAATCGGTGACGATCCGGTTGATCTCTTCCGGCATGGCGAGATCCCGGCTGCGAAGTCCTGCCTCCACATGGGCCAATCCGAAGTCGAGCTTCTTGGCCACGATGGAGCACGCCAGCGTCGAATTGATGTCGCCGACCACCAGGACCAGGTCGGGCCGTTCTTCCATGCAAACCTTCTCGAAGCGGACCATGACCTTGGCGGTCTGCTCGGCGTGCGAGCCGCTGCCGACTTCCAGGTAGTGGTCCGGTTTCGGGATCTCCAGTTCGTCAAAAAAGACGTCCGACATCTCGCGATCGTAGTGCTGGCCGGTGTGGACGATCCGGAAGTCCAGCGAGCCCTTCTTGTTGTGCAGTTCGCGAACGATCGGCGCAATTTTCATGAAGTTGGGACGGGCGCCCGCCACGAGCATGACTTTTTTCACCCGATGCGCGCGGGGCGCCGAAGCGGCCTTTGCTTCCGGCGGATTCTGTAAAGCCACCGCATCGTGTCTCCTTGCCGAAGCCGTGGATCGAGGCGTGTCGCCTCGGCCTGCTGGTTGATGCCGCCTTGGCATTTCCCTCCCTGCCTCATTGGATTCCGCTTCGTTCACTCGCACTGTTGTATCCCCATTGCAGCCCACTTCATCAGGCGGGAGAAAAGCGATGGGATCGTGCAGCGCGATGCCTACTTCGAGCCGACCGCCCCCGACTGAGCACGATGACTGAGCAAGAGGTGTGCCGACTTTGAAGCGCCAGGTATTCCTCACCCCGGCTCGCACGAGAAGGATCGATCGGGCCGGGTCGTCTGAGCACGTCATCGTCCACTTCCGGCCAAACCGGACGGCCTGCGCCGAGGGAACCGCGCGACGAGACCAGGACCTTACGGCGGACGTTCGATCCCGCGTACTTTGCCCACCGCGCTGCGGCAATTGACAACCGGACTGCGGCATTTCGCGCAAACGGCGGCAGCAGGGTACAGGCCATGGGCGGGCTATCTCCCAACTGAGCCACCTCTCAGATTTCTGCAGCATCTGGTTGGCCAAGCCCGATGCCAGCGGGACATATCGGCCCGCCACGGGAGTCGTTCCTCCGGACAGCTCGGTGACTTCGAATCGAAGGCGGAATCCGCAGCAAGACAGTCACCGGATCGACGATCCCGACCCAATTCCCGGCATGACGATTGCATACGTCTTCTACCGCTTCGTTACGCCGCGGTGTTTGGACCCGCGCCGCAACCGACTGGACAACGAGCGACTCTTTCGGTGGCGTTGGCCTCTCGGCACGGACATCGGGCCGGAATGGATCTTGCGAACGGGCATTGTGAAGTAGCCGTAAGCCGAGGACCAGGGAAGCCATCGGTGACTCCTGCGCCCCATGGTTTTCTTGAAATTGAAGGGGAGTAAGACGGCAGGCGGTGGACGGCGCGGTTGGGGACCGCACCGTCGCTTTTGCCGACCGGACAGTCCGGGGGAGAGGAGGTACACAAGCGGCGCGCTCAATGCGCTTGCCGAACGCCTCCGCGCGGATTGTTCCAGGCCGCGGGCCAGCGTGTGAAATCGCACTCCGGCTGCGGCAAATGCCGCAGCCATGGCCCCTTGGCAGCATTCTTGGATTTGGATCGTGAGAAAAAAGATGCGCACAGTGACCACAGACACCCCCGCAACGCTTCGGCGAACCCTCGCCGTGGCATGCTCCGAGCGGCGGCAGCCGTTCATCGCAGCAGGCATCGCCTGCCTGTCGGCCGCCTTTTCGCCGCTTGCCTGGTCACACGTCAGCCCGGTGCCGCCCTCGCTGGCGTCCATCGAACTGCCGGCGGTACCGGGGCTGACCGACGGCGATCGGCCGATCGTGATCGACCGAGACTGGGGCATCATGCTAGGCAAGGCCTTGTTCTGGGATACCAATGTCGGCAGCGACGGCGTCGCCTGCGCGA
>CAZXXC010000144.1:0-7935 GCA_964644665.1 uncultured Methylococcaceae bacterium
TCGCTTACACGCCGAACTCTACACCCGGTCGGGGGGCCGGCTAGATGGATTATCAAGTCTTTGATGCAGCGGTGTCGCAACACGTTGTATGCGCGGCCGTTCTTGCACCGCTCGCACGGGCCGCTGCGGTTGTACATATGGTATGCGGGACATGCGAGCTTCAAGTCGTGCAGCGTCATGACCGTCGGCACTCCCTTGCTCCGCAGAACGCCGAGAATCGAAGGGGACAAGTGATGGTAGACGCTATGACAGTGTGCCAAATCGGGATGCACGGCGTCGATGAGGCGCCCGATGTTGCGGCGCGCTTCGGTCGAGTAGATCACCTTCGGCACACGCCTCAGCTTCTCGAATAGCGAGTACTGTCGGCCGAACTCCACCTCGCCGACGAAATAGTCGCTCCATTCCGACGGCAGATTGTCTGGGTGGCGCATCGCGAACGGCACGACTCGCCAACCGAGTGCCGACAGCAGGCGGTTGTGTTCGAGGAAAACGGCCTCAGAGCCGTCGCGGCGGTAAAAATAACTGTTGATCGACAGGAGCGTCGCCATTGTGGCAGACCCGACCTACATCCGACCTTGACAGCCTCGCGGAGCATGACCCGATTGCCCTCTCTGCCGCGCGGGAGTGATCATCCAGGCTGTCAGCGGCACTGATACGGAAATCGGCGTCCCGCCCGCTACCGGCGGCAACCAGGTGCCCATGCCCCCTCCGTGACGATCTGCTCTGTCCGGGGAGTTCGCCCCCGGCGGGGAGGGTCGAGAGTTCCACTGGGCACTGCTGGCCGTTGGTGACATCTGGAGGTACCGGCTGTGGGGGCGTCTCAACGAGCAGTGGCTACCGTCAAGTGCGGCGCACGAGCCGCTTGTGGATATGGGCGTGTCCCGACAAGGTCAGGCGGTTTGTTCTCCAACGGAATGGGGACTATCTGCGGGCGTGAGGGTCGGCGTCCTGCCGTCGGGCGGTCCCACTTGCGTCCGTGTCATGATCCCATCCCGGGATTCCCAGCGTTCCCATTTCCTTGGCGGCAGAACCGTCGGTCCCGGCGTCTTCGTCGGGGCATTGGCTCCGCTCGCGTTGCGAGCCCCAATCCGCGTGTCTAAGTTAACCGATGTCTTTGACCTCGTACATGGGGGAAAGTACGTAGTGTCGCAATTTCGAGAGGCCGCAGGGTCGGTGTGGCGGCCCCGTTCGGCAGCCGGCTCGGCGCAGTTAGAGACCTGGTAAACTTTGCCCCAAGACATGGAAGCCGGCGGCTCCATCGGCCGCGGTGTCCGCTGGCGCCGCACGCTGGTGCATTCCGCTTCGGGATGGCGCCGGGCAAAGTTCCCACCACCGTCGTCGCTTCGACGCCGCCATGTGCACGAGAGTGTAGTGAATGGATCGAGGGAACTTCAAGCATGGGAATTCGAACGGCCTGGTGAACTGCAGAGATGTCGCTCGCAACCGCCTCGGCCACGGTGTAAAGCGGTGGTACGGGGCCGGTTGTGCGGTGTCGAGATCAGCGCGAGCGAGGAATTCCGAGCGCGAGCGAAGCCGTCTGGCTTCAGGGGCCGTGATCGTGCTCATGGGTTTTTGCGCCGCCTGCAGCGGACCACTGCAGCCGCCGGTTCCAACGCCTTCGTCCGCCAGCGCGCCGCCACCGCCGGTCAGCGGTCAGCGCCTGCCATCGCTCGCTCCGATGCTGAGCCGGGTGGTGCCGGCAGTGGTCAACATTGCCACGACGACCCGGGTTCGTATTCAACTGAGTCCACTGCTCAGCGACCCGTTCTTCCGGCAATTTTTTCGCTTGCCAAAGGTTCCGCTGGAGCGACGGCGGCAGAGCCTTGGGTCCGGCGTGATCGTCGATGCCGATCGGGGCTATGCGCTGACCAACTGCCATGTGATTGCCGGTGCCGATCAGGTGAGCGTGACGCTCGCGGATGGGCGTCGTTTCGATGCCCGGGTCGTCGGCGCTGATGCCGCGACCGACATCGCAGTGATCCAAGTCCCGGCCGACCGACTGACGGCCGTGCCGCTGGGCGATTCGGATGCGCTCGAAGTCGGTGACTTTGTCGTGGCGATCGGTAATCCCTTTGGTCTGGGACAGACGGTGACTTTAGGAATCGTCAGTGCGCTCGGGAGGCGGGGGCCGGACGACGCCGTCCAAAATTTCATTCAGACGGATGCGTCAATCAATCCCGGCAGTTCGGGTGGGGCGCTGGTGAATCTGCGAGGTGAACTGGTCGGCATCAATACGGCGATCGTTGGAGTTACTGGCGTCAATGTCGGAATCAGTTTTGCAGTTCCGAGCGAGATTGCGCGCAATATCCTTTCGACTGCGAGAAGGGTTTCCGGACGATCGGACCGCTATTAACCCGGCCCATTAATAGAAGGCCGGGTTAATAACGGGCAGAGATGCCGCGGCGCGGCAATGAGCCTCATGCGCCTGGGGCGGTATGCCCCACCGCGCTTGCCAGGGCTCAAGTTTCCCTCTGCGCCCGCTCGAACAGCGGTATCGGCGTTCACGTGCCGAGCCGCTGCCGAGAGCAAAGGCCCGATTACTTTTTCTGAGCCTTGAGCTGGTAGATCCGGTAACCGACCGCCAGGCCGATCACCACCAGCACGGTGAGCAAGGAGCGCCAGGATGCGGTTCCCGAGTAAATGAGTTCTTCGTCGACATTGCCCCAGATATTGCTGCCACCTTTGCAATCCGCGGTGTTGGCACCGCTTTCCATGCACTCTGGGGCGGAGCTTTCGCCGCCTCCCATGGTTAGCAAATAGTTCCAGACGAAGTTCAGCGGCACGATGAAGGCGATGCTGAGTCCCAAGGACATGATCAGCTTGTCGACGGCCTTGTTGATATCCTGATTCTTGGTCAGGTTGTCGCTGATCTGGACTTTGTCGAAGTAGAGTTTGACGATGGTGTAGCCGGGCAGGATCATCACGACCACCAGGCCGACCAGACTCTTGACGACCAGACCCACGTTAGACGCGACCGCGCTGAAAGCAAGAATGATGATCAGGCTGAAGATGCCGATTCCGGCCCACAGGAAGGTGTCTGCCTTGCTGAACTGTACTAATTGTTTGAACATTCTCGCTAACCTCGGTTGAGTAGACAAAAAAACGCAAATGGAAAAATTGCGGACGCCTCGGATCGACGCGCCCGCGCGGAACGATGCACCCGGGTCTCGGCATTGTCAATGCAGGATGGCGTGCGGTTCCGGACCAGGTCGGCGGGTTTGCGCCGTTGCGACAAACCGGCGAGACGGAGCAGGGTCGTTTTCCGAACCGCTTGATGGTTCTCGTGTCGGGCGATGAGAAGGATTACCCGACGTTACGGCGAACGTCCAGGCTCCATTCGCCGGGGCCGCGAGCGTACAACAGCAGGAAACCGCCGGTGATGGCCACATTCTTGAGAAACAGGATCATCTGGATCTGTTCCTGCCAGTGGGAATGGAACAGCACGGCGGCCAACAGGCTGAATGCGGCGAGCGCCAGCGCAGCGATCCGCGTTTGCCAGCCGGTCATGATGGCCAGCGCACCTGCAACTTCCAGTACGATCAGGAGTGGCAGCAGGGCGCCGGGCACTCCGGACGATTCCATATATCCTTGCGTGCCGGCATAGTGGCCGATCTTGCCGAGTCCGGAGATCAGGAAAATGGCGGCCAAGAGCACTCGGGCGGTCAATTCGGCGAATTTGTCGAAGTTCGTCATCGGTTGCTCCTTTTCAGTGAAACGTGAACGAGGTCCGGGCCGAATGGGGCCGGTACATCGCAATACAGCCATTCGGACGGACGGCGAAGCGGAACCCGCGCCCCATTCCCGAATCACGGCTGCAGTCTCGAGAGGATCTGATCGAGCCAACTGGCAGGCATTTCCGCTACGCCGCGCCGGATCCATTCCTGCCACCAGGCGGAAATCTCCCGGAAGTCTTCCTCGGAGAAGCGGTGCTCGGTCATCTGGTAGGAGTCACGCTGATACAGCACGATATCCAGCGGGAACGCCACGTCTGTCGCGCTGGTGCGAGTCGCGTCGAACGACAGATAGCCCACTTTCAGCGCCCACGACATGGAATCGGTGTAGCGCAGCGCCCGATCCAGGATTGGCTTGCCGTAACCGGTTTCGCCGATGATGTAATACGGGGATGAGATCGCGGTTTCGACCCAGTTGCCTTCCGGATAGATCATGTACAGCTTGTGTTCTCGGTCATTCTCGAGTTGGCCGCCAACCAGCGCGTACAGATTGAACCAGATGTTGCTGTTCCTGAGTGCCTGGCCATCCTCCTCGGCTACGCGGCGTACCTGACCCGCAAAGGCGTTCACCGCCTTGTAGAGTTTGTCGAACTTGATGTCCTGTTGCTCCAGCACTTCCTCGAAATAGGTGACGGCTTTGTCGCGAACCGAGCGGAGGCCTGATGTCATCAGGAACAAGCTGTGCTTGTTCGATTGATGGACGGTGACTTTGCGGGACGTGATGAATTCAGTGCCGGAGGTGATGCGGCTATCGGCGATGGCCAACAGGCCGCTTTCCAATTTGATGCCGAGGCAAAAGGTCATGTCAGCGTTTTAGACTCGTCGAGCGCAGGCAGGCACAATCTCGGTCTCCGGCGTCCGTCTCTACGGCGGACGAGACTGCTGACCGGCGTTGCCAGAATGGGACGTGCGCGCGGAACGAAGCCGGTGATTGCGCCGGAATGATGCGCGGAACGGCCATCTCGGTCAAGCCGTTGCTGCGCAGTGAAGGCGCCGTAGATGTCGGGCGAGCGGTGGGTCGGGAACGGGCTTCGATTGGAGCCGGGACGAGGCATCCCATATCATTGCTGTGCGCGGCCCCGGAAGCTCGCATGCCAGCAGCGCGGTGCGTTAGTGAATGGCCGATCGATGGCCGGCCAGATCGGTGCGGTCGCCCTTGTCGGGTGCGGATACGGAGTGCGAATTCGGGTTCGTCGCGCGCAAACCTTGGAGTTGGGACCAGGAGAACGGTATGAAGCAAGATTCACTCTATCAGCGCCTTGGCGGTTATGACGGCATTGCGACTTTTGTGGATGATCTCCTTCCGCGGCTGCAATCGGATGTGCAACTGGGCCGATTCTGGCAGCATCGGGGAGACGACGGGATCGCAAGGGAAAAGCAGTTGTTGATCGATTACTTGTGCGCCAGCTCGGGCGGACCGATGTACTACACAGGGCGTGACATGAAACTGTCCCACAAAGGGATGAAGATCAGTGAAAGCGACTGGTCCAATTTTCTGCAACATGCCGGGGAGACGATGGATGCCTTGCATATCGCCGATCGGGAGCGATCAGAGATCGTCGCGTTCGTGGGGGGACTGAAACCGGACATCGTCGAGGCGTAATCCGGACCACGAAACGGAAGCGGGCAACTGCCGCGATCCTTAGGTGACGTCCCGGGACGGAGGCCGGCCGCCGATGGCGTGGTGCTGTCGCGTGACCCGTGGTTCCACCCGGCGCCGGGCGGCGCCATGGCGATCGGACATCACGATCTTTTTCTCCACAGAACGGTCAGCACGTCGTAGGTCACGGTAAACGGTCGACCGGCACCAGCGCGAAGGATACGGTTGAGGACGGCAGGCGATTGCGGAGCATGGCCGGGGGCGGCGACGCGAGCCCCGGTCAGTTTCAGATGCTCCAGGAAGCCATGAATGTTCGCGCACGTCAGAGGCCATGCCTGCTGCAGAATCTCTACGTCGGCTCCCAGCATTCGGCGAAGATGACTCGGCTCGGGGTAGGGCGGAGTCGCCGGTTCGACCCCCGCGTCGATGCAGGCGTCCCGCCATTGCCGGAAGGTTCCTGACCCCAGCGTCGTGACGGCCAGAAGTCCCCCCGGGCGGAGCAAGGCGTGCAAGCGCCGCAGTCCCGCGGCAGGCTCGACAAACCACTGTGCCGCGAGATTGGATACGATCAGGTCGAAATTCCGTTCCGCCAGGTCGGGATACTCGCCGTCCATCCGGTCGAACGTAACCGCGCCTTCCCCCACACGTTGCCTGCAGATCTGCAGCATGCGCGGAGCAACGTCGGTGGCGATCCAACGGCAGTCCGGCAGGTCCGGTTGCAGGGCTGAAGTCAGGAATCCGGTGCCGCAGCCGATCTCGAGCACCTTCAGCGCGGGGGACGGAAGGTGTCGCAGCACCTGCTGGCGAAGCGCCAATGCGATTTGGCGCTGGCTGTCCGCTCCGCCGTCATAGGTGTCCGCCGCGGCGTCGAAGCACCGCGCAATGGCCTCCTTCCACTGGCTGATGCATGCGATCCGGCCCTGCGCGCGTTCGGGGTGGTGGGCGGCGACAGCTCCGGTTAGGGAGTTCGAACCATGCATGTCGTCGACTGCCTGAGTCTTGGCGCGCTCTAGCGGAACGCGCTGAGCCCGACCAGCACCTGAGTCACCGGCGGGCGTTGCGCAGTCGCGCAAGCACGGGGCGAGGTCGCAGTAACGGCCGGAAGGAATCGATCACACACGGCGGCAGCATATCAAGGAAAGGGTTGATGGAAAAATCCCTTCCCTCCGTCATCCCGGTTCTGCATTCTCGCCGATGACGGGGTCCACCAATTCTCTCCTGGCGGGTTGAGCGCCGCGCGCCAGCGTCATAGAACGCGGTCGTAGTGCAAGTGCGCTCAGGCGATGTGTTTCTGTGCCCCATGCTTCCGGGTGCGTCCCCCGTGTCGATCGTGTTCGTAGACAGCGGAGTCGGCGATGCCGATATCTCCGAAATCGGGCGATGAACTTCCGATGCACCAATGTCCCGGGCGAGCCGATCCGGATGCTTCACCCTCCTTCCCGGACCCGAGGGACCATCGCCGCTCGGCCGAACTGCGCTGCCGTAAGCTTGATGACAGCTTCACGCAAGGTTCGTGTCAGTTTCGCGTAAGGCCTCTGAAAGTTGTCCTTCGTAGAATCGGTCGCGCCAACGCTTCGGAGGATAGCTCCCCATGAAAAAGAACATTCTCGTTCCCAACGACTTTTCGGAAAGTGCATTGAGCCTGGCGCGGCATGCCATCGACAAGGCCAATGGTGATGCGGTCGAAATCGTGATGATGCACTGCATGTTCTTGCCAACCTCCATTATCGATCTGTTGTATTTCTCGAAATCCGAGACGCTCAAATCCTTGGCGACTCCTAATTTCAAGAGAGCCTATCTCGAGTTGGTCAGGAGACACGCAGCCAACGACCTATGCATCCGGATGGACCTGTTTACTGGTCTCAATCAGAGAGCATTCAATAACTTCATTCAGGGCAATGATATCCACGAAGCCTTGATACCGGATCCCTACCGTCACGATCTGCGACACAAGGACAGCTTTGATCCGCTTCCCTATGTCCGTAGGAGCGGTATCAAGATCACCGAGGTGACCATGCCCACTCCGGCCTGCACATTCACCTACCTGGCGGAATTGGGGTATTGATATGACGCAGAAGACGGCACAAGCATCGGTGCAGACCTTTGAACTCGACCTCGAGTCTGCGCCGAAATCGCACGGCGACTATCTGGATAGCATCCGGCAGCGCCTGAAATCGTTCAACACATTCTGGGACGCCCGGTTCGAAGACCTGAACCGGGAGACGTGGATCAAGACGACCTATCGAGACCTTAGTGCGGGATTGATCGTCGCGTTGACCGCGATACCGATGGCGATGGGATTTGCGATGGCCATGGGCCTGCGACCGGAGCAGGGGATCATTGCGGGCGCGCTGGCCTGCGTAATCGGCCGGACATGGGGCGGGTCGAAATATCAGGTGTACGGACCGACCGCTGCGTTCATTCCCATCATCGCAACGTTGATGGCGAAATACGGAGAGGCAGGAGGCGGGACATTCGCCGAGGCGCATGGATTCCTGGTGTTCGTGTCTGCCATTGCCGGGATCATCCTGATGTTCATGGGACTCTTCGGACTGGGAAAATACGCCAAGCTGGTCCCGAACTCGATCATCGTGGGGTTTACCG
>CAZXXC010000145.1:0-7931 GCA_964644665.1 uncultured Methylococcaceae bacterium
CCGGCGATGCCTCCGCCGAGATCCTGGTGGCCGAGACCCGCACTTCGGCGGCCATTTACGGCGGCGCCACCTATTCGGTCGATTTCAATGGAGCCGCTGCCGGCGGCACCACGTTCAGCTTCACGACCACCGAGCCGAATACCCGAGTCGTCCTGGCCTTCAACGCGGAATGTGCCGTCGACGGCAGCAGCTTCAATTGGGTGGACATCGACATCATGGTCGATCCGGCCGGCCCCGCCGGAGAATCGGCGGCATCGCCTTCGAACAGCGACAACGCGTTCTGTTCCGGAAACGCCACGCCCAGCGATTTCCTGTACGCCGGCGGTGACGGTTGGGTCAGCGCGACAAGCCAGGCCACTGTCGTGCTACCGACCCCGGGCGTGCATACGGTCCGTGTCCGCGTGAACGGCGCCAACAGCGGTATCGCGCGGCTCGACGACATGTCCCTGGTGGTCTGGCGCTAGCGCGACCGAGGCCGCAGGCGAGGATCGGCCGGCAGCCGCTGCGCACGGTCGTCGGCCCGGCGCCACAACGCTCGCGGTACCCTGCGTGCCGCCTCCTCACGCCGGATCGCATCGGACTTGCTATGATGAGTCCGGGCGGCGCACGCCAACGCGCCGCCGGTCCGGCGCATCCCGTCCCTGCCGAGGAGATCCCGCTCATGTCATCCCTGCCCGCCGTCGGACCGCACCGTTTCACCCACGAAGAATATTTCACGCTGGAACAACGCGAGGATCAGCGTTACGAGTACTGCTCCGGCGAGGTCTTCGCCATGGCCGGCGGTTCCGAACGACATGCCCTGATTGCCATGAACATCGGCGCAGCTTTGGTTAACGGCCTCCGTGGCAGGCCCTGCCGGGTCTATGGCGCGGACATGAAGCTGTACATCACCGAGTACGACCATTTTTGCTATCCGGACGTGCAGGTGTTGTGCGAACAGGGCATCCGCCATGAGCGCTTCGTGGAGAATCCGGTGCTGGTCGTAGAGGTCCTGTCCCCTTCCACCGAATCCTGGGACCGGGGTGGCAAATTCGAGCGCTACCGCACCATAGCGGGACTCCAGTATTACCTCTTGATCGACCAGGAACGCCGCCATGTGGAGTTGTTCGAGCGGGAGACCGAGAGCCGCTGGCTGTTCACCGAATACGGCGGCGCCGCGCCCCGGCTGCGACTTCCGAAACTCGAGGCCGCACTGGAACTGGACGAGATCTACCATCTGGTGGAATTTCCGCCGCCGGAGCCCGAAAGTCCGCAATGACCCCGGGCTTTCCGGAAAGGACCGGCTTCCGCGGCACGCGGTGCCCGTCGGCGATCATCATTCCAGTGATTCGAATGGCGTCGCGCGCCGTTCACAGAGACGGAGGACCGCGCGGATCAACGGCTCATCGCGAAGTGACAAGGCCCGCCTCACCAGCGTGCCGGCGTCGTCGCAGCGCCCCGAAGCCAGCAGACCGAGTGCGCGGGCGGTCAGCCGCCGCGCATCCCGCTCGGCCCGCAGCGCAAGATCCAGTTCGCAGCCGCAGCGCGGGCACACCGGCTCCGCACCGAGCCGGGCGCGGCACGCCGGACAACGCTCCACGGTCAGGATTCCAGGTAGTAGATCAGGTCCGCCATCGCATCCATGGCTTCGCCCAACGCCGCGTCGTCGTCGCCGGCCAGCGCGTCGCCCAGCGCTTCGATCCGGTTCACCAGATCCTCGCGATCGTCCGCATTGGCCGCATCCATCAGGCGCTCGGCCTTTTCGATCAAGGCCCGCGCTTCGACCCGGTGCCGGTTTGCGGCGGTTCCCGACTGGTCGGTCTCCGGGGCGAACAAGGACTCGACCCGCTGCCGGGCCTGCTCCATTTCGGCCTCTTCGAATCGGGCGATCGCATTGTCGATGGTGACCGAATACTCCAGCCCGGTGGCCTTCTCCCGCGAGGTGACATGCAGGATGCCGTTCAGATCGAGCGAAAAGGTCGTGACGATCGGATTGCCTTGCGGCGCGTCGCGCAGACCTTCGATCGAAAAGCGCCCGATCTCGATGTTGTTCAGCGCGTCCGGATCCTCACCCTGATGCACCGTGACATCCACCCGCTTCTGACCATCGAACGAGGTATAGAAAACCTCGCTCTTGGACACCGGAATGGGCGTGTTCTTGCGGATCAACGGCACATAGCAATACGGGTACTCCACGCCATCCATGATACCGAGCGCGCTGGTACCGAACGTGTACGGCGTCACGTCGACCAGCACGGTCGGCGTTTCCACGCCGGCGATGATGCCCGCCTGGATCGCCGCCCCCATCGCCACGCACAAGTCCGGATCGACCTCGCCGCGCGGCTGTAACCGCAGTTCCTGCTCCAGCCGCTGCGCCACCAGCGGCGTCCGCGTCGCGCCGCCGACCAACAGGATTTCGTCCAGATCCGACACCGTGAGACCCGCCCCGGCAATCGCGGTATGCGCGGCCTGCAGGGTTTCCTCGACATACGGAGCGATCATCGCCTCGTACTCATCGCGGGACAATTCCAGGTTCAGATGCACCGGCTCGCCGTGGTGTTCCAACAGATATTCCTCGGCGATCGTCGCATAGGGAGCATCGGAAAGATGGATCTTGGCCGCCTCGGCGGCGCGCCGGATGCGGGCCAAGGCGGCAGCAGTCGGCTCCTGCCCGATCCCCCGTTCCTCCTTCAGATGGACCAGAATGCGCTCGATGATCCTGGCATCGAAGTCATCGCCGCCGAGGTGATTGTTGCCGTGGCTGGCCAGCACTTCGACCACGTCCTTTTCCATGTTGACCACCGACACGTCGAACGTGCCGCCGCCCAGGTCGTACACCAGAACCTTGCGCGCGCCCTCGCGTCCCGACTCATAGGCCAACGCCGCAGCCGTCGGTTCGTTGATGATCCGCACGACGTCGAGACCGGCGATGGCGCCGGCTTCCCGGGTCGCCTGACGCTGGGCATCGGAAAAGAACGCCGGAACGGTAATCACCGCCTTGTTCACCGTCTCGCCGAGTTCCCGTTCGGCGATGCCCTTGAGCTGCCTCAGGATCATCGAAGAAATCTCCTGCGGCGTGTATTCGGTTCCACCGAGCGTCAAACGGACATCCTCTCCCATGCGCCGCTTGATCGACCGGACCGTCCGTTCCGGATGCAGCGCGTACTGGTTCCTGGCCGGTTCGCCGACCAACAGCGTGCCGTCTTCGGTAAACCCCACGACCGACGGGAGGATGCAGGTGTCGATACCGACCGGTATCACGTCCACCCGTCCGCCCCTGACGACTGCCACTTCGGAATTGGTGGTCCCGAGGTCGATACCGACGATCACTTCGCTCATAGGTCCTGTTTTCTCTTGTTCACGATGACTTCTGCGCAGCGCAGCAGGCTGCCGTCCCGAATGAAGCCGCGCCGCTGTTCGACGACGACGATGCCGTCCGGCTGCCGACGGTCCGTGCGCACGCCGACGGCATTCATGCATTGGGGATCCAGCGGCCGACCGAGGGACTCGATCGGCCGCACGCGATAGTCGCTCAACAACCGGTCCATACGATTCAAAACAAGCTGCAGGCCTTCGCCCAGCGCCTTGACGTAACGCACATTCCGCCGCGCGAACAGCCGCGTGAGCCAGCTCGGGCGGTGTGTGCGCGAGGCCGCCGCACCCGCCTCGACACGATCCCGGAGTTCCAGCAACTCCAGCAGCATCTGGCGCTCGGTCTGGAGGCGAATGCCGGCGGCCTGCTGGCGCTGGTGCTCCGCATCCCGGACGAGCCGCTCGTTCTCCAATCGCAACTGCTCGTTGGCCGATCGCAGTTCGTCGATGACGCCCTTGGACTGGCGGGCTTGCAAGCGGACTTCATTGCGCAGGGCCGCCATTTCGCTCAGCAGCGTCTGCAGATCGACCGATTGGTCCGCCTGCTGCCAGCCCTCGTCGGACTGCTCCAGCAGCGCGCGGAACTCACCGATCAGACGCTCCTTGACGGACGCTTCCATCGGCATCACGACTGTTCCATCCATTTCAGCAGACTTGCCAATGAAGGTCGGCGGTTCTGCTGCTGGCCGATCAACGTCTCCAATACCTGCGCCGGTGTCGGCCCTTCGGCGTTGAACAGCGCGTGCTTCAGACGGCGCCGGGAATCGGCCACCGCCTCGTAAGCGTTCCGAATGGCCTCGAAGCGGGCCGCGTCGCGCTCGGGCGGACATTCCCGGATCGCCTCCAGATACGCCCGGCGGACCACCTCGTCATCGACGGGAGGTGCGAGCCCGAGAATACGATAAGGATCAGTCATCGAACAGATCTCCTTGGCTGTCATCCGCGCGACGACCGCCTGCGGCCGGTTTGCCGGCCGGTTTCGGAGGCTGGTCGGGGCGACTGGGCAACGGGGTCTTTCCGGCCGTCATGCCCAGGATATCGATCAGGAACGGCAGCATCTGGTCTCTTCCGACCGTTGCCTCCAGCTTCTTGAACATCTTCTTCCCCAGCACCCGGCTGGCCATGTCCAGGAACGCGTCCACTCCAAGAACGTCCAGCATGTTCTGGATCTCATCCGCTCCCGGTGACATCATGCCTCCGGCGAGCTTGGTTTCCTCATCGAGCAGCGGCTCGTCACCGAACTCAAGAGCCGGTGCCGGCGGCACCAACATTTGCTCGATCCGCGCCACCGTGCGGCGGTCCCCGGTTTCGGCAGCGCGGTCCCGCGCACGCGTCAATTCGTCGTAGTCGCGATCCGGTATCGACCAAGGGCGCTGGCCATAGCGCGCGTTGATCCGGTGATAGACGAACACGGGATTGCGCAAGCCCTGCCGCAGCGCCGCCTCGGCGTACGAATGCACCAGTTGCAACAACTCCAATCGCAGGAAGGTTTCGCAGATCAACAGCAGGTCCGCTTCCGCCATCGCCTGCTTCGCCGCGGCCAGCAGTCCGTTCTGCAGCGGCGCCATGGCCTTTTTCAACGGGTCCGACTCGCCCTTGAAGTGCTCCAGCGCGCGTACAAGGTTCATCACATCCGCGGCCGCCGCCATCTTGGGAACCTGGAACCCCAGCGCACGCAACGACTTCACCGGCTCCCGGCCTAGCCTGGTCATTTCCATGGCCATCAGGAAATACCCGAGCAGGGTTCCGCCGGACTCGGCCATGGCTTCGTGGAGTCGCTGCCGCCCTTCGGCCTCGCGTCCCGCCTCGATGTCCACGATGCCGCGCAGGCGTTTCACCGCCGTCCGATCCGCCGGACTCCTCAACCAGTCGCCAGCTTCATCCAGCTCTTTGTACGCCGCATCAGGTTTTCGAGCCTTGATCTGCTTTCGGGCGTGCGCCATGTGGGCGTGCCCCAGCAAGGAGCGCACCCTGGGGTTGATCGGGTCCAGTTCCAGCACGCGGCGCGCATAACCCACCGCCTTCTTGAACGCATTGCTGGCCAGAGCGACCTCGATCGCTTCCAGCAGCAATGAGGCGTTTTCCGGGAACCTCGTCAACCCCGTGTCCAGCAGACTGCGGGCCGGCTTGAGCTGGTGTCGCTTCCGGTATGCGGGCAACAGACGCAAGATCGTATCCAGATCGTCGGGATCGAATTCCAGACTCCGTTGCAACCAGACGATCGCATCGCGGTGCAAATCGCCATCGCGGGCGACAGGTGCGAGATCGGCCAAGTGACGAAGAATCATCGCTGCGCACAAACGGGAGGATTCTTCGGCATCCCGGCCATAGCAATCCACCGCGTCCAACCAGTGCTGCACGGCGGCCGACAGATCCCGCCTGGATTCGGCATGCAGCGCCAGCAGTCGCTTCGATTCGGCATCGGTCAGAGCACCGATCACCTGGCGATAGACCCGGATGCGGTCCGGAACCAGCGGCAGCAGGGACCCACACAGCGATGCCAGGTCCGGCTGCGGCAGCCGTTGGCGCTGCCGCAGAATCCAGTCGAACAGCGCCGCCGGAGCGGGCCGTTCGCCCAGACGCAGGAATTCGTCGACCAACGCCCGCTGACCATCGGGAATACTCCGGAATTCCAGCGCCAGCGTCCGATCCGCCCCCTGCAGCGCGTGCACCGCCTGCAACCAACGATCGAGCGGCAGCGCAGCGGTCTTGGCGATCCCGGCCAGCCGTGCGAACGGGCTGTCGGCGGAAATCCGCTCCAGATCATCCTGCGCCGCGACCGGATCCGTTTCCAGGCGTGCCAGGCTCCTGATCACTCGAGCCAAATCCCGGTAGGGGGAGCGGAACGGAATGGCCCTCAGCGCAGCATCCAGGTCCGGGTCCGATTCGCAGTAGGCTTGCAGCACCGCGCGTGCCTGGAGCCGACCGGCCATCAGCGGTGAATCGGCCGGCAATTCCGCCAGCGCCGTCTCCGGCGCCGACAACGCATGGGCCGCCAGTGCCGCCTCGATGGCGGCCAACGCCGGAGCTCTCCCACCCTGTTGCAGACCGGCCCGATAAGCCTGTATCAGCGGCTTCATGTCGCCGAGTTGCTGCAGCCACTTCAGATAGGGGCCTTCCATCAGCGGCTCGCCGCAGAGGTCGGCACGGTTACGCCACAGAGCCGCCGCCTCCTTGATCATGCCCTTGGCCGCCAGGTCGCCGGCTCGACCGGCATACGCTGCGGACAAGCGGGCGCGGTTCTCGGCGCTCGGCGTCCGCTTGCATAACTCCTTGCACAAATCGACCGCCTCCTTGTAGCGAGACTGCGTCAGCGCGTGCTGAGCCGCCTGAGCGAGTGCCGCTTCGTCCAGCTTGTGGGGCGCATCCGCCTTCGCGGGCGATTTGCCGAGTTTGTGCTTGTGCTTGCGTGCCATGAGTCGCTTGAATCGGGGCCGGTATTGTACCCGATCACGACTCAGCGACGGCGTCGACTATGCCGCCTGCGTGGAAATGAGGCGGAACGAGAAAGCGCTCCGGTGGCGCGCTTCTCCGCTGAACGACCACCCATGGACGGGCGGGCTGGACGGCGACTACGGCCAGGGACCCGGTGTCTATCCGAAACCGCAGGCGCCGAGGTCGCCTTATCACCCTTTTGCCGGTGCGTCCTCGTCCCTCGGCCGGACCTGGACGCCGACCCAGACGCTAAACCAAAGCCCGATGCGGAGCGGGCGTTCATGGCCGCGCTGCCGGAGGACGATCAACGCCTGATCGCCGGCAGTCGCGAGCGGCTTCTCCAGTTCCGGAAAGGCAAGAGCCTGGAAGCGATCTACAACGAGATGGTCCGGCCGGAGTACCGGTTGAAGCGGGTGGGTGATATCCTCGGCGGCATGAAGAATGTTGCCGATCGCGTGATGGCCGCCGTAGCGCGAAGAGCAGAGGTCATCAGGAAGCGCGATGGCAGCGACATCGACGTATTTCGCGATCTATGGAACAGTGACAAAAATCACCTGAAACATCTTGAAAAACGTTTACGAGATGGCTCCATCCTCAACGAGGAAGATTACGTGGGGAAAACGTTCAACGTCCTTGCCGAGGCGCGAACCCTGATTATCGCCGAGCCTGATGATGACCGACTGATATCGGCGAAGGCGGTTCTAGAGCATCTTGGATGGGTCGTACTGTTAAGTGAGCACGGAACACTGATTACTTCGTATCCAGCCGATCAGGGAGCGAAATCTTTCGAGGACAATCACCGCAACCTTGGAGACAGAGTCTATGACCAGCACATCTCAGAAGACTATCGACGATTACTTAAGACATTATTCACTAGAGCTTGAGTACTGGGATGCGGATTTCGGCGAGGGACATTTGATGTTGGATTGCCGCGAACTGATCAATGAGCATTTGGCTTCTGCGTCCGTCGAGCAAATGCAAAAACTGGATGAACTCGATCGAAGAGCCGCCGCATTGCTGGCCGGGTATTCAGGATCGGAAACCTGGGATGTCAAGATGCTGAAAGAGACGGTCAAGTTGAGCCGGAATCACCAGGCCGCCGCTTGACGGCTGGCCAGGCAGGACCGGTCCCCACGGGCGCGGGG
>CAZXXC010000146.1:0-7887 GCA_964644665.1 uncultured Methylococcaceae bacterium
CACGGCAAGGTGGTGGGCTGCGTGATCGTCCTGAAGGACGTGTCCGAGCAGCGCTCGCTGACGCGACAGATGGCGATGCGTGCGACGCGCGATCCGCTGACCGGTCTGGTCAATCGGCGCGAGCTGCTGTCGCTGCTGGAGACGCTGCAGAGCGAACTCGAGGAGCGGAGCCGGGAATGCTGGATTTGCTACATGGATCTCGACCGCTTCAAAGCGGTCAACGACAGTTGCGGCCACCAGGCGGGGGACGAACTGCTCCGGCAGATCAGCCGGCTGATGCAGGAGTGCCTGCGTCTGAACGACGTACTGGCGCGGATCGGCGGCGACGAATTCTGCGTGGTGCTGCGCGATACCACCCGACAGGCCGCGCTGTTCACCGCCGAGAAGATCCGCGAGGCCGTGAAGCATTTCCGTTTCGCCTGGGACGGCAAATACTTCGAAGTGGGGGTCAGCATCGGGGTCTACCGGCTGCTGCCCGGCGTCGGCGTGGAAGAAGCCATCGCCGCGGCGGACCAGGCCTGCTACATCGCGAAGGAGAAGGGGCGGGATCTGGTACATGCGGCCAGCGGTCCGGAGCAGCCGGCCGAGAAGAGCACGCCGGCGGACTGGCCCGCACGTCTGGCGAAAGCGATGGAGCACGACTATTTCCGGCTGCTGTGCCGGGACGCCCGGCATCTGCAGCGAGATGACGGGACGGTGACGGCCTATCGCGAGATCCTGCTGCGCCTGGAGGAGCCGGGGGAAATCCCGGTGGTTGCGGCAAGCTTCATGCCGCGCGCCCAGCGGATGAACCTCGTGCCGATGATCGAACGCCACGCCATCGGCACGCTGCTCTCGGTGATCCGAACGGCGCCGGCCGCGGACGAGGTTTTCGCGTTGCAGTTGTCACCGGCGACCGCCGCCGAGGCCGGCTTTGCGCGGTTCCTGTCCGAGCAGAGCGATCTCTACGGGGTGCAGCCGAGCCGTCTCTGCTTCGAGATCACCGAGGACGACGCCGTCGCCAATTTCACGCTGTTCCAGAAGCTGATGCATGAGCTGCAAGGGCTCGGCTACCGGTTCTGCCTGAGTCATTTCGGCGGCGGTGTCTCGTCGTTCGCCTACATTCGCAATCTGCCGCTGGCCTACCTGAAAATCGACAGCAGCCTGACCCGGCGGGTGGGGACCGATCCGGTCGACGAGGAGATCATCCGCGCGATCCAGCGCATCGCCGACCGGCTGCAGATCAAGACCTTTGCCCAGGACCTGGACAGCGAAGCCACGCTGGGAGTGCTGCGCGATCTGGGGATTCACTATGTGCAGGGTCCTGTCGTGGCCGAGCCCGTTCCGTTGAAATAGTCGCGGGGCGCCGGCGGACGGCTGCGCGGTGCCGGCCGAGTCCGTGGCTAGGGCCGTCATGCTTCGGTTATCATGAGAGTCTTTTGAGTTCGACGACACGATGACCGAAGCACGAGAGCCGGAACGCCTGAGGAACGGCATGGCGATCTACCGGCGGTTGCTGCGCTACGGCCTGCCGTACTGGAAGGCATTCGCTCTGTCGGTGTTGGGCATGGGCGTGTACGCGCTGCTCGGCCCGGCATTCGCCAAGCTGATCCAGCCGCTGATCGACGGGACCTTCATCGACAAGGACCCGGCCCTGATGCGCCAGGCACCCTTCGTGCTGCTCGGGCTGTCGCTCGCCCGCGGACTTTCCGGGTTCGCCGGCGATTACTACTCCGGCTACGTCAGCCGGCGCATCATCACCAACCTGCGCCGCGACCTGTTCGATCAACTGCTGTATCTGCCCTGTAAGTACTACGACCAGTCTTCGTCCGGCCAACTGCTGTCGCGCCTGCTGTACAACACCGAGCAGGTCTCGAACGGCCTGACGATGGGCATCGTGACCGCGTTCAAGGATTCGCTGACCATCATCGGTCTGCTGGCCTTGATGATCTACGAGAATCTGCTGCTGTCGGCGATCTTCATGGTCGTGGGTCCGGTGCTCGCGATCAGCATCCGGCTGGTCAGCAAGCGTTTCCGGCGAATCAGCATGCGCATTCAGGAATCGATGGGCAATGTCAGCCACGTGGCCCAGGAAGTGATCGATGCGCACCGGATCGTCAAGGTGTTCAACGGCGACGGCTACGAGCGGGTCAAGTTCGCACGCGAGAACGAGAGCAACATGCGCCGGCACCTGAAGCTGATCGCGACCGACTCGCTCAGCAGTGCGGTGATCCAGTTCATCTACATCGGCGGGTTCGCCGCGATCCTGTACGTGGTGTCGCTGGAGTCGGTGCGCAACACCATCACGCCCGGCAGTCTGATCACGTTCGTCGCCGCGATGGCGATGATGCTGAGTCCGATCAAGCGGCTGATCGGCGTGATGAGCACGATCCAGAAGGGCATCGCCGCCGGCGACAGCATCTTCGAGATGCTGGATTCGGAACGGGAGAAGGACACCGGCACCCTGATGCTGCCCAGGGTCAAGGGCCGGATCGAATACCGTCGGGTCAGCCTGGCCTACCATGCCGACCAGGCCAAGGCGCTATGCGACGTCGATCTGAAGATCGAGGCCGGCAAGACGATCGCCCTGGTCGGCCAGTCCGGCAGCGGCAAGACGTCGCTGGTGCGCCTGCTGCCGCGGCTGTACGAACCCACCGCCGGCAAGATCACGATCGACGGCCACGACATTCGCGAACTGAGTCTGCAGAACCTGCGCGAGCACATCGCCTACGTCGGCCAGGAAGTCACGCTGTTCAACGACACCGTTGCCAGCAACATCGCCTACGGGCGGCGCGGTGACGTGGTCGAGGAGGAGATTCGCGAGGTGGCGCGAGCCGCGCACGCGCTGGAGTTTATCGAAGCGCTGCCGGAGGGTTTCCAGACGATGGTCGGACAGCACGGCATCGTGTTGTCCGGCGGCCAGCGGCAGCGGCTGGCGATCGCCAGGGCGTTGCTGAAGGACGCGCCGATCCTGATTCTGGACGAGGCGACTTCGGCGCTGGACGCCGAGTCGGAGCGGCATGTGCAGGCGGCGCTGGAAGTCTTGATGAAGAACCGCACCACACTGGTGATCGCGCACCGGTTGTCGACGATTCAGAACGCGGACGAGATCTTCGTGATGCGGGATGGTTTCGTCGTCGAGAGGGGGACCCACCGGAATCTGCTGGATGCCGGCGGTGCTTACGCGGAACTCCACGCGCTGCAGTTCGGCCGCAACCCGTTCCGGCATCAGGTCGCGGGCTCCGCGTGAGCGCCCCCGCCGCGCCGCGGCGCGGAGTTGCGGTTTTCCGGATTTGGCCCTAAGGTGTGCAGCGGCGGGCTTACCGTGCAAGCGTCGCTCCCTTTGCCGCGTTCGGTAGGCGGTCGAGGTGCGGGAGACCGGTCATGGCACCAGGGCCGGGCCGGTTCGGCGGAGACAAAGACAACAACGCTATTTTCGGAGGAGAGTGATCATGTTGCAGTTGGTGGCGGGATTGACCGTCGTGTTCGTGGGTTACGTGCTGTACGAAGTGTTCAAGACCGTCTCGGCCGAGACCAGCCGACAGGCCAGGGCGAAAGCGCCGCCCCCGGTCGCCGCGAAACCTCAGGAGGCGGCGAAGGCCGCTGCGGTGACGGAAGCGAAGAAATCCGCGCCCGAACCGGTGACGGCGGCGCCTGCCGCGGAGGCGAGAAAAGCCGCGCCGGAGCCGGCCGAGGCGGCGCCTGCGGCGGTAGCCGTGAAGCCGGAACCGGAAGCGAAGAAGGCGGCGGTGGAAGAGTCTCGCGGCGGCCTGCTGATCAAGGATCCGGCATCCGGCGAAGCGGGCCCGGCACCGACTAATTACCGCTTCGCCAAGAAATGGGTCAAGGAAGCGATGGTGGCGGAGGGTTTGCTGGACAAGGTCTACAAGGCCGCCGAGCTCGATGAAGCCGGTACCCGGAAGGTGCGGGAGGCGCTGGAAAAATTTAGGGCCATGAAGAAGTACCACGCCTGATGCCGGGCCCGGCGCCGACCGCCGCCGTGCCGGCCACTGCCGGAATCGGCTATTCGAGTCCCAGCCGCTTCAGCCGGTAGCGAAGCGCCCGGAACGTCAGGCCTAGGTGGCGCGCCGCGGCCGTCTTGTTCCAACGCGTCTTTTCCAGGGCCTCCAGGATCGCGGTTTTTTCCACCTCGTCGATCATGTGGTCCAACGGCATGCCCCCTTCCGGCTGAGGCGGGCGCGGTACCGGTGCCGCGGCGATGCCGGGAGATAGCTGCAGATCCCCCGATTGGATCATGGATCCGTCGCACAGCGCCAGCGCGCGTTCGAGGACGTTCTCCAGTTCCCGCACGTTGCCGGGAAAGTCGTATTGCGCCAGCGTCTGCATGGCGGACTCGCTGACCCGTTTGGGAGGAAGCCCGTTCGCCGCGGTCAGCCGATTCAGGATGCATTCCGCCAGCGCGGGGATGTCGCCCCGCCGTTCGCGCAGCGGCGGCACGTTCAGTTCGATCACATTGATCCGATAGAAGAGGTCCTGCCGGAACAAGCCGTCGCGAACCAGTTCGGCAAGGTTCTTGTGGGTGGCGCTGAGGATGCGGACATCCACCCGAATTTCGTTCTGCGCGCCGACCGGCCGGATCGATTTCTCCTGGATCGCGCGCAGCAGCTTGACCTGCAGCGACAGCGGCAGGTCGGCGACCTCGTCCAGAAACAGCGTACCGCCGTCCGCGGTCTGAAACAGCCCCTGTTTGTCGGCGATGGCGCCGGTGAAACTGCCCTTGCGGTGCCCGAAAAATTCGCTTTCCATCAACTCGGCCGGGATGGCGCCGCAGTTCACCACGACGAACGCCTTGTCGGCACGCGGGCTCTTGGCGTGGATCAGACGGGCGACCAGATCCTTGCCGGTGCCCGATTCGCCGCTGATGAAGATCGGCGCCTGATTGCGAGCGAGTTTCACGATCTTGGAACGGATGTCGCGCATCGCCGGCGAATCGCCGATCAGCGTGTCGCGCGAACGGCGGTCGATCTGGTCGCCGTACATGCCGAGCTTGAGCCCGACGTCCACCAGACTACGCAGCACTTGCAGGTCGATCGGTTTGGCCACGAAGTCGAATGCGCCGTTCTTCAGCGCGCGGATCGCCGCTTCCATGTTCCCGTGCGCGGTGATCACCGCGACCGGCAGATGGGCATGATGTTCCTGGATGAAGTCCACCAGATCGAGGCCGTTGCCGTCGGGTAGTTTCATGTCGGTCAGCACCAGATGGAAGGTCTCTTCCCGCAGCAGCGCGCGGGCGCGCGCCAGGCTTTCCGCCTCGACCACACGGATGCCCATCCGCCGCAGCGTGATCGCGAGCAGTTCGCGGATGTCCGGTTCGTCGTCGATGACCAGCACGACGGGGTTGCTCATAGTTCGACGGCTCCCTCTGTCCCGTCGGCCAGCGAAATCCGGAAAGCATTGCCGTCCGCCAGCGGGCGGTATTCCAGCCGTGCCTGGTTCAGTTCGGCCAATTCGCGCGCGATGTAAAGGCCCAGCCCGGTTCCCGTTGGCGAGGTGGTGAAAAAGGGTTCGAAAATCTGTTCCGCGACGGCGTGATCGATCGTGGTGCCACGGTCGATCACGTCGATGCACGGCCGATGATCTCGTGTATCCCGCTGCAATACGACCACCGGACCGATGTCGCCCGACGGAGCGTATTTCAGCGCATTGGAACACAGGTTCTCGAGAATTTGTTTCAACTGGCTGGGATCGACCAGCGCTTCTAGATTCAACTCGCTCCCGATCAGCTTGAAGGGACAGGGTGACAGCCGATGTTCCTCGGCGAAATCGGCCAGGAAGCGCCTGACCCAGGGGCCGAGCACGATGTATTCGCGCTGGGATGAACGGCGCCGAGAGATCTGCGTGATGTTCTCGATGATTTCATTGACGCGCTGGGTATGCTTCAGGATGATCCGGATCAGGTCGCCGTCCTCGGTTCCGAGACCTGGCGCCTCGGCCAGCAACTGAGCGGCCTGGTGAATCGCGCTGAGCGGGTTGCGGATTTCGTGGGCGATGCTGGCGGTCAATTGGCCGAGCGACTTGAGCTTGCTCTGCTGCACCCGGCGCTGGTGCAGCGCGGTGTCCTCCAGCAGGATCATCGACAGCGTGGCATCCGGCTGCAACAGCCTTGCAAAGCGGACCTGCACCGGATGTCCGTCGGGGGAAGTCAGGCTGCCGGGTGACTCGCGGCCGAAATCCAGCCATTCCTGAAAAGCGCGGCGCATCGCCGGTCCGGTCTGCTCCAGCAGGGTCACGGGATGAGGCACGCCGAGCAGGCGCCGGGCGGCCGGATTCGCGATGCACACCCGATTCTGTTCATCCAGCACGATGATTCCCGATTGCAGATGTTCGACGATGAAGCTGTTCAGGTGCTTCAAGTTTGCCAGATCGTGGCGGTGGCGCGCAGCAAGTATTTGGCTTTGTTCGGCCCGGCGCGAGAGTGCGACCGCGAGCAGTGCGATTGCGAAGAACGCGGCGCCCAACAGTCCGGCGGAGGTCGTGGACGCGGCGGACGGCAGTTCGCCGAATACCAGCAGCATTTCCTGGGTCAGCACGCCCAGTGTGGCTGCCGCGGCAAAACCCAGCGCGCAGCGGCCGCCGGCGACGATCCCGCCGGCCGCGACGCTGCAGGCCAGCACGATGCCGAGTCCGCTGGCCACTCCGCCCGAAGCTTTCATCATCACCGATACCAGCACGATGTCGGCGAGAATCTGCATCTGGACCTGGATCGCGAACTTCGGTCGCCGCCGGATCAGCAGCGGGATGCCCAGCAGCGCGGAAAGCAGGTAGAGCGAGGCGGCGAGCTGGAACAGCAGCGGGTCGTGAATCGACCACAGCGCATTCGGCTTGCCGATCCAGACCGGGACGGCCACGAAGATTCCGAGTGCGATCCGATACAACACGAACAGCGACAAGGACCGCCAGGCCTGTCGGCCGGGGATGCGATAACGGGGCGAGAACGGACATGGGCTCAGGTGATCCCCGTCCTCCGGGGAATCGCTCGGAGATCGGTCCGTCGTGGCGGTCGTTTGGATCATGCGGTGTCTGGTCCGGTGGAGGTACCGACCGAGGTCGATGGCGGCGCGCGGCGAATCACTGCGGTGAAGTTTTCATCCGAGTTGGCTAAAATGCCGCAGGACGAAGGAATTCTAGCACCGTCCGTCAGCCCTCCGCGCCGCAATGCGGACGGTGTCCAGTCACCCGACCCGGTTGCCACGTCGCTTCGAATACACTGATGAACCTGCACGAATATCAAGCCAAGTCGCTGTTCTCGGAATACGGGATCGGCGTGCCGCGCGGATGCGTGGCGTTTTCTGCCGAAGAGGCGCGAACTGCCGCGACGACGTTGGGTGGGTCGCGCTGGGTCGTGAAGGCGCAAGCGCATACCGGCGGGCGCGGCAAGGCCGGCGGCGTCAAGGTGGTCGAGACGCTGGATGCGGTCGAACAGGTCAGCCGTGCCATGCTGGCGGCACGCCTGGTCACCCATCAGACCGGACTGGCCGGTTTGCCGGTGGCCGCGGTGCTGGTCGAGGAACCGTCACCGATCCGGCGCGAGCTTTATCTCAGCGCACTGGTGGATCGGGCATCGGCCCGCGTCGCGTTCATGGGCTCGGCCGAAGGCGGCATGGACATCGAGGAAGTGGCCGCGGCGAATCCGGACGCGATTCTGACCTGCAGCGTCGACCCGGTCGCCGGCCTGCAGGCCTACCAGGGGCGCGAACTGGGTTTCGCGATGGGGCTGGAAGGACCAGAAGTCAATGCGCTGGTCGGTGTGATGCAGGCGATGTATCGCTTGTTGCTGGACAAGGATCTCGGCCAGATCGAGATCAATCCGCTGATCGTGACCGACGACGGGGCCTTGCTGGCGCTGGACGCCAAACTGAATATCGACGACAACGCGCTGTACGCTCA
>CAZXXC010000147.1:0-7361 GCA_964644665.1 uncultured Methylococcaceae bacterium
GCAAGATCGCGCCCGGCACGACGAGTGACCGCGTGACCGGCTTCGAGGATTGGTTGCCGACGTTGCTGGAACTGGCCGGCGCCTAGGATCAGGAGCCGGCGGGTTTGGACGGCATCAGCTTCGCTCCCACGCTGCTCGGTCAACCGCAAGCACCCCGGCCCTTCCTCTACCGCGAGTCGCCCGGCTACGGCGGCCAACAATGTGTGCGCGTCGGTCACTGGAAATTTGTGCGGCAGAATCTGAACGCCAAGGACAATGAGGCGAAACGACCGACCAACGAACTCTACGACTTGGAGAAAGACCCATTCGAAACGAAGGACGTCTCCGCGCAACATCTGAACATTGTGGCCGAGCTTGCCGCGATCGCCTTGGAGCAACACGTCCCGGCGACCCTTTGGCCCCTCCCCGCGCTGGATGTCCGACGGAAGGCCCAGCCGCCGCCTGCGGAACGGGCGAAGATTCCCTCTGAATAGACGCGGCCGGGAGCTTGGTCTTCCCATTCTACATCGATGCCGCATCGCGGCGCGCGCGGCAGCGCGCCGCGCCGGGCGGTCGCTGTCACGCTGGCGCGGTCTTGAGGCCGGGGCTCGCAACTCCCACGCGAAGCCAGCAATTCTCATTATCCTGAAAGACTAAGTTGGGGGTGATTTCATCGTCGTTTGGCTACCACTTCCTCAAGCTGAGAGGCTCGTGCCCCGAGCGTCGGAGGTCAACTTCTCCGCCATTGGTTTCTGCCAGCGCAAGGGGGCTTCGCGCAGCGGCTTGCGCCGTTCCAGTCCGCCCCAACTCAGCGACAAGTAGAGCACGGGCTGATGCCCGTGGCGGCCCAACTGGCAGGACTCCATTGCCGGAGGCGGCGTTACGGACTAGAGGATGCCGAACGGGGACGGCGGGAGGACGCACAGAAGCACGAAGAAAGTCAGCCCCGCCGGCTCGGCAAGCTGGCCGCCCAACACGGTTTCAAGCGCGGCTCCAAACCATCGCCGGCGATGTAACCTTCGGTCTCGTCGCCCCAACTCATGTCCCGCCCGCCTGAAAAACTACCAGACGCAAGAGTTGCGCCGCGCGCTGGAACCCAAATCAGCCCTATCAGGTTCATGGGCAAAATGGCTGCGGCGTACCCGTGCCCGCCAGTAGTTCAACACGTCTTTCAGCGTCTGCTCCAACGGGATCGTGGGGGCCCAGCCAATGGCGGCGTGAATCTTTGCCGCGCTGCCGTAGAGATTCGGCACGTCGGACGGCCGCAACCGCGCCGGGTCCTCGCGCACCTCAATGTCCCGAACCGTGGCCTGCGCCAGGAAGAAATCCAGCACCTCGCGGATCGAGTGCGACCGGCCGGAGCAGAGGTTGTACACCTCGCCCGGGAGCCCGCGCTCCAGCAGCATCCAATACCCGCGCACGATGTCCCGGACATCCGTGTAATCGCGCCGGGCCTTCAAGTTGCCCACCAGGATCACCGGCTCGCGCAACCCCAGTTCAATCTCGGCAATCTGCCGCGCGAACGCGGAGGTGACAAAGACCTCGCCCCGGCGCGGGCCGTCGTGGTTGAAGGCCCGGGCGCGCAGGCACGGAATGCCGTAGCTCCGGAAATACTGATGCGCCAGCAGGTCCTGGGCGATCTTGCTCACCGCGTAGGGCGAAAGCGGGCGCAATTGCTGGTCCTCCGTCACCGGCAATTCATTTTCCTGCACCAGCCCGTACTCCTCGCTGGACCCCACCACCAGCACCCGTGGGAACGGCGCGCCCCGGTGCCGGATGGCCTCCAGCAAATGCACCTGGCCAATGACGTTCGTTTGCAGCGTCTCCGCCGGCGCGTGCCAAGACGCCATCACCTGGCTCTGCCCGGCCAGATGAAGGATGTAATCGGGCCGGGTGTTTTCCAGCAACTCGGTGACAGAAGATTGGTCGCGCAAGTCCGCCTCCACGAGGAGCAGCCGGGTGCGCAGCGATTCGATGTTCTCGGGATTGCTGCGCCAGCGGCAGGCGCCGAAGACCTCCGCCCCTTGCGCCAGGGCGAACTCCGCCGCATGACTGCCCACGAACCCGGTCACCCCGGTAATCAGCACTCGCATGCGCGGAGTATCCGGGCGCCCGCCGCGTTGTCAAAGCCGATATGCGGCCCGCCCCCCGTATCCATGCAGTTGGAAAAACGCTCGCCCTCACCCCAACCCTCTCCCCGGGGGAGAGCGTTGGGGTGAGACCTCCCCGAAACGATGCCTCGCGCTTTGAATCGCGGAACCGTAGCGGCGTCCCGGCAGAGCGCCGCCATCTTCCACTTCCAAGAACTGGCGGCGCTGCCGAGACGCCGCTACGCCGAAGTTGATGGGGAGGGCGAGTGTGGATTCCATCTGAATAGACACCGCTTGGCGCCCGTAGCTGCGGTTGTGAAACCGCAGGGGGCGTGGGTGTGGCGGGGGATGACTCGAGGACTGCGTTTTGACAAACGCCGCTACACAGCCAGGCACAGGCCCGCTTCGGGATCGGGCTCAATGGAACGTCGCGTCAGTGGAGTAGGCGCGCACGAATCCGGCGAGCGGGGCGGCGGTGGAGAGCGTGGCGCATTGGAGCTTCCGGCCGGATTTCCACACCACCCGCCCGTCGCCGTAAAGCTGGTTCAGGCCGGCCAGCCCGCACGGGTTGCCCGTTTCGAGCTTCCCCGCGGCCGGGTCGCCGGTTCGCGGGCCGGACTCCCCGTGGCTATAGGCCCAACTGTCGTTCAGATGCCAGTGGAACAACTGGTCGCTCATCAACAAGCGATCCGCGCGCAACTCGTTTTCGGTCAGGTCCTGCGGACGCGTGGCCGGCAGCCAACTTGTCCCCTGACCAAGTCCAAGCCCACTTACTGTTTCAATGCGCGGTAGAAACGCGGCTGGTTGTCCGCGCCCGGATAGCTCCAGAAACCCGACCAGCCGTAAGCGTTCGTGACGCTCAAGGCGGGTCGCCAATCAACCAAGTTGGTTGAGGACTCGATTTCGTAAGAACCTGTCCATTCCCCGAGGAGGGAAACCAGCACGCCATCCGCAAACGCGTCGCCGACGGTGGGACTCGCCGACAACCGTGGCCGCTGGGTAAAACTCGCGGTGATCGTTTTGCTTTGATCCATCGTCACGATGAGTTCCGGATCGTTGCCGCTCGCATCGCCACTCCAGCCCATGAAATCCTGGCCCGCGTCCGGCGTGGCCTTCAGGGTGGCGACTTCACCTATGGCAAACGTATTTGTTCGCGGCATCACGTTGACGCGACCCAAGCCGTCACTCAAGACGGCCAAGCTGACGCGTCCGGCTGGCAGTGGCGCGAAATTGGCCGTCACGGTCCCATTTGGTGACCGCACCGTGAGGGTCTGCGGATTCACCGTGCCTGTCATGGCCCCCGACCAACCAACGAAATAATGACCGGCGGCCGGCTGGGCTCTGAATCTCACCGTTGTGCCATAGGGATACACCAACGACTCCGGGAAGGTGCTGAGGGTGCCATTCCCGGATATGCCCGGGAGCACAAACGTGCCAAACACTGCTTCCGCCAGCTTGTCGCTGGTCATCGTCAGGGAGGTCACCGGATTGCTGCCTTGGGCGTGCCCTCTCCAGCCGAGGAACGCCCAGCCGGTGGCGGGTTGTGCCGTCAGGGTGACCGATGAACCCAGCGGATAGACACTCAAGAGCGGGTCAGGCAGCACGATGCCTCCGCCGGCGGTGACGGCGTGAAGCCGATATTGCGTCGAGCTCGGGAGCGCATTCGCGGCGGCAATCTGCAATCCGGAAACCGTCGCCGCCCCGCCCGCTCCGCGAAGCAGCCGGATCGTCATGGTCTGCCCGGCGGCAACCTGCACGCCGGCAAAACGGACGTATTGCAGGCCCTCCCGCCACATTTGCGGATTGGCCAGCGGGGCGTCGTGAGTGCCGAGGATTCCATAGTCCGCCGCGCCCACCAGCATCTGGAAAGCGCCTTGTCCCGAATACAGGTACACGTCGTATTGTCCGGCAGGCAGATTGGTCACCAGCAGAGTCGCGCTGCCGCTCTGCGGATAAAGGAACCCGTGATACATCGTGTCCACCGCTGTGTTGTACCAAGCGCCTGGCAGATTCTGAACTTCAAGCCCCGCCGCGGTGATGGTTCCATCCGCTTGCTGCAAGTTGGAGAGCGCTCCGTCCCTTTTCCACTCTCCCGACGCTGAATCGCGGCTGTAGAAATTCCAGAGGTCGTTGGTGGACCTCCCGATCGCCGCCAAGCCCGTCTTGTTGCTGTTCAAGCCCTCGGGCGTCAGGTGGCCGCCGAAGTTGACATTGATGAGCGCGTTGGAGGCGAACCGGACAACCGTCAGCGGCGCGTTCGGACTGGTGATTGCACCGGCACGGTTTGTAATTGTGACGGAGTAGTTGCCTGCGTCGCCGACGCCAACGCCCGGCACAACCAGCCTCGTGCCGGTGGCTGACGGCAGGTTGGTACCGTTGAAGGACCATTGGTAACTCAGGGGTTCGTCCCCTGTCACCGTCACCTGAAAGACGACGTCCGCGCCTTCAAAAACGGTTTGGCCCGTCGGCGGGGCGGAGATGGTCGGCACCCCGGGCGCCAGCGCGGCCCGGTAGATTTGCATGCCGGAAATGCTGGGCCCGCCTCCGGCGCCCGGCAGCAGGGTCACTGTCACCGCGTTGCCGGCGGCCAATTGCACGTTGGTGAAGCACGCGTATTGCACGCCCGCCTGCCACACCGGGGGACTGGTCACCGGCACATCGTACGTGGTTAATGTTCCGTAGTTTGTCGTTTCGACCCGCAGTTGGAAGTTGCCCTGTCCCGAGTAGAGAAAGAAATCGTAACGGCCAGCGGGCAGGTTGGTCACAACGACCGAAGCTGGGCCGCTTTGGGGATAGAGAAATCCATTGTACATCGCGTCGCTGGAGCCGTTGTACCAGGCGCCCGGCAAATTGTTGACGAGCAGTCCCGCCTCAGTGAGGCTCCCATCGGCTTGCAGGAGGTTGGGGATGCTTCCGTCTTGGCGCCATTGCCCCGGGGCCACGTCTCGGCTGTAGAAATTCCAAAGGTCATTGGTCGTCTGCCCCATGGCGGCAAGGCCGACCTTGTTGATGTCCAGCCCCGCAGGCGTCAAGTGCCCGCCAAAGTTGACGTTGATGAGCAGCGGATCGCCAGTCCCGGAGCCGTCCGCGCGGACGTTGGTCCCAAACAACGCGGCGGCAGCACAGAGGAAGAGGGTTTGAAACCAATACGGTAGCGGCAATGGCGTTTTCATATTCCTTTCAAGGTTTGCCTGACCGGTTGAGCCCAGCCGGCAAGTTGCGGCCATCTTCCCAAGGTTCCTTTTCATGTCAAGCCTTGAGGAACATGGGGCAATCGGGTAATAGCTGCGGCAGTTCGGACTGTGAATTCGCAGCCATCCCATCCAGCCCAACACGCAAAGCCTGTCGGACATCTTCCGGGAGGGACGCCTCCCCTCAGCGTCATTGTACTGAACTACAACGGCGCGCGATGGATCCAACGCTGCCTGGAATCACTGCGGGCGCAGACGATCTTCGATCAACTGGAGGTCTTGGTGGCGGACAACGCATCCACGGACGGCTCCGACCTGATGGCGGAAGCGGTTCTGAAAGACTGGCCTCGTGCGCGCTTCATCCAAAACGGGGTGAACCTCGGCTTCGCTGAAGGCAACAATCGTCCCGCCAGCCAAGCTTGCGGGGAGTTCCTTTTCTTTCTGAACAACGACGCGTGGCTCGAACCCGATTGTCTGGAGCGGCTGCTGGCGGAGGTTCGGCGCACGGGCGCGGCGGCAGCCACGCCATTGGTGCTGAATTACGCCGACGACAGCTTCCAATCCAACGGTGCGACTGGCTTCGATGTTTTCGGACTGGTCAGCACACGAACCCCGCATGCCGCAACCCACGAGGTCTTGATGCCGGAAGGGTGCTCCTACCTGATTGAACGCGAGCTTTTCGTGGCGTTGGGCGGATTTGACGCGCGGTATTTCATGTTTGCCGAGGAATACGATCTTTCGTGGCGGGTGTGGATTTCTGGACGCGCCTGCGTCGGTGTGCCTGCGGCCCGCCTGCACCATCGCGGAGCGGCAGACGCTAATCCCGAGGGCGGCGCGGCGGTCGTCGAGTTCCGGACGAGCGACTCGAAGCGGTTCTACGCGAATCGCAATGCGTTGCTGAGCCTGCTCAAGAACGGACAGAATCTGCTGCTGCTGTGCGTCCCGCTGCAACTGGCCCTGCTGCTGGCGGAAGCGGTGGTCGCCCTGGTGCTGGTCCGGCGGGGCGGATTCGTCAGGCGCGCGTATTGGGACGCCGTCGCCGATTGCTGGCGGTTGCGGGGGCACATCCGGGCGGAGCGGCGGCGGATTCGGCAATTCCGGCGGCGCGGGGATGTCTGGATGCTGCGCTTCCTGCGCTGGCGGTTGAACCGGTGGGATGAGGTCCAGCGCATGCGCCGCTTCGGCGTGCCCAAGGTCACCCCCCGCTGAGCCGCATCCGGGCCAAGGCTGTTGGACGTTAAGACGCAGTTCGGCGGCACCGCAGCCAAATCGGAGCGTGGACATTCTTGTCCGCGAGTGCGGGTTGCCTTGCCGTGGCGGACAAGAATGTCCGCGCTCCTGGAGAATCCGAGCAGGAGGCCAAGACCTCGGGAGATTACACTGCGACGTTATCGAGGCGGACGGGTTTCGGGCGGTCTTCGCCGCCGGCCTCGCACTTCGCTGGTTGGCTTGCTCCAACCGCCGCCCGCCGGGTGCGGATTTCGCAGGGTTTGCCTCGCGTCTTGGCGTCCTGGCGCCTTGGCGTTGAACTCCGGTGGAATCGTCACCGCCCAGTCAGCGGGCCTGGCGCCGTTGACACCGGAAGGCCGCCGACCCAAGGTATGGGCCAATGATGATCGTCCGAATGCGCCAGCCCGGCCACGCCCCCGTAGCGGAGTCTCGGCAGAGCGCCGCCATGCTTGAAGGCCAAGCCAAACATTGCGGCGCGCCGCCGGGTCACCGCCACGATCGCCAAGTCTTGCGACGGATGCCGCGGTTGGCGTCTTGGCGATGGCTGCTGACGCTGGGCGGTTTCATCGCCGCAGACGCCAGCGCGCAGGATTCGCTGCAACTGCGGACCAATTACTACACGGTGATGGGCGCGACGGTGCCGGAGATCCGGCGTTCGTTGGACCAAGGGCGACCGCAAAGCGCCACCGGGCCGCACGATGGGGTGACGACCTGGAACATCACATGGCAGAGCTCGATCCGGCAGCGCGGCGGGGTGAGCCGCCTGAGCGCGTTCACCACGCGGACGACAATCACCATCACGCTGCCGCGGTGGCAGGCGCCCACAAACGCCGCCCCGGACGTGGCGAAGGCCTGGCAGGATTACTGGGCG
>CAZXXC010000148.1:0-7322 GCA_964644665.1 uncultured Methylococcaceae bacterium
CCAGCCCGGGAACCGTCAGGGGCCTGCGCTCGGGGGTCATGCCTCCGCCTCCGTCAGCAGCGGAATCTTGCTCAGGCCGCGCTGCGGACAGCGGGCCACCAGATCGGACAGGGCCCCATGTCCCGGCACTTGCAGCTCGCCGGCCACCTCCTGCAGGGGATAGAGAACGAACTCACGCCCGGCGATGCCGGCATGTGGCACGATCAGCCGCGTGGAGCGGATCATCTGGTCACCGTAGAGGAGCAGGTCGAGGTCCAGCGTACGCGGCCCCCAGCGCTCCCCCTGGCGAACCCGGCCGTGCCGCACCTCGATGGCCTGCAGGCCGTCCAGCAAGGCGAGCGGCGACAACACCGTATCGATGGCCATGACGGCGTTGACATAGTCCGGCTGCGCCGAGGGTCCCATCGGGGTACTGCGGTACAGGCTCGAGAAACCCGTCTCACGGACCCCGGCCATGTCCCGGATCGCCTGCCGTCCCGACAGAACCGTGCGGACCGGATCCCCGAGGTTGCCGCCCAGACCGATATAGACCCGCGCCGGGCGAGTGCCATCAGGAAGCGGGGGCATTGGGAGCGCTGCGTTTGCGGGTCCGGCGCTTGCGCGTCCGCGTACGCGCGGGGGACCGGTTGCCGGTGCGCACCATCGCGCGCTGCTCGGCCTCGGACGCCACCTGGAAACGCGTCCACCAGGCCGCCAGTTCGGGATCGGCCTCCCCCGTCTCGGCCCGCAGCAACAGGAAGTCATAGGCAGCCCGGAAACGCGGGTGTCCCAGCAGGCGGAACGGGCGCCCGCCCTGTGTCATCTCGAAGCGCGGTTGCAGGGACCAGACCTCGCGGACCGGCAGGCCTATGCTTTTCGGCAACGCGATCAAGCGCAACTGGCGGGTGATGATCTCGTTGCCGGCATCCTGGTAGGCCAGCGCGCTCTGGTGGCCCGACTCGATCAGCCGCCGCGCACGCGCCCTGACCGGCTCCCACAGCAGGGCGGCGAACAGGAAGTAGGGGGCCACCGGCTTGTCGTCGGCCAGCCGCCGGTCGGTCTGCTCCAGAGACTTGGCCAGGAAGGTCAGCGGAAACCCATCCGGCTCGCGCGCCAGACAGCGCTCCGTTTCCGGAAACAACGCCCCGAACAGGCCGTAGTGCCGCAGCTGTTCGAAGGTCTGCACGGCATAGCCGGACAGCAGCAGCTTGATGACCTCGTCGAAAAGCCGCGCCGGCGGAATTTCATGCAGCAGGCCGGCCAGCTTCGGTATGGGCGCGGCGGAGTCCGGGTGAATCGTGAAACCCAGCTTGACGGCGAAGCGCACGGCCCGCAGCATGCGGACGGGATCCTCGCGGTAGCGCTGCTCGGGATCGCCGATCAGCCGCAGGCGGGCGGCCTTGTGGTCATCCATACCGCCGACATAGTCGACGACCGAGAAATCGCTGATGTTGTAGTACAGCGCGTTGACCGAGAAATCGCGCCGGAAGGCGTCCTCCTCGATCGTGCCATAGACGTTGTCCCGCAGGATGCGGCCGTTTTCCAGTACCCGCTCGCCGTGCGGCTGGTCGGACTGCAGGGCCCTGAAGGTGGCCACCTCGATGATGTCCTGACCGAAGTGCACATGCGCCAGGCGGAAACGGCGACCGATCAGCCGACAATTCCGGAATACGGCGCGAATCTGCTCGGGATGCGCGTCCGTCACGACGTCGAAATCCTTGGGCTCCCGCCCCAGGAGAAGGTCGCGAACGCATCCGCCCACCAGATAGGCCTCGTAGCCGGCTTTTTTCAGCCGATAGAGCACCTTGAGCGCGTTCTCGCTCACCAGCGATCGTGAGATCGCATGCTCGGCGCGGGCGTAGATTCGGGGCAATTGCGTCTCCGCGGGCGGCTCGACTGCCGCCGGGGCCGGCGCGGCGACAACCGGCGGCCGGGAGACGGGCTCGATCAGACGCTTGATAAAAGTGAGGATGGACAGGGAGGACACACTGAAGAAGGGTTGAAAATGGCTGGAATGGTAACGTACCCGGGCATGGCTAGGCAAAAGCAGCCTGCCGGCAGCAAAAACCGGCTATGATGCGGACTCAACTTCACGCAGATCGAGACATTCATGCAGATTGCCAATGAAAAGGTGGTTTCCATCCACTACACGCTCACCAACGATGCCGGCGAGATCCTGGACAGCTCCGAGGGTCAGGAGCCGCTGGCCTACCTGCACGGCTTCGGCAACATCATCGCCGGGCTGGAGCGGGCGTTGACCGGTCGCTCGGTCGGCGACAAGTTCACCGTCGCCATCGCGCCGACCGACGGCTACGGCGAGCGCGACGACGAGATGGTGCAATCGGTGCCGCGCAGCGCCTTCCAGGGCGTCGATGAAATCCATCCCGGCATGCAGTTCCAGGCCCAGTCACCGGAGGGCATGCAGCTGGTCACCGTGATCGGCGTGGAAGGTGACGAGATCATTCTGGACGGCAACCATCCCATGGCCGGCATGACGCTGAATTTCGCCATCGAAGTCACCGAGGTCCGCGAGGCAACGCGCGAGGAACTCGACCATGGCCATGTCCATGGCCCGGGCGGACACCATCATCACTGAGGCCTGACACGGGCGGGAGCGGGCCACCGCCCGGTTCCCGCCCTCCCACCCGACCCGATCAGGGCAGCAGGTGGGCCCACATATCGTGTTCGTCCGCCTCCTCGATCTCGACCTCCACCAAATCACCGACCTGCAGCTGGGTCGCGCCATCGATGAACACCTGACCGTCGATCTCCGGTGCATCGGCACGACTGCGACCGACAGCCCCCTCCTCGACCACCTCGTCGATCAGCACCATTTCCCGTCGCCCGACGCGGGCCGCCAGACGGTCGGCGCTGATCTGGGTCTGAAAAGCCATGAAGCGCGCCAGACGCTCTTGCTTGATCTCCTCGGGCACGGTGCCGGGCAACTCGTTGGCGACCGCCCCCTTGACCGGGGAATAGGCAAAACACCCCACCCGGTCCAGTTGGGTGATGTCGAGGAAGTCCAGCAGCCGCTCGAAATCCTCCTCGGTCTCGCCGGGAAAGCCGACGATGAAAGTGCTGCGCAAGATCAGATCGGGACAGATGTCCCGCCAGCGACGTATCCGCGCCAGCACGTCCTCGGTCGCCGCCGGCCGCTTCATCCGCTGGAGGACGCTCTCGCTGGCGTGCTGGAAGGGTATGTCTAGGTAGGGCAGAATCCGCCCCTCCGCCATCAGCGGCAGTACCTCATCCACGTGCGGATAGGGGTAGACGTAGTGGAGCCGCACCCATACCCCCAGTTCCCCGAGGGCGCTGGCCAGATCCAGGAAACGGGTCTTCAGGGGCCGGCCATGCCAGAAATCGGGCCGGTAGCGACGATCCACGCCGTAGGCACTGGTATCCTGGGAAACGACCAGCAACTCCCTGACCCCCGCCTCAACCAGCCGTTCGGCCTCGGTCATGACTTCGCCGATGGGGCGGCTGACCAGATCGCCCCGCAGGGAAGGAATGATGCAGAAGGTGCAGCGATGATTGCAGCCCTCGGAAATCTTCAGATAAGCGTAATGCCGGGGCGTCAGCTTGATGCCTTGCGGCGGGACGACCTCCAGGAAAGGATCGTGGCGGGGCGGCACATGCTCGTGCACGGCGGCCACCACCGCCTCGTAGGCATGCGCCCCGGTAACCTTGAGCACCGCCGGATGGCGCGCGCGGATTTCCGCCTCGCGCGCGCCGAGGCAGCCGGTGACGACGACCTTGCCGTTTTCGTGCAGCGCCTCGCCGATGGCGTCCAGCGACTCTTCCACCGCCGCATCGATGAAGCCACAGGTATTCACCACCACCAGATCGGCGTCCCGGTAGGTCGGCACCAGCTCGTAACCCTCGGCGCGCAGCTGGGTCATGATGCGCTCACTGTCGACCAGGGCCTTGGGGCAACCGAGACTGACGAAACCGATGCGTGCTGCGCTCATGGGTAAGACATTCCAGAAAAAGGGCGGTGGATTTTAGCCGAAGCCGGTCTCTCGCTCAGGGACTCTCGGCGATGAAGATCGCCCGGCGCGGAGCCGGCAGCCCCTCCACGGTCAGCGCCGGATTGCGCGGGTCGAGAAAATCCGGCAGGGACTGAAAGCACATCCAGTCGGTCGAGCGCTGCTCGGCGGACGTCGTGACTGACACATCGACACACCGGATGGCGCGATAGCCGCAACGCGCCAGCCAAGACTCCAGCGTGAGGCAGGACGGAATGAACCAGACATTGCGCATCTGCGCGTAACGGTCCTCCGGCACCAGAACCTCGCCCCGGCCGCCTTCGATGACCAGGGTTTCGAGCACCAGCTCGCCGCCCTGGCGCAAACAGCCCTTCAGCTCCAGCAGATGGTCCAGCGGCGAACGGCGATGGTAAAGCACCCCCATGGAGAACACCGTATCGAAGCAGCGGAGATTGCGGGGCACGTCATCGATGCCGACCGGCAGCACGGACACGGGATGGTCGCCGGCACAGTGCCTGACGGCCAGGAACTGCGCCACGCTCAGCAGCGTGGGATCGATACCGATCACCCGCCCGGCCCCGGCACCGAGCATCCGCCAGGCGTGATAGCCGCTGCCGCAGCCGACATCGAGCACCAATCGCCCGGCCAGTGGACTGATGGCATCGGCCAGTCGGTCCCACTTGAGATCGGAGCGCCATTCGGTGTCGATCCGGATGCCGAACAGCGCATAGGGCCCCTTGCGCCAGGGATGTAGTTCTCGCAGAAGCGCTTCCAGCAGCGCCCGGCAGCCGTCCTCGCAAGCGCCCGTCACGGTAACGGCCGGCCGGTTCAGCTCGACCCGCCGGGCCACAGGGCGCGGCAGGCGCCCAAGCACCGACTGCCAGCGCGGCCAGTCGCCATGCCGGCCGCCGCCGAAGGCTTGCAGCAACTGGGGCCTGAGCTGGTCCACCCACGCCCGCAGCCCCGTATCGCACAGGAACGCCAGCACGCTCTCATAATTCGCCGCCTCCGGGCCGGGCCAGGCCAGCCTCCGGGTCATCGACGATGCCCTGCGGCGGCCCGGGCGGCCGCCGCGAACGGCGGCCTGGCACACCCGAAAAACCCTGCCCCCCATGTTAGAATCCGGCCGATACCGGGCGCCGCAGGCCTTGCGGCAGCCCGCTGACACATCCCGCGACCCACCCGACAGGAAGAACCATGAGCGCTCCCGACATCAACGCCGTCAAGGCCTATCTGCTCGACCTCCAGGACCGCATCTGCCAGGGACTCGAAGGGGAGGAACCGGAAGCCCGGTTCCAGGAGGACAACTGGACCTACGACAGCGGCATCGGCGGCGGCCGGACCCGCGTTCTGGCAGGAGGCAAGCTGCTGGAGCAGGGCGGGGTGAACTTCTCCCATGTCATCGGCAACACGCTGCCGCCCTCGGCAACGGCGCACCGCGCCGATCTCGCCGGCCGGGGATTCCAGGCCCTGGGCGTCTCGCTGGTGATTCATCCGCGCAATCCCTATGTGCCGACCTCGCATGCGAATGTACGGTTTTTCATTGCCGAAAAGGAAAACGAGCCACCGGTCTGGTGGTTCGGCGGCGGCTTCGACCTGACCCCCTACTATCCCTTCGAGGAGGATGCGGTAGCCTGGCACCGCGCCGCGCGGGATGCCTGCCTGCCATTCGGCGAGTCGGTATATCCCCGCTTCAAGCAATGGTGCGACGAGTATTTCTATCTGAAACACCGCCAGGAAACGCGTGGTGTCGGCGGGCTGTTCTTCGATGACATGAACGAATGGGGGTTCGACCGTTGCTTCGACTTCCTGCGCAGCGTCGGCGACCACTACCTGAGGGCCTACCTGCCCATTGTGCAGAAACGGAAGGGCACCCCCTACGGGGAACGCGAGCGGGATTTCCAGCTGTACCGGCGCGGCCGCTACGTCGAATTCAACCTTGTCTACGACCGCGGCACCCTTTTCGGCCTGCAGTCGGGGGGCCGGACCGAATCCATCCTCATGTCGCTGCCTCCCGTGGCGCACTGGCGCTACAACTGGAAGCCGGAGCCCGGCAGCGCCGAGGACAATCTCTATCAGAACTTCCTCAAGCCCCGCGAATGGCTATGAACTCATAGCCGGCTCTTGCCGGCGGAGGTGGCGTCATTGCCGGAGCCGACCGGCTCCCGCATGGCGCCGGAATTGCGCTCGGACAGGTGTGCGATCAGCTGGTCCAGCGACCCGGTCTGCTCCACCTCGTCGTTGAAGCTGGTGCGATAGTTCTGCAGCAGGCTGATGCCCTCGATCAGCACGTCATAGACCTTCCAGTCGGTCCCCTCCCGCACCATGCGGTAATTCACCGCGACCGGCTGGCCGCCGGATTGCAGGATCTCCGTCTTCACCAGCGCCTTCTTGTCGGAGGCCTCATCGAGCGGCAGGTAGCGGATCTTCCAGTTGGCATACTCCGTGAATGCAGTAGTGTAGGTCCGCACCAGCAGCATGCGGAATTCCCGCTTGAAACGCTCGCGCTGTTCCGGAGTCGCGCTGCGCCAGTGTTTGCCCAGCACCAAGATGGATACCCGGTCGAAGTCGACATGCGGATAGATGATCTGATCGACCAGCGCCGTGGCCTTCTTGAAATCGGCCTTGTATTCAGGCTTCTGCAGCGAGACCTGCAACTGGTCCGCGGTCTCCTGGATCACCCGCTGCGGCGCAGCCAAGTGTTCGTCGGCAGCCGCCCTGCCGAGGGTGAGCAACCACACGAGCGCCAGCCCGTAGGCCAGCCAGAATTTTGTTTTCGTCGAATGCATCTTCAGGTCACTCCCGTTTCATACCACTCCAACTATCATAACCTGCACGCCTCGAATACACTATGTGGATACCTCTCCGCAGCCCCCGACCAGCACCATGCCTCATCCTGCTCACGGCCACCATCCCCGGCTGAGGCCGCGCCGGCTGCGACGCGACGAGTTCAGCCGCCGGCTGGTGCGCGAACACAGGCTGTCCGCCGACGACCTGATCTACCCCTTGTTCGTGCTCGAGGGGCAACAGCGGCGCGAACCGGTAGCCTCCATGCCCGGCGTGTACCGGCTCAGCCTGGATCTGCTGCTGGCCGAGTGCCGGGAAGCGGCGGAACTGGGTATTCCGGCGATCGCCCTGTTCCCGGTCACGCCGGCCGAACGCAAGAGCCTCGACGCGGCCGAAGCCTACCATCCCGACGGCCTGGCGCAGCGGGCCGTGCGCGCCATCAAGGCAGAACTGCCGGAGCTTGGCGTCATCACCGATGTCGCGCTCGACCCGTTCACGACACATGGCCAGGACGGCCTGATCGACGAGCGGGGCTACGTCATGAATGACGAGACGGTGGCGGTGCTGGTT
>CAZXXC010000149.1:0-7120 GCA_964644665.1 uncultured Methylococcaceae bacterium
AATTGCCGTTGGCCACATTGACCGGGTCTCCGGCCGTGGTGACTCCCTGCCCGTCACCGGTATTGCTCGGTGAACCCGGGATGCCCTTGGGCGGGTTCTCCGACCCTGCGCCGCCGCCGATCGCCAGGTCGTAATAAAAGTACGAAATGCGTCCGGTGAGCGAATCCCGGACGCCGAACAGCAGCACTTCGCGTCCACCTTCGCTCAATACCGCCTCGGACAGCGTAATGACCGCGCCGGTGGTCACCAGTTGCTGGATATGGCGACGAAGCGGTTCCGGAAGAGCCAAATGCGGCAGCAGCGACTCGATGTTGGTCTGATCGATGGTTTGGCTGGGCAACCCGGCCAGCCGGGTTTGCGCCGTAACCGCGTCCGCCGGGAGAACGCCCGGTGTATCGGAAAGCTTCGGCGTCTCCGTCGTGGCGCTGCCGATGATTTCCTCTGCGGAGATGCCACCCGAGATCAGGTAGCCCCAGGCATCATGAGCCGGAGTTTCGGTGATCCAGCCGAAGCCGTTCCATTGATTGAGCGTCGTCGGACATTCCGGGGCCGTGATCAAGCGGCCGTCGGCCAGGTCATCACAGATCAAGCCGATCAACCCGGGATTGACACCACAGGTTTCCAGACAGCCAGGCGCCGCGCCGCAACCGAAGAATGGTCGAACCACCCCGTCTTGACATTCGATCGGATCATCACCGGCATCACGCAGGCGTACCGTTACGCCGGTGCTGTTAGCCACTTGCAGGATCTTGATGGTCGAGATCGACTCGACCGCCAGCAATTCCTCCCAAAGGGCATGCTCCTGCGCCGAGCTGTTGATCCCCACGAGGCGTCGGAAGGAAATTCCGTCACCCTGTTTACCGGCGATATGGACACTCACCGTGGGAGCGCCACGGACATCGAGCAGCGGCCCCCTGGGTGTCACGGCGAATGGCCGGTCGAACAGGTAGAGCACGCCGAATCCGGAACGGGTGAGCCCCTCGCCTATGGTGAGAACGGGGTGGTAGTGGAACAGATCTCGGATCGTGCCTTCGCCCTCGCCCAAGCGCTTGAAGTACAGATTGGCCGCAAGATTCAACAGTTCGCCGGTGAGGCTGTCCTCGTCCGCTGGGGCGGCGCATTCCTCGGTACAGGAGGCTTCACAGGGGGAGCAGCGGCCGGCGTTTGCGTTCAGCAACCGCAGCGCCCGTTCGTTCAGCAAGGACTGTGAGATCTGCCCGCCGTCCAGCCCGAGTGCCGCGTGCTCTCCTGCCACGAAAAAGTGCTGAACCGGTACGGTACAGGCGGCGCTGCAGGAATCGCCGTTGGCCAAGTTGCCGTCATCACATTGCTCGCCGGCGTCCAGGGCGCCATTGCCGCAGCTCGGAGGCGCCTCGCCGGCAGGCAGGAAGTCGATGGACCACGTCATCAACGTACAGGAGGGCACTGCCGTGCCGGTGCCGACCACCCGTCCTTCAAGCTTCAATCGGGGAATCAGATCGACCAGACCGCACGGGGTGTTCTCCAGGCCGCCGTACAGATCAAGCAGATCCTGATCATCCGGCGTGGCGGAGACAAACGATATCGTCTTGCGCGCGACGAGGGCGGCACTGTCACCGCCACCTGATGCGACCGGCAAATCCAGAGCGGTCTGAATCAGTGAGTTCTGCTCTCCGCGCACGGTCAATACCGCCCGATGGTGCAGTGACGCCGGCAGTTGCGAGAACTCATCCGTGATCTGTATCCGAGCGTACGGAAGAGTCTCGGGAAGGCGATTCGACTCGTCAGGAATGATCTGACCCTGGTACGGAATGTCGGCCAGCGAGGTGCCCGGAAGATTCGCCTGCAAGTGCTGTCTCACTTGCTCCCGATAGTATTCGTAGGCCAGATCTCTGTGTGCCTGGCACAAATAGCCGGGGGGCGAAGCGGCGCAGTCGTTTTCGTTGAAAAGGACCTGACTGGGAATATCGTCGATGCCAGTCTGGAACCTCTGAAGCTTGAAAGCCGGATCGAGCATGACCGCCTTTCGCGACAGAACGGTCACCCAGACACGGTTGATCCGGTGAAACAGAATGGCGCCGTTACTGTCGGTGAACGAGGTCGTATCGATGCCGCCGAAATTGAGCAGTGCATTCGCGATCCTTGCATCCTTGACACCCAGCCAGTCATTGACCTCCGTGACCGACAGGTCGACTTGGCCGCCGATATAGCGCGCTGGAACACCGGACGATCGCATCAACGAAACGAGCAGCGTCGCCAGGTCGTAGTCGTTGCCGGCACCGGTTTGCAGCGTGGCAACGCAGCCCTTGCGAGCCCCGCCATAGATCTCGAACCGGTATTGGTTCCGCACATGCTGGTAAATTTCGAGCGGAGAGTGATTCAGCGTCGCCGCGAGCTGCGTGACCTCCGGCGGGAACGCCCCCTTGCCGGTGCGGCAATCCGGGGGCGCTTCCAGGTCCTCCGAGCGGGCGACGAACGGCTGGGCCTCCAATGCGTTAGCGGGCGATAGAAGTCTTTCGAGAGTGCTGCCGCCGGCGCGTGTTACCGGAGCAAGCCTGGGCTGAAGCGGTTCGATCGGAGATGTGGCCGGAACGATGGGCGGCTGGTGCTCCCGTACATTCAACCGCTCGCTCGTCGGCTGGCGGAGATGTGTCATGGCGGAACGGGTAGCCTCCCCGATCGCCGTCCGGTTGGATGAGTTTCGTAAGATCGTCCCGAGCTGCTCGTCGAGAGCCGAGACATTTTGCTCCAAATGCTTTCTTGAATCGTCGAGCCGCGACTCGCGAGAGGCGAATCGGCTGCTGCGAAGCTTGGTGCCGAACGCGTCATAGGCCGCGATGACCGCCTGACGGCTTTGGACCAACGCCGTTCGCTCGCTCCTTAACCGCTCCACCTGGGCCGCGTACTCGTCGCCCGCAGCGGCCTTCCTTTGCAACTCGCCCAGAGTTTCTTCGATGCGACCGAGCGAGGCAGCCAACGGTTCAGCAGCCGCGGATCGAGAGATGGCACGCTTCGCCGCCAGCATTTCTTTCGCGACGCCTTTGGCCTTCTCCAACGCCCAACCGTTACCGGTACCTCCCGACGTTTCACTGGCATCGCCGTGGAGGGGGAAGTTTGACCACAGGAGGAGCAGCGTCCAGAAGACCACCGTCACCGCGGCGCGGGAGCCGCGACCGGGACGGCAACGAAGGGGAAAACGATCGTGCGGTGTCTCGCGTCGCATCAGCGCCTCCTGAGGGCGTGCCGTCTTTTATTGGACTTGTTATGGGTCACCCCTCAGTGAGGACCTCCAAACTCGCTGCAGCGATATCGGTGGTCCGGTGGGCACTGGGAATGCGGGCCGCGACTGTTCATGATGCGGCTTCGGCCTGCGGAACACTGGGTCGCAAGCTGAAGCCTGGTGCATGAAACAGCGCCGGCAAATCCATCAACGCTTCGTTAAGCTATGACTCGCTGAGGTCGCCATACGGATAACTCCTCCATCTCAGCCTTGCAATGGGGGAAATTACCTACGTAGATCCACGTAGGCAGCGGCCGATCAGGCCTCGGACGAGGGACAGCCCTGAACTCGCAGATGCGTAAAGACCCCGTGGAACGCTGCCGCCAAACCGCGCGCTACATTCACGAACTGATTCCGACGCGTTAAGCCCGAGCCCATTAAGCCCCGAAATGCGGCGCTTCAAGCGGAATGAGGGCAGTTTGCGTAGGCATGAACGTCCGGCGGAAACGGCGTGCAAACGAGGTGGACAACCCCGCCGGTATCCTGTTTTGCGCCTGGAAGAAATCTGGAAAGCGCATCTGCACTGGTCCGATGCCGGACGAAGCATCCATCAGCGGTCTTCCTTGCCATGCCAGATCCGCAAGATCGCCACTGCGTCGGGAAGGATCAGGTAGCGCACGAGATAAGGCCCGACGACCCAATCTCGAAGTTCCTCGGGCGCCAGTTGGCCGGGCGATCGATTGACCCGCCGACCCATTCGGGGTTGCTGTCGGAGCAGAGCGATGCCTTCCCGTAACCGTTTGGAGACACGCGAAGCGGCGCTGGGATTTTTGTCGGCGACAAAGTCGCGCAGCCGCTTGAGATCAGCGAGAGCCTCCGGGGAATAGACATGTTTCACCGAGGCGGCTCAAGTTCCTTTCCAGTGCCCCAACTGGCCAGCCAGCTCTCTACTTGATCACCGTCGACCAAGTCTCCCGCCTTGACCGACTCCAGTGCCTCCAAGGTTTCTTGCCAACGTCTGGCGTCCTCGTCTGCGCGCGCCAGGTAGTCCTTCACCGCCTCGTTTATGAGCCAAGACTTGCTACGCTGCATCCGGGCGGCAAGTTCGGCCAGACGTTCCGACACCTCATCGGACAACCGGATGCTGGTAATACTCATGAATACAGACCACTATATTGTAATACATCCACATTAGGCCATCCGGACCGGGATCGCAAGAAATTTGGAGTGGAATCCGCAAGCAGCGGTGACGCCGCTGGGGCAATTGCTGTTTTTCATCGACTATCTCCAGCTCAGCGGATGACACGCGCCCTGAGTGTCGCAGCACCCGATGCGGTGGAAGAGCCCGGACGCGCCGCGGAAAGAGCGTGTATTGGGGACGGTCTTGATTGTCGGTGTTGTCGGGCCATCAGCGGCATGCACACGTCAGTGCACTGCGCGGTGGCGGGGCCACCCGGGGAATTCGACGCGGTTCATCGGCGCGTCGTCGTATTCTCGCAATTCAGATCCCGGACAAACGGAGGCAGCGCGCAGGCGCCCGGCGACCGTCAAGGGTTGATGCAGCGATAAACCTCGAAGCTCTGTTCGCCCTCCACCAACGGCGATGCGGCCACGATGCTGTCGCCGTTCATGCTGGCGGCGTGGTTGCGTGCGAGGTTCTGCACCTCTTCGGTGACGCTGTACCGATCACGGTCGATGAAACCGACCGTGGCGGCGGTGGACGCGGTGACCTTGCCGAGATGTTTGCAGTTTCGGACTTCCTGGGCCGCGAGGATGCGGACTTTCTGCGCCTGGGGCTTCAGTTCGACGAACGCGCATCCCGGCACGGAAGCGGCCAGCACCAGCCAAAGACACCGCTGCAACCGATGATTCCAGACCCTTCGACGCATCTCGCCACCCCACGTCGGTCGATATTGTTCGATATGCTACAGGGATCGCTCGGACCGCGGCAATGCGGCAACGTAGTCCCCGAGACACCGGACCGGCGGACCCCGTTCGGCCCGTCCTTTGCAAACCGAGTGACGGTCGCCCGGCATTCCAGTAAAATGACGTGCTTATGATCAGCGACCCGATGCGCACCGCATTCGGGACGGCACGGGAACAGCAGGCGTCTTTCTCGCTGCTCGCGAGCGATTCGAATCCCAATGACCAAATACATCTTCATCACCGGCGGCGTGGTGTCGTCACTCGGCAAAGGCATCGCCGCCTCGTCGCTGGCAGCCATCCTGGAGGCGCGCGGGCTCAAGGTCACGCTGACGAAACTGGACCCCTACATCAATGTCGACCCGGGAACGATGAGCCCGTTCCAGCACGGCGAAGTGTTCGTCACCGAGGACGGCGCCGAGACGGACCTCGACCTCGGCCATTACGAGCGCTTCCTGCGCACCACGATGGGCAAGGTCAACAATTTCACCACCGGCCAGATTTACGAAAACGTGATCCGCCGCGAGCGCAGGGGCGAGTATCTCGGCGCCACGGTGCAGGTCATTCCGCACATCACGGACGAGATCAAGCGGGTCATTCGATTGAGCGCGGAGGGTTACGACGTCGCGCTGATCGAGATCGGCGGAACCGTCGGCGACATCGAGTCCCTGCCGTTCCTGGAAGCGATCCGCCAGATGCGCATCGAGCAGGGTGAGGACCGCTGCCTGTTCGTGCATTTGACGCTGGTGCCGTACATCGCCAGCGCGGGGGAGGTCAAGACCAAGCCGACCCAGCACTCGGTCAAGGAATTGCGCTCGATCGGCATCCAGCCGGACATCCTGATCTGCCGCTCGGAGAAGCCGATCCCGAAGAGCGAGCGGCGCAAGATCGCTTTGTTCACGAACGTCGGCGAGGAAGCCGTGATCTCGGCGATCGACGCCGATACCATCTACCGCATCCCGTTGATGTTTCATGCCCAGGGCGTCGATGACATCGTCGTGAAGCGGCTGCGCCTCGACGCCCCGCCGGCGGATCTGTCGGAATGGGAAGCCGTGGTGTTCGCACTGGAGCATCCGCAACGCGAAGCCACGATCGCCATCGTCGGGAAGTATGTCAATCATTCCGACGCCTACAAGTCGCTGACCGAAGCGCTGACTCACGCCGGGATCCGGACCAAGACCCGGGTACGTTTCAAGTTCATCGAGTCGGAACAGATCGAGGACCATGGCACCGGCCCGCTGGAAGGCGTCGATGCGATCCTGGTTCCGGGCGGCTTCGGCGAACGCGGCGTCGAAGGCAAGATCGCGACCGTGCGCTACGCACGGGAACTGCGGATTCCCTATCTCGGCATCTGCCTTGGCATGCAGGTCGCGGTGATCGAGTTCGCCCGCGATGTCGCCGGCCTGGAAGGAGCGCACAGTACCGAGTTTCTGCCGCAGACTCCGCACCCGGTCATCGCTTTGATCACCGAGTGGCAAACCGAATCGGGCGCGATCGAACACCGCAGCGCCGACACCGAGATCGGCGGCTCGATGCGACTCGGCGGGCAGAAATGCCGGCTGGTGCCCGGCAGCCTGGCGCACGATCTGTACGGCAAGGACGTGATCACGGAGCGCCACCGCCACCGCTATGAATTGAACAATCGCTATTTGAAGTCGCTCGAGGCGGCGGGTCTCGTGGTCAGCGGCAAGTCGCTGGACGGCCGACTGGCGGAGGTGATCGAGATTCCCGATCATCCCTGGTTCCTGGCCTGCCAGTTCCATCCGGAGTTCACGTCGACGCCGCGCGGCGGCCATCCGCTGTTCTCCGGCTTCGTACTCGCCGCTGCGGACTATCGGCATACCCGCAACGCCCACTTTCCCATGCACGCCGAGGCATCATGAGTCAGACCTTGAATTTGTGCGGCTTCGAGGCCGGACTGGAACAGCGGTTCTTCCTGATCGCGGGACCTTGTGTGATCGAAAGCGAACAATTGGTGATCGAAGTCGCCGGAAGGAT
>CAZXXC010000150.1:0-7113 GCA_964644665.1 uncultured Methylococcaceae bacterium
GGTCCCACATGCGCCGAAGGATCACCGGCCAGGTGGACGTGAACGAAATCGATCGGGACTGACGCCGCTGCTCGCGCCGGCGCCGTCCTTTGATCAATCAGGCCCGTCAATACCCTGCTGGTAGTTCCGGTCGCCGCCAAGGCCGGTTCCCGCCCGGCCGTGGCTCACGCGGCTGGTCGCCGCGCCGTGGCCATCCCTGCCCTGGATGAACCCGGCCTAGATGATGGCCGGGTGAATCGTCGAACCACGGACGCATTGTGAACGAGCTGCACGGTACTCAGTGCAGCTTGATCTTCGGCTGTAGCCGGCTGCTGAAAAAGCGGGCAATCATCAGCAATCCCACGCGAAACGGTCCAAACAGCGCGAGTTGGTGCATCTTGTACAGCGACAGGTAGACCAGACGCGCCAAAGCACCCTCGATCATCACGGTGCCGAGCAGGTTGCCCATCAGGTTGCCGACCGTGCTGAATTTGCCCAACGCCACCAGCGAACCGTAGTCGGTGTAGCGGTAATCCTTCAATGGCTGGCCACGCAGCTTTCGGCGCAGATTCTGGTAGATCAGACTGGCCTGCTGATGCGCGGACTGAGCCCTGGGCGGAACCGTCCCGTTCTTCTCTGGCCAGGGACAGGCGGCGCAGTCACCCAACGCAAAAACATCGTCGTCCCGGGTGGTCTGCAGCGTCTGGCGGACGACCAGTTGATTGATGCGGTTGGTCTCCAAATCGGTCGCCTGCAGGAAATCGGGAGCCTTGATGCCCGCCGCCCAGACCTTGATCCGCGCCGGGATGAACGAACCAGAAGCCGTGTTCACTCCGGCCGAGGTCACCTCGACCACTTTCTCGCCGAGCAGTAAGTCGATCCCCAGGTTGCGCAATTGCTGCGCGGTCGCATCGGACAAGCGTTCAGGGAGCCCCGGCAGCAGTCGCGGCGAGGCTTCGATCAGGTGAATCCGGATGTCGGAAGGCTTGACGTTGTCGAGACCGTACGCGCTCAGCAGCCGGGTGGCCTGATGCAACTGCGCCGAGAGTTCGATGCCGGTGGCTCCGCCGCCGACGATCACGATATCCAGTTGCCCGCGTTGGGTCACCCCGCCGGTCACATGGGTATGCGTGTACGCCTCCAGCAACCGGATCTGGAACTGCTCCGCCTGGTCGGTGGTGTCCAGAAACAGGCAGTGCTCGGCCACACCGGGAATGCCGAAGTCATTGCTGACGCTGCCGACCGCGATGACCAGCCAATCGTAGGCGTGCGTCCGTGCCGGAATGATTTCCACACCACTGATGCTGTAAACGGGGTCCAGCTCGATCAGCTTGGCTGTCCGGTCCAGGCCTTTCATCCGGCCGAGCACGAAACGGAAATGGTTGTGATGCGCCTGCGCCAGGTAATCCAGTTCATCGTCGTTGACATCCAGCGTACCCGCCGCCACCTCGTGCAGCAGCGGTTTCCAGATGTGGGTTCTGGAGCAATCGATCAGCGTGATGTCCGCCTCGCCCCGCCGACCCAGCGATTTCCCGAGCTTGGTAGCCAATTCCAGCCCGCCGGCTCCGCCGCCGACGATCACGATGCGCGGAACCTTGGCCGTTTCGGGTGAAGGTGTCGTCATGGATGTTTCCTCTTCGTTGCTTTCGCTGATGTTGGTTGGCTTCGCCCGTGGCACGCGGACGCCGGCCGGCTTCTTTCAATCGGCGTCCTCGAGCAGGCGCCGGAATCTCTCACGGTTGTCCTTCCGACCGAATTCCACCGCAGCCTCGGCAATCTGGCCGCGCCATTCCTGCTGACGCCGGTCGAAATGCCCGATCAATGCACCGACCGCCAACAGTGTGGCGGCCGGCACCGCGGGATCGGCGGCCAGCTCGGCCGACCATTCTCGCAGATGGACCATCTGCACTTCGGCATCCTGGAACGATCCGAGAAGGTTCTGCAGCGATTTCAGATCCTTGATCGGCCTCTTCAACGACGTTTCGCCGGGATCCAGCAGAGCGACGAATTCGGTCAGATAGCGGAGCTTCTTGCAACGCTTGCGGAGTTCATGGATCGATTCACTCGGCGTGCCGTCGCCGATCGAACGCCCTTCCTCGATCACACGTCGGTAAAGCTTCCAGATGCGCCGGCCGGCCAGCATCCGGAACGGCTGCAAGGCATTGGGCGCGCCGGGCCGTGCGGGCACCGGCCTGTTCAGGAAACCGCTCCAGCGATCGGTGAAGCGGCGGTAGCGGGAAGAGCGCAGGTACCGGCTCAGTTCCCGATGCGCGGCGATCGAGCGGCGTTCCAGCAATCGCCTCAGCGGCGCCAGATCGCCGCGCATGCACTCCGGCAGAACCGCTTGCAGTCGGGGAAACTCCAGCAGGTAGACATCCAGATCGCGAACCGGACCGGTGATGTTGCCGAGCCACGACAATTCGCGCGTCAATGCGGCGATCGTACGCTCCGGGTACAGACCGCGAAGCTGGCCCAACGCCGACCGGCTGCGCCGGACCGCCACCCGAAAATCGTGCAGGAATTCGGTATCCCACCGTGCCAGCAGCCCCGGCTCCTGGGCACGCATCGCCTCGAACTGGGCCAGCAGCAGGCGCTTCACGGCGAGGTCGGATCGCATCTCCGGCTGCAGATCGGGCGGCCGGACCGCGAATCCCGGTCGTCGCGGCCGCTGCAATGCCCGCAGCACTTCGAGCCACAGATCCTGTTCGGCGGGCTTCAGTTCCAGCCGATCCGCCCAGGTCTCGAGCCGCCGTCGCACATGCCTCCCAGTGGATTCGCCCGGATCGAGCACCAGCCGGGCACGCAATGCCGGAGACGCCTTCGGCTTTCCGATCAGCCGATAGCGGTCGAGATAGATGGCGGCCGGCACTTCTTCGCTGCAGTCTGGGAGACACAGCGCGCGGCGCTCGCGTCGGACTCGTGCCTGGGGCAGTAGCGCACGGACATCGATCAACGCCGCGAGCTCGGCCCGCAGCGCCGTGTCCGCCAACTGGTCGGCAAAACGGGGTAGCGGCAAAGGCTCGGCGGCAACGGTCCGTTCGCGGTGCGGTTCACCGAAGTCGCGCAGCACGATATCCACGCGACCCGCGGCCGAATGTTCGGCCTGAACGACCTTGCCGCGGCGATACAGCCGCCCGTCGAACGTGTCCAGGAACGTAATGACGGTCGACACGGACTGTTCCGAGGCCGGCCTCAGGCCGCCGGGCAGGTCCGTTGCGGATCGTTCGGCCGGCTTCTGGTCAGGGAGCAGATATTCCAGCACTGGGTCGGACACGCTGTCAGGAAAAGCGGAAAAAGCTCCGGGTCCGGACGAGCGCCTTGACGCCCCCGAGCTTGCGACCCAGAATGAATACGGTCACTGGCATGGGAGACCCGCCTTGGCGCTGCCGGCGGTTCTCGCTTGCCGCTGCCGACATTCGTCTGCGCTGCTTGCACGCCGGGGGGGGATCGTTCAAGTGCCTGATCAAGTAGTCCACTGCCAACATGAGGATTTCCCGGAGCGGGACGCTCGCATCCTGAGCCTTCCGCGCCGGAACGGAGCCAAACGCTAGCAGAAGGATACCCGCTTTTTGGCACGCCCTGCTGCACTGCCGTCGCGCGAACCGGCACGAGAACGGTGAGTTCGTTTCCACACGGTCGGCGCCGGCGCCCGCGATCAGCCGCGGGCGAGTATCGCAGAACCGGCGGCACGACGAAGCGTCCCGTCGCTCGCACCGGGAAGTTCGGGCTGCGAAGAGGCGGCTCAGGTGCGGCCCGGGTCTTGCTTAAGACAATCTGTTCGCCGATACCTGTTCGAGCGAGGCGGGTATTCACCCCGTTCCACCGGCAAATCTGTTGAATCAGTTCATCGCGATGAAGCATTCGCTGTATCAATCCGACGTCGCCGACCGATCACCCGAGGAATTGCGGCATCTGTTCCATACCGGCATGCCGCACCAGGATTTCGCCCGCATGGATCAGGCCCTGGAACTGGCACTGCGCGCGCGGGATGAAGACAAGCTGATACGTCCGCGCGGCCTGGATGCCGCCCACATCCTGCTGGCCCTGAAGGTCGATGCCGCCACGGTCGAGGCGGCGCTGTTGAGCGACCCCTATCTCCGCGAAACGCTCGCGGTAGACGAGATTCGCAGAAAGTTCGGCGAGCCGGTGGCGGAGCTGGTCGACAAGGTCAACTGGCTGAACACGTTCGGCGAGTTTTCGCCGGAGCAGATGAAACAGCCGGAACAGGCGGAACTGATCCGGCGCATGTTGCTCGCCGTCGTCAACGATGTCCGCGCGGTGCTGATCAAGCTGGCGTACCGGCTGCAGCGCCTGCGCATCATGAAGGACCAGGACAACGGCACGCGCGCCCACATCGCGCGGGAAACGCTCGACATTTTCTGCCCGCTGGCGAACCGCCTCGGAATCGGTCAACTGAAATGGGAGATGGAAGACCTTTCATTCCGCTATCTCCACCCGGACGAATACCGCACTCTGGCCAAGTCCCTGGCGACCAATCGCGCCGAACGGGAAGCCTACGTCCGTCACTTCATCGCGCTGCTGGAGACCGAACTGAAGGCCAATCACCTGAAAGCGAAAGTGTTCGGCCGCCCGAAGCATATCTACAGCATCTGGCGAAAGATGCAGCGCAAAGGCACCCCGCTGGAAGAACTGTACGATCTGCATGCGGTCCGCGTCATCGTCGACGAAATGCCGACTTGCTATCTGGTGATCGGTCTGGTGCACAACCATTGGCGGCACATCCCCAAGGAATTCGACGATTACATCGCCAACCCCAAGGACAACGGCTACCAATCGCTGCACACGGTCGTGGTCGGACCGAACGATCGGCCTGTGGAGATTCAGGTCCGTACCCAGCAGATGAACGAGTTCGCGGAGTTCGGTGTCGCCGCGCACTGGCGTTACAAGGAGGGCGGCGGACGCGATGCGGCGTTCGAACGCAGCATCACCTCATTGCGCCGGCTCCTGGAAAGTGACGAAGACGACCAGTCGTTGCTTGAAGACTTCCGTGCCGATGCCTTCGCCGACCAAGTTTTCACGCTGACGCCGCGGGGTCAGGTGATCCGGTTGAAGAAAGGAGCCACTCCGCTGGATTTCGCCTACGCGATCCACACCGAAGTGGGCCACCGCTGCCGCGGCGCCAAGGTGGACGGTCGTATCGTGCCGTTGACCTATACGCTGAAATCGGGGGAAAAGGTCGAAATCCTGACCGCCAAGCAGGGTGGACCGAGTCTCGGCTGGCTGGACACGCACCTCGGCTACATCAAGACCGCTCATGCCCGCAACAAGATCCGATCGTGGTTCAAACAGCAGGACCACGACAAGCACCTCCGCGTCGGCAAGGCGATCCTGGACCGCGAACGGCACAAGCTAGGACTGCGCGATACCGACATGGACGATCTGGTGCGACATTTCCATCTCTCCCGACCGGACGAAGTGTTGCTGGCGATCGGCCGCGGCGACATCAGTTCGACGCAGTTGGCGGCTGCACTGAAGGTTCCGGAAATCCCGGCCAAACCACCGGTCCACCTGCCGAAGCGGGCTCCGGTACCCAAGTCCGGCGGTGAAATCACCGTGCAGGGGATCCGCAACCTGATCACGCACATCGCACGCTGCTGCGATCCGAGCCCCGGTGATCCGATCATCGGCTACGTGACGATCGGACACAGTGTCGCGATACATCGGCAGGATTGCCCCAACGTGCTGAAATTGCCGCACTGGAAGAAGGTGCGTCTGATCGACGTCGCCTGGGGCACCGAACCGGAAGTGTACCCGGTGCGGATCGAAGTCAACGCGATCGACCGTAAGGGACTACTGAAGGATGTCTATCAGGTCCTGGCTCAGGACCACATCAACATTCAGCGGACCGATACGGTGACGAACCCGGAGGATCAGTCGGTGATCATGCACATCACGCTGGAGATTGCGGACCTCGGACAACTGAGCGTCGCCTTGGACAAGATCTGCGAGGTGCACAATGTGCTCGGTGCCCGCCGCCTCGACCAGGAGACCCGCACCCCGCACTGACGATCAGCGGAAAATCGGGGTCGGCGTGGCCCGACATCGCCGAGTCGAGGCGCCGAAGAAAGACGGCGGATTGCTCCGGCTGAGCACCCCCGGGCAGGGAACTCGCCCTACGATCGCGCCTCCCCGACAATTTCGCTTCGAACCGCCCCGGAAAACATGATAACGTCCTCGCGTCGGCAGCGTCCGGCACCTCCACGCGATCGAATTTGACTGCGGAGCCTTCCATGAATGACAAGCAACTGGTCGCCCGCCACGCCGCCTCCCGCGTCCAGGACGGCATGCTGGTTGGTCTCGGTACCGGCTCGACGGCCAACTGTTTCATCGACGAGTTGGCGCGGCGCCAGCGCGAGGAGGGTCTGCGGGTCACCGCGACGGCGAGTTCGGTCGTCAGCACCATCCGGGCACAGGCACTGGGCTTGCCGCTGGTGGCGCTGGAGCATTTGACCTCGCTCGACCTTTACGTCGACGGCGCCGATGAGGTGGCACCCGATCTGACCTTGCTGAAAGGCCGCGGATCGGATCTGGTGAGGGAAAAGCTGATGGCCCATGCCAGCCGTGCGTTCATCGTGCTGATCGATCGCAGCAAACTGGTCGACCGCATCGGCGAGCGATTTCCGGTACCGGTCGAAGTGATGCCCTTCGCCTGGCCACTGGTCAAACGCAGCCTGGAGAACCTCGGCGGCCGCGGCGATCTGCGAGCGAACGCCGGCGGCGACGGCCTCGCCGTCACCTCTCATGGCAGCCTGGTTCTCGACATGGTGTTCGCTCCCACATCCGATGCCACGGCCCTCGACCAAGCGCTGAACGGCACGCCCGGCGTCGTGGAGCATGGAATCTTTCGCCAACTGGCAACGACCGTGCTGATCGGCGCCGACGGACAGGTGGAGGAACGCCGGGCGGAGAGACCCGGATCGGGTACCCGTTGACCGAACACTAGAACTGCATGATCACATCCGTCGCGAACATCAACTGATCGCGCCGCCGCCCGGCATCGAAGGCCTTGGCGTTATCCGCCCAGTCATAACGGAACTCGGGACGCACCGTGACCCATTTTAGCGGGGTCCACTTCGCACCCAGCGTGACTTCGTAATAACTGGAACCGATACC
>CAZXXC010000151.1:0-6936 GCA_964644665.1 uncultured Methylococcaceae bacterium
GTACAGGACGTTGCGCCGCCGAGACTCATGTTGATCACTTTCGCCGGAGTCGCGTTGGCGGGCACTCCCGGAACGTTGAGGCCGGCAGCCCAGCGGATCGCATCGTTGATGTCCGAAGTGGAACCACCGCACTTGCCCAACACGCGAATCGCCTGGACCTTGGCGTTCCAGTTGATGCCGGCGACGCCAAGCTGATTGTCGGTCCTGCCGGCACCGATGGTTCCGGCCACATGGGTTCCATGCCAGCTATTCGGCTGCGGGTCGGGCGGCTGGCCGAAGCCGCATTCACCTTTTGCCATCCCGTCTCCCGGGTCGGTGGGATCGCTGTCCCGGGCATCGCCGTCATTGGCCCGGGTCACGTCGCTGATCATGTCATACCCGTTCACCAGGTTCGGCGATCCGGCGATGTCTTCGTGACTCTTCAGGATTCCGGTATCGATCACGGCCACAACGACGTTGCCGCCGGTGCCGATGTCCCAGGCCTTGGGCAGGTCGATTCCGCCCGGCGATTCGCCCGGCCCCGAACCGTTGTTGAAGTAGTGCCATTGTTTCGGATACAAGGGATCGTTCGGCGTCTTCAGCGGATAGAGAATGTAGTTGGGTTGCGCGTACTCGACATCCGGCCGTCGTTGCAGTTCTTCGATCACCGCCCGGGTCTGATCCTTCGCCGCAGCGGCCGACATGCCCCGCATCGCGGTTCGATCGACCCGGTAGATGATCTCGCCCCCCGAGGTCAGCTTGTCCATCGCCCGAAGGCTGCGCGCGGCCAGATCCCGCTGCTGAAGGGCCATTCCCGGTTTCATCTTGACGATGACCTCGCCCGGGACGAAGTCCGGTCCCGCGGGCAGTCCTCGTCCTTCCAGGGCCACTGTCGGCATTCCATACAGGCCGACGGCGGCAAGTACGATCGAACTCGTCATGACTAGCGTCTTCATGGTTTTCTCCTACAACCCTGTGTTAGAGTTTGAACGTGCCAGTTCGCATGCTTGGATCCCATCGGGATCCGGACTGGCGATAGTTCGTCTGACCTCCTCGTTCTGGTGGGTGGAATCCATGTCGTTGCCAACGATCACGGTGCCGGCGAGACACCTCCTGCAGCTACTGGCTTTCGGGATGATGACAGGGTGGGGACCGGCCGCCGCCGGGCCGGACGACGGTACTGCCGGATTCGCGTTGGGTGAAGTCATGGTCAGGTTTCGGCCCGGTACCGAGGCGGCCGCGGCGGTTGCCCGGGGCGCCGCGGTCAACCCGCCGAATCTCGAGACCCTGGACCCGACCGACCGTCTGCTGAGCGAAAGGACCGGTGTGCCTGTGCACGCCCGACAGCTGTTGAGCGGAGGCTGGGTGCTCTTCGCGGTTGACATCGACCGGCTGGCGGCACGAACGGCAGCCGAACTTTCCAGGCAGCCGGACGTGTCGGAGGTCCTCCGGCGAAGCAGCGAGGCCCGGGACGCGCCACGGGTGGCTTTCGAAGTGGCGTTTCGCAGCGGAAGTGGGGCGGCCGGATTGCTGGAAGCGCGGACCGCGGCTGCCCGCACACAGGCCATCTGCGAACTCACCGACCGGTTGGGCGGGCGACTGGGTTTGCCGCTGCGCGGGACCGCCGATGCGGCCGCAAAGCACCTGCTGATCGAACTCGATCTCGGAGAGCTGACATCGGACCTGGCGGAGCGCGTTCGCCGGCTCACTGACATCGTCGATGACGTGCAGTTGAACGACATCCTGATGCCGATGTAGTCGTCGGGATCGGCCCGACCGGCTTTCTCGGTGACGCGTATCGCCTCCGCTCGCGTCGCGTCACGATGTCCCAGCAACCGGTCCATCTTCCCCCCGCTTCCGGAACGGCTAGGCAGCCGTCGCCGTCGGATGTTGCGCGCGACGCCGAAGGTTTGTCAAATGACCAATCGACTCAATGGCCTACCGTCACGCAACCGCGCGCAGTTCCGGCGGGCCGCAGGGTCGAAGCGACCGGTGTAGAGGTTCTGTTCTCGATCGCCATCACGGACCTCCGAACATTTCGCGATTTCGCAGCGGAATCGGCGCGATTCAAGCCGTCACCGAGATCTCCCCGACACCGGCCCGCAGTCGACCGATGAGCTTCGCACGGTCGAAACCCTCCCGATGAAACAGGTCCAGCACTTGGTCCGCGTCGCCCGGATCGCACGCCACCAATAGTCCGCCGCTGGTCTGCGGATCGCACAACAGCTTGCGCTGCCACTCGGCGATGCCATCACCGATCTGGACCGAAGGACCATAGCTGTCCCAATTGCGATTCGCGGCGCCCGTAGCAGTACCCTCTGCCGCCAGATGCGCAGCCTCATCGATCAACGGGATGTCGCTGAACCCGATGGCCGCGCTCAGCTTGGAGCCGCGGCAGATCTCCAACAAGTGGCCCAGCAGCCCGAATCCGGTAACATCGGTCATCGCATGTACGCCGTCCAGGCCGCCCAGCGCCGTTCCCACGCGATTCAGCCGGGTCGTCTGCTCGATCATCTGTGCGTAGCCGGCATCGTCGAGCCAGCCTTTCTTCAAGGCGGCGCTGAGCACCCCGACGCCCAGGGGCTTGCCGAGGATCAGCAGATCGCCGGGCCGCGCGCTGTCGTTACGCTTGACGTGGTCCGGGTGCACGACGCCCAGTGCAACCAAACCGTAAATCGGTTCCGGAGCATCGATCGAATGGCCGCCGGCCAAGGGGATGCCGGCTGCTTCGCATACGGACATGCCGCCGGCCAGAATCTCGCGCACGGTCGAAAGCGGCAGTTTGTCGACCGGCATGCCGACGACGGCCAGCGCCAGAATCGGCCTGCCGCCCATCGCATAGATGTCCGACAAGGCATTGGTCGCTGCGATCCGGCCGAAATCATAAGGGTCGTCGACGATGGGCATGAAGAAATCGGTCGTCGCGACGATGGCCTGGTGGTCGTTCAGGCGGTAGACCGCCGCATCGTCGCTGGTGTCGGCGCCGACCAGCAGGTCGGGAAACCGTGTCGGCAGCGGCAGTTCCGCCAACAGTTGCGACAGCACGCCGGGAGCGATCTTACAGCCGCACCCGCCGCCGTGCGACAGCGTCGTCAATCGGATCTCGTTCATCGAAAAAGACTCCAAGGTCAGGAATGCGCACAGTCCTACATGAAATTCCGCGTGTGCAGGCTGGACAGCCGCACGGCGGTCGACTCATCGAACCCCAGCTTCAGCAGGCGCAGGCGCCGGCCTTCGGCCATGGCGGTCTTCAGTTCCTGCACGCGCTCGAAACCCGTCGCGATGGCCGACGTCGACCACTCACCCGCCGCCAACAGCACCAGTGCGTCGAAGACTTCTTCGTTTAAACCGGCGGTCGCGGACAGACGGTCGTGGCGCAGTTCCACGGCATTCGCGAGCCGTTCGCGCAGCCTCGGCTCTTCGCGAAGGCGCTGCAACAGATGCCCCATGCCGAAGGCGACATGCCGTGCCTCGTCGCGTGCCGCCAGCCGCGTGATCTGGCGGGTCACCGGGTCGGGCGCGTGGGCATGCAGGAAGTGCAGCAGGTTCACGAACGTGCCCTCGCCCAGCACGGACAGCAGAAACGATGCGACCGAAAAATCCGCCGCCTCGAACAAGGTCTGCAAGGAGCGTTGGCTGCCCGCCGTCGACAGGCCCGGTTCCCGGCCTCGCAAGCAGATGCGCCGCGTGAAGACTTCCACATGCCGCGCCTCGTCGGCGATCTGGATCGCCAGCAGTTGCAGGATCTCGCGAAAGTGCGGGTGGATGGCGCCCATGAAACGCGCCGGTACCAGCAGCGCCGCATTCTCGTTCTCGATCAGATACGTCATGAGCTGCACGACCGCGTCCTCGACCTCGGCCGGCAGTTCGAACGGTACATCCCAGTCGACGTCGGTGTCGGGGTCCCACTGCGCGGCGACTGCCTGCCGGTATAGATCGGCCGCATCGTCCAACCAGATCTCGCACCGTCGATCCAGCGCGAAATGCCACTCGGGTCCGCCGGTTTCCACCGCGGCGCCGCGCGCGGCCAGGCCCCACGTGGGTCTAGCGTGCTCGGCCACACCGGCGTTCGCCTCCCCACAAGGCTCCGCTCCGCGCCACCGCCCGGCCTGAAAGCTGCCGCGGACGATCAGTGCCGAGCCGTTGCCTTCATCCTGGATCCGGTGGCCCTCGGCTCGGCACCAGGCGCGGACATGGAGACCGAACGCCGGCTCGCTCGACACTACGCGCACCGAACCACCCACCGGCACGCCGGACAGGGCATGCTTGAGCAGCAGGTGCGCGCCCCGGTCGAAGCCGAGCGACTCAATATCGATAGTCCGCGGCGAGGATGCGTCCATCGGCAGCGTAGAAGCCTAGTTCGTCCACTGCGCGCTGCAGTAGCGCATAGCCGTCGATGCGCCCGGGGAGCCAATGCTTCAGACCCTCCAGTTCCAGCAGCGGACGCACCGCAGCATCCTCCCAGGACATGGCCAGCAGCAGGTCGACGAACCGCTTGACCCCCTGCTCCGGCGCGCCCGGGCTGGTCGTGAAATTGCAATGATCGTAAAGGCCGGTCTGCGCCAAGATGCGGGTCGCACCCGCCGGCAGGGTGCCGTCGGCGATGAAGGCGAGGTGGTTGCCGTCGATCATCGCGGCGGCGTCGACCTCGCCCCGCATCAGGGCCAGAGCGGCGTCGCGCTCCCCGCCGATGTGATCGCCGTGCTTGCCGCCCAACACGTCGAAGCGCCGCGCGGCGTAGTCAACACCGGCCTGCAAACCGTGACGGCTCAGATGCCCGATCGGAATCAGCGTCGCCTGCGGGGAATCGATCGCGCCGAAGCCGAGGGTTCTGCCGCGCAGGCCGTCGAGCGCTGCGATTCCCGCATCGGCACGCACGACGATCACCGAACGAAGGTCGCGGTCCGTATCGCGCATCGCCAAGGCTTCGACCTTCTGCCCGCGCGACGCGGCCAGGCGTTCTGCCCTGAGCCAGGCCAGCGGCGAATTCCAGGCCAGGTGGATCGTGCCGTCGAACTGCGCCTCGACCTGGCGCTCGTAGTTGGAATACAGCAGGTAGTCGAACGCGAGGCCGCGTTCGGTGAAGTAGGACTTGAAGCCTTCCCAGATCGTCACGACCTTCGGGGCATAGGCCACCGCGCCCATGATCAGTGTCTCGGCCATACCGTTCCCTCAGAACAGTGGCAGGCCGCACACGGCCTTGCCGATGAAATCGAACAGCACGTCGGAGGTCGGCGCCATCACCGCCGCGGCGCGCGCGTCGCGAAACGAGCGCTCGATCGTGAGTTCCTTGCGGAAGGCCGCACCGCCGCAGGTGCGCATGGCCGTATCGGTGACTTCCAGCGCGGCTTCGGCCGCGGCCGCCTTGATCTCCAGCACGCGCAGCACGGCGTCCTCGCGGGCCGTGTCCAGCGCCTGCAAGGTGTCGTTCAGCAGCGCCTTGGCGGTATCGGTCCGGATGCGTGCACGGGCGAGGTAGGCGCGCAGCGTGGGCAGATCCGCCAGGCTGGAGCCGAGATGTTCGAGGCGAGTCTGACCGACGTGGGCGCAAGCCCGTGTCAGCGCTGCCTCCATGATGCCGACCGAACAGGACGCATTCAGCACCGAGAAGATCGGCAGTACCGTATCCATCATGATCGCGAAGCCCTCGCCGTCCGCGCCCAGGCGCGCATCGGTCGACATCCGCACCCGTTCGGCGGCGATCGGCGACGAGGCATTGCCGCGCAGCCCCAGACCATCGAAGCGCTGGGGTCGGCTCAGACCCGGATTGTCCGATGCCACCAGCCATAGCGTGCTGGCGCCCTCCGCCGCGACCGGCCGCGAGGACCAGACATACGAGTCGGCCTCGCCGGCCGAAGTGACCATGGTTTTTGAACCGGTCAGCAGGATTCCGTCGCCATCGGCTACCGCCTTGCCGAGTGGAGCCCAGAAATGGCTGCGCGAACCGAACTCGGAAAAGGCCAGTGTCGACAGATGGCGGCCGGCCGCAATCGCGCAGCGCAGTTTGGGACTACCGTGCTGCTCGATGACCGCCGTGGCGCAATAGTGCATGGTCACCACCATCGCGGTGGACGCGCAAGCCTGCGCCAGCCGCGTGACGACGTGGCTGGCATCGGCCAGGGAGCCGCCAAGGCCGCCGACTTCCGGCGAACTGATCAGGCCGAGCCAACCGGCTTCGGCCAGCGCGGCGATCCCGGCGCGCGGGAACAGGGCTTCGCCATCCACTGACGCGGCGGCGCTTTCGACGAGAGGGACGAGTTCTTCGAGTGTTTCTAGCTTCTTCATGGGCAGACCTGTCACATGAAAAGCCGGCCGGCCGCAAGACCGGGTCGGGCCTGGGGAACTCCGCTATTACCTCGAGCGCGGTCAGCGCCAGGTTCCAGCCGGAGGTCGGATCAGCATGGCAAAGAACGGTGGGCGATCACATCCGGGCAACCGGAGCCAAGCCCGATCGAGCCGCGTAGCGCGCCCGACCATCGCGCACTAAACAGTGGGCAGCGGTGGCGAAAGAAAACGGGAAGCGCGTTAGTGGGTCAAGCGACTGACTTGTAGAACGTGCTGGCGTAAGCCCTGTTTCTCATGCGCCCACTCAAGCAGCTTGACCACCAATTAGCCAAGATTCTCGGGTTGCCTTTCGTCCGTTTGCGCGGCTGCTTAGTATGCCGCGATTTCGCGAAACATTCGCGGAGAATTTACCCGATATATGCGGTTGGGCGTTTGCAAGACTTCCGGTGTGACTTCCGACTATCGAGGTCCTCCTGCTCCACGCAGAGCATGACATTCCCGGGGGCGCCTTTCGATCAGCCGCGTACTGATGCATCGCGTCGGCGGCGCGCTGCCCGGTCAGCGGGTTCTTAAGCTCGGCAGTGACGACGGGAATGCCGTTGATGGCCAGGGTCACATCGATGATGCAGCGGCGGCGTTTACCATCCGACTTCTTCATGATGGAGGTGAAGC
>CAZXXC010000152.1:0-6713 GCA_964644665.1 uncultured Methylococcaceae bacterium
GCTGCAAGCATCCGAATCGGCGGCGAGATCCAGCCAAGGCATCTCCCGCGACTGCTGGAGGCGATCCGCACCGCCTCCATCTCACAGCAATGGGGCGAGTTGCCGTTCGAGCCGGGATCGGCCGGAGACCTGGCGGCCGCCATCCGGGACGGCCATCTGTTCCTCTGTGACGACCAGACCCGCGACGGCGAGTTCCCGGAGCTGGAGACGGCCTGCCGGGAGCTGGGCCTGTCGTACAGCCGCTGGAGCGAGGGCTATTGTGCGTACGACGCCGAGGTTGTGGAGTGGCGGCCGGGCATGAAGGAGCCCGCGGTGTGCGTCGCCAGCAACTCCAGCGACGCAACCTTCATCCCGATCGAAGAGGTCCGCAAGGCCCTCAAGCATCTCGAATCCAACCACATGGGCAGAGCCAGGGAACTGCTGCGCTCGCTCTGCCCCGACATCCCCAAGCTTCCCCCGTTCCAGATCGTCTGACCGAACCGCTGTCAGAAGGATCCACACCCCGATCGGCGTCTGTGGCCACGGCGGTATCCGCGCGCGTGCGCGGACCGTGGCTTCGGCGCCCCGGGGGGCGACACCATGATCAGTCAGGGTGTCGCCAGAACCACCATGCGGAGGAATGAAACATGGAAACCATCCAAGCAATGGTAAACCCAAGATTACTGACGAAGGCGAACCGGCTTTTTACGGGCACGCTGCACGGCCGGATCATCGAGATCCTGCAGAACGCCCGCCGCGCCGGCGCCACACACGTGGAGATTGAAAACCGCGACGGCTGGATCGTCGTCCGGGACAACGGCCGCGGCATCGAGGACTTCCACAAGCTGCTCGACTTGGGCGGTTCGGGCTGGGACGATGCCCTGGAGCAGAGCGAGGACCCCGCAGGCGTCGGGCTCTTCTGCCTGGCGCCGCGCGAGGTGACCGTCCGCAGCCGCGGGCGCATTGCGGTGATCCACGAGGACGGCTGGACGGGCGAGCCGGTCAGGATCATCAGCGATCCCGAGCCCTGTGAAGGCACCGTCCTGACGTTCCAGGATGAACCCTGGACGCCGTCCGAGGTCGAGCGGGACGCCGTCTTCTGCGGCATGGCCGTCGCGGTGGACGGCGAGCCCTGCCCGCGTGAACAGTTCGCCTCCGATCAGGCGGCTGACTATCCCGACCTCGGCTGCCGGATCGAGGTCCGCGAGTACGCCGACCTGAAGCCCTGGCACCATTCCTGCTGCCGCGGCCGGTACGGCGACAACTGCCTGGTCAGCTTCCACGGCCAGGTCGTCTCCGTCCATCACCGCCCGGTCGGCGAGCACCACCTGCATGTCCTGATCGATCTGACCGGCGAACCGACGGGCATCCGGCTGATGCTGCCCGCCCGGACGCAGCTCGTGGAGAACGAGGCGCTCAGGCAGTTGCGGGCGGCGATGGAACTCGAGGCGTACCGGTATCTCGATCGCCGAGGCCATCACCGGCTGCCGTACAAGGACTACCTGCGGGCGCAGGAACTGGGCATCCAGCTGCCGGAGGCGACGCCGACGTTCCGCGTCGGCCTGCTCAGCGGCGATACGCCCGAGCCGATCGAGGTCCCGATGCCGAAGGACTTCCCGTTGAGCCGGTGCTATCGCCTCGCCGCGGATCACGAGGACGGCGACGAGACCGATGAGGCCAACGTCCACCTGCTGGCCGCGCTGGGCACGTTCCCGGACCCGTTCATCCCGGTGGAGATCCCCCGCGAGTACGACGGCTATTCCTGGGCGCAGCTGCCGACGATCGGCCGGGTCGAGTTCAAGTCCGGCAAGATGCTGCAGGAGTCCTGGCTCGGGTCGGGCAGGATCGCGTGCGTGGAGAGCATCGAGATCGCCGCGCACACGAGTGACGGTCGGACGTTCACGTCGCCGGTCTGCGTGGGCATCCCGCCGGTGGGCCGATCGGACGAGGATCGCTACCGCGAGGACACGGTGTACGTCACCGCCGACGCGCAGGGACGCCTGAACCCGTCGGAAATCTGGTTCCACCTGGGAGGATGGAACGACGAGGGCGACACGTACGATACGCAGGTGAGTCAGTTTGCGGAAGACCTGGACCGCTTCTGGTCGCTCCTGGTCGGGCCGGACGAGCAGTTTCGCCGCGGCCTGATGGCCGCGACGGAGGCGATTCGCGGCAAATGGAAGGCGGTGATCCTCTCGCCGGACGGCAGCGTCCGCATCCGGTACCGGAAGGGAAGAGACAGGCACGTGCGGCCTCGTGGCCGTTGAGTACCTCCCGGATTCGCGGTCTTGGAGCGGTCTCCCAGAAGAAGGATCTATCAAGTGCGCGACCCGCACCACCTGCGGCGCGCGGAAAGGAAGAACCATGTTCGAGTCGTTGAATCGAGTCGATTGGAGTCTGTTACACAAGCAGAAGCTCGCGTTGCTGGCAATACGAGGGCAGCAGCGTGAAGGATCGCCTGTGTTCGAGGCCCTGTCGGGGGTCATCCACCTGCTGGACGCCCTGCAGGATGATGCCGTCGCGGACGGCCGTTGGGCGTTTCCGAACGAGGACGACGAGGAGGTGCGTGATGTCGAAGCAGAATGAATGGGCCACGACGGCCCCCCCAGCCAACAAGGAGGTGATGAATGATGCCGCACCGATACGAGTGTGATTGCTGCGGCGCCTGCTGCCGGGGTCTGCTGCTTGTCGAGGCGTACTACCTCGATGTCCTTCGCGAGCCGCGGATCCTGGATGCCGATGTAGCCGGGCGCAAGCCGGCCCTGGATGACTTGGACGATGAGTGCCGGTGCGTCCTTCTGGCTGCGGGCCTTCCGTGCCGATTCCTGGCCGACGACGGTCGCTGCACCATCTATCCCACGCGACCCAACACGTGCGTAGGCTTCGAGGCCGGCGACGAGCAGTGCCAGGAGGCCAGAAGCCGACTGGGCCTGCCGCCGCTCCAACCTTCCGAATCGCGGGCGCCGGATGCGCCCCGCGTGTAACGAAAGGCCCGATCCGGGTCTCGTTTCCCTGTAACACCAATATCAAGAAGGAGAACGAAATGTCAGACCAGATTGTTTGCCCGCTCTGCGCGCACAGCGCGCCGTTTACGCTCATCCCGCACCTGCGGGCCGAGCATAGGATCGAGCCGGACGTCTTCCGGGCTCGATTCCCCGAGCATTCGTTGTCTACGCCGGCGTTCGCCGAGTTTCTGCGCGACCATCAGGTCCGCCGGAACGGCGACGCCCTGCACTATCAGCTCGACGTCGCCGGCTGTCCGATGACCGCCCGGTACGGCGTGGACCATCCGCTCATCCCCGAGCCCGACCCGACGTTCGTCTGGACCGGCCCGGCCAGGGACGTGGCCGAGGCGATCGAGCACAACGAGCGGGTGTTCCTCTACGGCCCCAGCGGCACGGGTAAGAGTGCGCTCGTCCGCCAGATCGCCGCGGTCGTCCGAAGACCGGTCCGCCGCGTCTCGCTCAACGGCGAGACCAGCGTCGCCGACTTCATCGGCCACTGGACGGTCAACGGCAGCAGGGAGACCGTCTTCGTCAAGGGCATCCTGCCGCAGGCCATGCTGGAGGGCTACATCCTCCAGATGGATGAGGTCGATGCCATGCAACCCGAGGTCGGCTTCATCCTGCAGCAGATCTTGGAACCAGGGGGCCACCTGCTGCTGACCGACACGGGCGAGGACATCACGCCGCACGCGGACTTCCGGCTGGTGGCGACGGCCAACACGCTGGGCTTCGGCTCGGACTCCGGGCTCTACGCCAGCGGCACGCACGTCCTGAACTTCTCATGGCTCGACAGATGGGATGTGGTCGTCCATATCGACTACCTGCCGGCCGATGATGAAGTGCGTCTCCTGCACAGCCGCTACCCGGCCGCGAAGAAGGACCTGCTCAAGTGCATGGTCAAGGCCGCGGGCGACCTGCGGCAGGCGCACGCCCAGGAGCAGCTCACGACGGTCATCACGACGCGGCGGCTTCTGGCCCTGTGTGCCCGCCTTGAACGCGGCAACGACTTCCCGCGGGCGCTACAGGTCTGCGTGTTAAACAAGGTTCCGGCGGAAGACTCCCGTGTCATCCGCGAGACGTTCGAGCATCACGTGGGGCCGCTGGGGCAGGCTACGACCTCGCCGTGACGGGGCGCTCCATCCCCAGCGAGGAAGCCACGCTCGTTGTTCCGCCGAAGGGATGGCGAGCGTGGCCTGAGTTGCTGCGGATGCCTTCATGGACACGAGGGCGGCTGGTTAGGGCCGTTGAAACAGGCCTGGAACCTCGAGAAGTCCACCAGGTCCACATCTCCGTCGCAGTCAAAGTCGGCATCTGCGCAGCCGCTCTGCGTTGGCGTCTGGTTCGGCCCGTTGAAACACTCCTGGAAGTGGCTAAAGTCTCTCAGGTCCACGTCGGCGTCGGCGTCGTAATCTGCGCGGTATACCGGGTGCACTGGGTCGATGGGCCAGACGACATTGTCGAGGTAGGTAGCGTCGGAGCCGGTCTTCCACTCGGCGAGGATGTAGAGCCCGCGTAGCTTGCCGAGGACATCGGCCAAATCGGCGAGCGATGCATCAGGGCCCTTCCAGTTGTTGACCTTCCACCCGGAAGGGCTAAGCGGGATGGCCCGCGTAGTCCAGGTGTTCACGGGCGTAGGCGCAATCGTGTAGTAGAGTACTTTGCCGCACCCTTCCAGGATCGCTGCGGGGTATGCCACACCATCGCTGTAAGTGATCCAAATGTCAAAGTACAGACTCTGTCCGAGGGCCGCGGAGGAGTCGCCCAAGAACTTCGTTGGCGCCGAGAAGAACGTCTCGGGGTACGCGTCAGCGGTATAGATCGTCCCTGCCGTCCAGACGGGCGATACGCCTCCAGAAACCGGCAACTGGTATCCAAGGGGCGTTCCCACGACGAGCCAGCCCTCGGCGTCGTTATCGAAAGTGGACGTGACGGAAGCGCGTGCCGCACCAACCAGGCACATGGTCACGCAGGCGAAGACGTACACACCGTTCTTCCAGCGGTTCATGATCCTTCGTCTCCCCGGGGCCCATGCATCGCCTCTTCGGCCCCATAAAATCGAATACGAGCGCTTTCCGTGGCCTGCCAGATCCCGTCGGTCCGATGCCCGAGTAGTTTAACCCCGTCCAGCACAACAACGCAAGTGAAATGTCAGGGAGTTCTGCAGTCCCATGGCGTCCAGCGACTCCGAGCGTCTGATAATGATGCGATGAGTAATCCCGCGTCGCTCCGGGCTGCCCCCAGCGCCCTCAGTTCGTCGAGCTGCTGACCGAGCCGTAGGCTCGATCCATCCACCCCCAGGCCCCACTCGCTCAGCTCTCACTGAGGCTCATGAACGCCCCCGGCTGAGGATCCGTTCCGGCCAGCTCGTTCCTAACACCTTTGGCGAATCCGCCGTAGGCGCCGAAGCCGCCGGTGGAACCTGCGCCGTAGTCCAGTGCTACGAGATGCCCTGGTCACATGGCCCCGAGGCCCGCCGTTGTCGGCGCGTCGCTGGCCCGAATGAGGTAGTCACCGTCACACCCGCTCACCGCGATGCCGGCGGGCGCGACCGTTTCCCATGCGCATCGCACGAAAGGACAAGCGTTTATGAGAGTCAACCCATTTGAGAGCCAGCTTGAACGGCTGGCTCGGACACTCACCGAGCAGTTCGGCGTGAACGTCGTCTGCCAGGGCGACAGCGCCTGGACCGATGGCCGGCAGATCGTCCTGCCGTCGCTGCCCGAACCGCTGGATGAGAACCTGGAGCGGATGATGGTCGGCTATTTGGACCACGAGCTGGCGCACGTGGCGTTCTCGGAGTTCAAGGTGGCCGAGGAGTTTGCGCAGAAGCATCCCGGCTTCGAGGGCCTGCTGAACGTGATCGAGGATGCCCTGATCGAGCGGCGAGCGATGGAACGCTGGCCGGGCGTTCGGCGAAACCTCGACGTGATGTTCCGGCAGGTTCGCGGCCGCGTGGCACAACTGATCCGGCAGCGCGGGCCGTTCGAGCGGTTCTGCACGGCCGTCTACCTGCGGCTCTCGCACCACGGCGACCTGATGGGGCTGGAGGCGGACGTGGCCGGCTATGACGACCTGCTGGTCTGCTTTCCGCGGATCGGCAGCACCCGCGAGGCCGGCGATCTCGCCGAGTTGATGCTGCAACGCTGGCAGCAGCAGGCCGTCCAGGGGCAGAGCCGCCCGCGCGGCAAGGCCGGCACGGATGCGCAGGGCCCTTCGGATGGCACAAGCCAAGCTGGCGCCGGATCAGGCGGTGCAACCGGCGACGGCGAAGTGGATCCCGCGGGCCAACCGGCGGGCGACGTATCGCAGGCGCCGGGCAAGGCAAGCTCGGGCCCCGGCGGCGCCAAGGAGCGGGCGGGCACGAACGGCGACGGTTCCGCCGGCAACGCGGGCAACGGCCATGACGCCGTCGCTGGATCCGCGACATCCGATGTCAGCGGCACATCGCAAGGTACCGCCGAATCGCCCTCAGGGCCGATGCGGGCATCCGGAACGGGCGCCGGCGGCATCGGCGGCTCGCTGATCGGCGAGGCCCTCGTCGCCGCCATCGCCGAGGCCGTCCGGCAGGCCGACGGCAACCGCCAGTACCGCCCGTTCACGAAGGCCCACGACCGGATCGAGACCCTGGCGTCGGCCGACGACAAGGCCGTTCACGCCCTGCTGGAGACAGGCCAGGACACCGTCCGGCGGCTGCGCCGTGGGCTGACGAGCGCCCTGCGGTCGGCCGAG
>CAZXXC010000153.1:0-6518 GCA_964644665.1 uncultured Methylococcaceae bacterium
AACGGGCGCGAGTAGCATACTCGTCCTATTGACCAGGGCCGGCTAAAGGGTGACCAGGGCCGGCTAAAGGGTGACCCCGATTCTCGCCGGCAAGCGCACCTCGCTCGAGGCCCTGAACGCCGCTCTATGCGACATCGAGGGCGTACGGGACGGCGTATTTTTCGTGCTGGAACGCGCAGAAACAGCGGCGGGAGTGGAGCGTCTGACCGCTTTCGTGGTCGCCCCTGGTCTGACCGTGCCCCGGCTGTTGACGGAATTGCGGGGACGGATCGATGCGGCGTTTCTGCCGCGCCCGCTCGTGATCGTCGATGCGCTGCCTCGACTCGAGAACGGAAAACTCAGGCGGGAAGATCTCAAACGCCTGGCGCAATGTTGCCGTCAGCGCGGCACCGCAGTGAATCCGCCCTGAGAAAGCCGATCCGGGCGGCGCGCGGGCGCGCAACGCTCGGGTCGCCGCGGCGGTACCCGGCCGGCCGACGACGACGATGAACCTGCGTGGGGCCAAGCCTCTGGTCCCGGTGTGCCTCGCCCGGGGTCAGCCTCTCTTGGTCGGGCCTGCCCGCCACGGGGCCGGCGCGGACAGAGGGGAGAGAGGTCACGCGTTCAAGCGTCTGCTATCGCCTGCATGGTTTCCAGATCGCAGAGATACACATCCCGCTTGAGTTTCCTCAGCAGCTTGGCTCGCCTGAACTGTCCAACCGCGCGTGAAATGTTCTCCGGCGCCACCCCGAGAATCGCCGCCATATCCTGGCGGCTGAGCATGGTGATCTCGTCGGGATTCCTGGATTTCTCGATGGCCGCGCGAAAGACGATCAGGCGCGCAATGCGCGCCGGTGTCGGTCCGACGGAAAACCGGGACAGACCCTGGGCGGCAAAATCAAGATTGTCGCGCCAGAAGGACATCAGTCGCTGGTGGAGCTGCGGGTCGCGCAACGCCAGTTGCTGGAGAAGAAGGATTGGTACCCAACAGATCCCGGTCGGGCGGATCGCGACGGCGTCATGCTGCATGGGTTGACCCAGCAGCGCCTCGAGTCCCACCGCGTTGCCCCGTCCTGCCAGCAGAACGACGCGTTCGGCGCCGTGCGGCGAGCAGTCGACCAGCTTCACCAGGCCGGACCGGATGCTGACGATGGCCGCCGGCGTCTCCCCGCTGCTGAAAATGCGCTGTCCGGGATCGAAGTTTCGGTGCCTGACGGTGCCCGACAGGTCCGCGACCTGGGCGTACTGGGGGGGGCTGCGTGCTGGCAAACAGGCAGTGGATGTCACAGTGCGGCTCGCATTCGAAAGAGACTTCGATCTGTTTTCGGATCATGCTCGGTACCCAATGAGCTTCATCTCCAAAAAACCATCGACCCCATTCATCGCTTCGTGCTGGTCGCCGGAATTTGCTCCTTGCTCGTGGCGCTGTGATGAGGTTGGCGATGCTCTATCGCGAACCGAACCGAACCGAACCGAGCGTGCGACCTCTTCATGCGCGACGGAAGGCGCCCCGCTTCGTCCTCGGGGGTACCTGCAAAGCCCTGCAGCGGAACCTTCATTAACGACTCGGCACGGCGCTCCTCGGCCCTGTGCGTGAACCGAACGGGCCGATGTCGGCGGCATCGCCCGCTCAAGGCGGCCGCCAAGGCATCCACGGGAATGCATACCGTCCCAAAAAAACATCCGCACACCAAAAAAATGACGAACGTCACTTTCGAAGTCTACTTAGAGCGCGACGTGCTCTCAAGTGCCAGCCCTTCATGTCTCAGTTCCACTCTCCGCAAGAGTCAGAATCCCCGACTGATCATCGAAGGAAAAAACGGTCGGATAGGCGCGCCTTATCCACGTTCTCAAAACTGACGAGCGTCAGTTACTTGGAACAAGGATGGAGCTAGCGTGTAGGCCATGCTTAGCCTGGACCCAGGTTGCGGAACCGGCGGCTCAGCATGACACCGGGCATGGACGCTCATCGATCTGATAAGCCTAGCCAAGTAAGGAGCTTAGCCATGAAGACCACGAAATTAACAATAGCACTTTCCGCGGTACTGGTTGGCACCGCGATGCTCAGCGGCAGCGCCTTCGCCGCGAGGAAAGTCTGCGACGACGGCAGCTACCCACCGTGCAATGGCGGCGGGGGCGAGGAGACGCTCTCCAACAACGTGTCGAGGCCGACGATCGTTTTCACCGGCGGTGGCCTCACGAACGTCACCTGCGCCAGCGAGGCTTGGTCGCCCTTAGTGCCGCCTGCGGAGCCTCCGGACGTACTGGACGGTTTCTCGATCGACCCGGCTCTTACCTGGTTCGTCCAGGGCGTGCACACATGGCAGGCCCCCTGCAAGTCGACGAGCACCACACCCTTACCGGTCACGGGAGCCTGGGGCGATAACCTGACGGGCGACGCGAAGCTGAAGGTCGGCAGCCCGATCCGGGTGGAGCTGGTCCTCTCGGAGGATGTGACAGAGGCAACGGTGCCCGGCTTTGAGGTGTTGAAGCTGCAGCCCGATTTGCTCGACCGGGAATCCAAGTACGGGACCCGGGCCTACACAGACGATTCGGGGACTACCTATTACGCGACCCCGATCAACTTCATCCCTGGGGTGTATGACCATGCAGGCCGGCTCCGCATCGAGCAGGTCGGGGGCACCTGGGTGTACGACCAACCGACCGGTGCCGAGATCAACGCGAAGGGCATCGTCGTGTACGGCTACAACCTCCGCGTCCCGACCGCCGGTGACTACCTGATCACCTACAACTTGCCCAATGTCGACTTCAACGGAGCCGATGCGGGCGACTGCGGCTTGCCGGGTGACGCTGTGGTGACCAACACGTGCAAGCTGCTGATCACGGTCGGCGGCGGTGGCGGTGGCGGTGGTGGCGGCAAAGGCAAACCCACGAAGTAACGCCGGGATTGCTCTGGTCCAGTGCGCCATAGTACCGCATGCTGAGAGTCAGGCCGGGGAAGGGTAGGAAGACCTCCCCGGCCGTTCGATCAAAAAAGTACAGCTCGATCGCTCCGGCCCCGCGGCACACCAGCGGGAGCGGCCGGTGAGGAGCAGAGGGCCCGTCTCCTTCCCGGTACCGGTTACCGATCAACCTAAGGGCCTCGGAGGAATGTCATCCATGCAAGCCAATCGCTTGAGCAGCTTCCTTGCGGCGCTGTGCGCCGCCGGCCTGGCGGCGAGCCCGGCCAGCCTCGCCGCGCCCCCCTCGCCCCCCTGGTTCACATGGACCACGGTGGTGAACAACAACGATCTCATGCCTCCGACCGACAAGAACTTCAACAGCTACAACCAGCCCTCGGTGAACGAGCGCGGGCTGGTGGTCATCCGCGCTCGCAGCCGCGGCGGTGAGGGCGGAGGTGACAGCGGCGGAGGGGCGAACCAGCCCGTGCACGGCATCTACACCCGCGACATGTCTGCCGGCAGCCCCATCGTGCGCATCCTCGACCGCAAGACCGAGGTCCCGAAGCCGAACAACGCCCACTATCCGCTGAGCAACCCGCTCCTGACGACCTTTGTCGAGACGCCGTCCTTCCCGCGCATCGACCGGCTCTCGGACACCATCGCTACGCGCGGCAACCATCAGCCGGTGTGGGAGTACCTCTTCGGTGACGGGACCGAGACCCGGGCCGGCACCACCGGCATCTACACCAACCCCTTCGGTGGCCTGATCACGGGCGCCAGCAAGCTGGGCGCCGTGCCGGGGTTCGAGTTCTTCGCGGTCCCAGGTCTGCAACCCCCGACAATGTTCGACGTGTTCCCCGGTGCCCCCGCGGTCACCGGCGACAGCACCCTCGTGTTCAAGGGCAACTACGCGGTGGGTGGTGCTGGCAAGACCGGCGTGTTCTACCGCACGTTGGCAAATGAGCCCATCTTCCTCGAGGACGGCACCGAGCTGACCCCGGCCGGCGGGATGTCGGACGTGGTCCTGATCGCCAACAACGTGGACACCCGCATTCCCGGCACCAACCCGCCGGTGATCTTCGGCTCCACCTCGCCGCCGAGCGCAGACAGCAATCGGGTCGTGTTCGCCGGCTTCGACAACGAGGATGCCCCGACCCTGGGCGGCATCTACCTGGCCCCGCTGGCGCAGACCCCGGCGCTCAAGACCCTGGTCGCCATCGGCCAGCGCGTCCCGGGCGAGTCGGTCAGGTCCACCTTCAACAACCTGGGCGAGGGCGCCGCCTTCAACGGTCGCTCCGTCGCCTTCTGGGGCGCCTGGGGGCCGCAGACCCGCACCGTGCGGCTGTACTGCCCGACGGAGGGTAACCGCGACCGCATCGCCTACTGCAATCGGGCTCTGGTCTGTGCCGGCACCGGCGTGACCGTGGGCGATCCGAACAGCACCTGTGACGAGACCGGGTGCTGGCAGGAGCGGCAGGTCCCGCTGAACCAGGGCATCTTCGTGCACGACACCCTGGCCGGCACCACCCGCACGGTGGCCAAGACCGGGGTGCGGTTCGATGAGTTCCTGTTCTGGAACTACTCGGGGATGGTCCCATGCAGCGGCGGCGGCCACTCGGAGGAGGGCTCCGAGGATGACGGCGAGCCGGCGCGCTGGCGCTCCTCGGCCTTCGTCGCGGTCGCGGGCCAGGCGGCCGCCTTCAAGGCGCTGGCGAGCGGCGGCCAGCCGGGAGGCTGCGGATCCTGTCACAGCGGAGGCGTGGGCTCGGCCCCGCCGACGCCGTCCCATGGGCAGCCGATTGGGATCTACCTCAACCGGCAGCCGGGGCAGGACATCGTCACCGTGCTCGACACGCGGACGGACGGCCAGGCGCTCGACCCGGAGGCCCCGGCGGGTTCGATCGTCACCGAACTCGGCATCGAGCGCGAGGGCCTGCGCGGCAACTGGATTGCCGTCAGCGCCAAGATGGGCGTCGCGGGAGGCAGTGAGGAGGACGGTATGGCGGGCGTTTATATCACCAAGTTGCCGCGGTAACACACCGCACACGATCGTGTTCAGCGAGCGGGATGGCAGGTTGGGAAACGCTGTCTCTCGCCCGCCATCAACGATGAGGTTGTCGTCATGACGATGAAGCACCGAAGCATCTCTGTCATCGCAGGTCTGTTTCTGGTCGCCGTCTCGTGGGCCGCCTGCGCCGAGCCCGAACCCGTTCGTGAACAGGAACGGATTCAGCAGCAAGAGCGTGAGCGGATCCGCATGCAGCAGCAGGAAATGCTGCGGCAGCAACAACAGATGCAGGAACAGGCGCGGCAGCGGATGATGACGCCGGACCTGTCGCCGCAGCAGGGGCACGGCATGGGACACAGTGGCGCCGGCATGGGGGGTGGTGTCGGAGCCACCCGGGGTGGCGGACGAGGCGGCCGGTAGCTGCGCGCCCGGCAGGATCTTCGCGCGGCGGAATCCAGCGGCCCGTCATGGGCGCACTATTAACATGGGTCAGCAGTGCGGTATTCGGGGTTGGTCCTGGCCCAGCAGCGAGGCGTTCGAGCCGGAGACGCACACCGTAGACCCCGGTCCAGCAGAGCACGTACCAGCCGTTGCCATTTGGCGGCCTCCTGGACTTCATCCAGAAAGATCGGGTGATCCGGGGCGGATCGCTCGTCCATTACCGACAAGAATGTCGGGTAGTCTTCCGGCCCAAGACTATAGAGGCGCATAAAGAGGATAAAGGGGTCACCCCTCTGGAGATCGACATCCTGATGCACCGCAATGCTATCCTGCGTTTGCAGCGTCACCCGGCCAATCAGAATGACGCGAGACCATGCGCACCACCATCAGCCTCGACGATCAGCATCTCAAGCAGGTGAAGGCGCAGGCGGCCGCCTCCGGCGTGACCCTGGGGCGGCTGATCGAGAACACCGTGCGGGAATCCCTGGTTCGCCGCGAAATCCTGGAAAAACGGGGACGCGTGCGATTGATCACCACACAGGGAACGGGGACCCGTCCCGGCATCGACTTGGACCACAGCCAATCTCTGTTGGAGATCGTGGAACACTGATCCTCATGGACGTCAATGTCCTGGTGTACGCCCGCCGCGAGGATACGGCAGACCACCCGGCCTATCGCGACTGGGTGGATGAAACGATCAATGGCGGGAGCGCTTTTGAGGTCTCCGAGCTGGTGCTCAGTAGTTTTGTTCGCGTGGATGACCCATCCGAAAGTGTTTGAACGTCCGACGCCCTTGACCGTGGCGCTGGATGTCGTCCATCAGATTCGAGGCCAACCGCAGGCCGTTCCGGTCCGGCCTGGTCCCCGACACCTGGGGCGTTTTCGAGAAGCTGCTCCGCTCACTCGAAGCCAAAGGCAATCAAGTACCGGATGCCCACCATTCAGTATTGGCGATCGAATCGGGCTGCGATTGGATCACCACCGGCACTCGAGTTCTCGATCTGGCGTCCTAACCGCTCATGGCGCTCGCGCCACACCGGAACATGAAGGCAGTCGCGCCATTCGCGGTTTCCCTCCCGCTGAGGCGGGAGAAAAGCGACGCTTGTCGCGGCGGATGAACCACAGGCACGCGGGAATCTGCGTCGAGTAGAAGAGCTGGCCCGGCAGCGCGACCATGCAGTCCACGA
>CAZXXC010000154.1:0-6474 GCA_964644665.1 uncultured Methylococcaceae bacterium
GCTCAACGAGGATGCCTGCGCCGGTCTCGCCGCCGGCCTGGCGCTATTCGGCGGCCGTTCGCTGTGGCTGTCGTACGAGAGTTTCGCGATCAACGGCTGGCCGATCGTGCAGACCGTGACCCAGGCCATGGCCGAACTGCGCCGCAAGACGCCGTCCTTCGTCTGCATGTTCACCGCCGGCGCGCTGGAACAGGGCCGCAACGGCTGGACCCACCAACGGCCGGAGATCGAGAACTACTTCGCCGCGCAGATGCGCAACGGCAACGTCTATCCGCTGTTCCCGTGCGACGCCAACCAGATCCAGGTCGCCTACGAGTGGGCGCTGGACACGCACAACAAGGGCATCGCGATCATCGCCTCGAAGTCGCCGCTGCCGGTGTACACCACGCTGGACCAGGCGCGCGAGGGCATCGAGCGCGGCGCGGTGACGCTGTACGAGTCCGCCGCCGGCGGCAAGAGCGTGGTGTTCGCGGTCACCGGCGACATGGTGCTGCTGCCGGTGTTCGAGGCCAAGGATCGACTGGAAGCCGCCGGCTGCCGGGTGCGCATCGTCAGCGCCGCCAACCCGCGCCGCCTGTACCGCCCGACGGATGTCGCCTGGGATACCGTATCGGAACCGGACAACGCGTTCATGGACGACGACCATTTCAACGCGCTGTTCGACGCGGACGCGCTGATCGGCGTCTCCGGCGGCCCCGCCGGCCCGCTGGAACCGATCATGCTGCGCACCCGCGCCGCGCGCCGCGACGTGATGGCCTGGAAACGTGGCGAAACCACCGCCAGCCCGGGCGAGATCATGGCCTTCAACGGCCTCACCGGCGAAGCGATGGCGGCGCGGGTGCTGGCGTTGCTGGCTTGACAGCTCTGCTCCCCTTCCCCGCGAGCGGGGGAGGGGCCGGGGGAGCGGGCGGTTGCATGCCCCCTTCCCGAATTCACGTCCGCACACCGACATGACCGACACCAAGATCATCGTCCTCGACGACGACCCCACCGGCTCGCAGACGGTGCATTCCTGCCTGCTGCTGACCCGCTGGGACCCCGCCACCCTGCGCGCCGCGCTGCTCGACGCCGCGCCATTGTTCTTCGTGCTGACCAACACGCGCGGAATGGATGCGGCGCGCGCGGTCACCGTGACCCGCGAGGTTTGCCACAACCTCAAACAAGCCCTGGCCGACCTGGCTGCGGAAGGCCGCGCCTTCAACCCGATCTTTATCAGCCGTTCGGATTCCACGTTGCGCGGCCACTACCCGGTGGAAACCGACGTCATGGCCGAGGAACTCGGCCCGTTCGACGCGCATTTCCTGACCCCGGCGTTCTTCGAGGGCGGCCGCTTCACGCGCGACGGCATCCATTACCTGATGGTCGACGGCACGCCGATGCCGGTGGCGGAAACCGAATTCGCGCGCGATTCGGTGTTCGGCTATCGCCACAGCTTCCTGCCGGATTACGTCGAGGAGAAGACCGCCGGCCGCATCCGCGCCGCCGAGGTCGAGCGCTTTTCGCTGGCCGACGTGCGCGGCGACCTGTCCGCGCGTCTGGACGCGCTGGCCGGCAATCGGTGCGTGGCGGTGGACGCGGAAACCCACGACGACATGAACCGTTTCGCCGATCAGGTGCGCGCCGCCGCCGCGCGTGGCAGGCGCTTCCTGTTCCGCTCCGCCGCCAGCCTGCTCACCGCGCTGGCCAGGCTGCCACCGCAGCCGGTGGCCGCGGCGGGGATGCGCGCCTTCACGCGCGACGGCCGGCCCGGCGCGGTGATTGTCGGCTCGCACGTAAGAAAGACCACCACGCAACTGGCGAAGCTGCTGGCGCGGGATGGCGTGGAGGCGCTGGAGGTGGAAGTCGACCGGATCTCCAGCGATCGCGCCGGACTGCTGGCGACGATCCTGGCACGCGCGGCCACCGCTCACGAACTGGGTCGGATCGTCGTGATCTACACCAGCCGGGGTGAGCGCCGGTTCGACGATGCGGCTACCCGTCTGGCCTTCGGCGAGGCGGTTTCGGCATTCCTGATGGACGTGGTGCGCGGCCTGCCGGAAAGCCTGGGGTTTCTCATCAGCAAGGGCGGCATCACCTCCAACGACGTGCTTTCCGACGGCCTGGCGCTGCGCGCCGCGCGCGTGCTCGGGCAGATCCTGCCGGGCTGCTCGGTGGTGCGCTGCCCGGACGACCACCCGCGCTTTCCCGGTCTGCCGGTGGTGATCTTCCCCGGCAACGTCGGTGACGACGACGCCTTGACCACGGTCTGCCGGCGGCTTTCGGCATAATCCCGGGCATGACCCCCGCCTTCCTCGCCGATCTGCGCGCCGCGCTGCCGGCCAGCGCGCTGCTGATCGAAGCGGAAGCGCTGCGCCCCTACGAGTGCGACGGCCTGTCCGCCTATCGCCAGGTGCCGCTCGCGGTGTGCCTGCCGGAAACCCTGGAACAGGCCCAGGCGGTGTTGCGCGCCTGTCGCGCGCATCGCGTGCCGGTGGTGGCGCGCGGCGCCGGCACCGGCCTGTCCGGCGGCGCGCTGCCGCTGGCGGATGGCGTGATCCTGTCGCTGGCGCGCTTCAACCGCATCCTCGCCATCGACCCCGACAACCGCGTCGCGCGCGTGCAGCCGGGTGTGCGCAACCTGGCCATCTCCGAGGCGGCGGCGCCCTACGGCCTGTATTACGCGCCCGATCCCTCCTCGCAGATCGCCTGCTCGATCGGCGGCAACGTCGCCGAGAACTCCGGTGGCGTGCATTGCCTGAAGTACGGCCTCACCGTGCACAACCTGCTGGCGCTGAAGGTGCTGACCCTGGACGGCGAGCTGCTCGAACTCGGCGATTGCGACCGGCCCGGCGCGCTCGACGCGCCCGGCTACGACCTGCTGGCGTTGATGACCGGCTCGGAAGGCCTGCTCGGCATCGTCGTCGAGGTCGCCGTGCGCCTGCTGGTCAGGCCGGAACGCGCGCAGGTGGTGCTGGCCGCGTTCGACAGCGTCGAGGCGGCCGGAGCGGCGGTGGCGGCGGTGATCGGCGCCGGCATCCTGCCCGCCGGGCTGGAGATGATGGACAACCTGTCGATCCGCGCCGCCGAGGATTTCGTGCATGCCGGCTATCCGGTGGACGCCGCCGCCATCCTGCTGTGCGAACTGGACGGCGCCAACGCCGAGGTCTCCGAGCAGATCATGGCGGTGCGCGAAGTGCTGGTCGAAGCCGGCGCCAGCGCGGTGCGCACCGCCGAGGACGAGGCGCGGCGCATGAAGTTCTGGGCCGGGCGCAAGGGCGCCTTTCCCGCCGTCGGCCGCATCAGTCCGGACTACTACTGCATGGACGGCACCATCCCGCGCAGCCAACTGGCCCGCGTGCTGAAACGCATCGCCGAGCTGTCGGAACAATACCGCCTGCGCGTCGCCAACGTGTTCCATGCCGGCGACGGCAACCTGCACCCGCTGATCCTGTTCGACGCCAACCGGCCGGGCGAACTGGAACGGGCGGAAGCCTTCGGCACCGACATCCTCAGACTGTGCGTGGAAGTCGGCGGCACCGTCACCGGCGAGCACGGCATCGGCGTGGAAAAGCTCGACGCCAGTTGCAGCCAGTTCACCCCCGAGGAACTCGCCCAGTTCCACGCCATCAAGGCCGCCTTCGACCCCGACGGCCTGCTCAATCCGGGCAAGGCGGTGCCGACCCTGCACCGTTGCGCGGAACTGGGGCGCATGCGCGTGCATGGCGGCGAACTGCCGTTTCCCGAACTGCCGAGGTTCTGAACGCCATGGAAGATGTATTGATCGAGCGCGTCCGCCAGGCCATCGCCGACGGCACGCGCCTGCGCATCCAGGGTGGCGGCGGCAAGGCCTTTTATGGCCGCCGTTGCGATGGCGAGGCGCTCGACCTGAGCGCGCATCGCGGCGTCATCGCCTATGAACCTTCCGAACTGGTGATCACCGCGCGCGCCGGCACGCCACTCGCCGAGATCGAGGCGCTGCTCGCGGACAACGGCCAGATGTTGCCGTTCGAGCCGCCGCATTTCTCCGCGCGGTCCACGCTCGGCGGCATGGTCGCCGCCGGCCTGTCCGGGCCGCGTCGTCCCTGGGGTGGCTCCGTGCGCGACGCCGTGCTGGGCGTGAAGCTGCTCAACGGGCGCGGCGAAGTGCTGCGCCTGGGTGGCCAGGTCATGAAAAACGTCGCCGGCTACGACCTTTCCCGTCTGATGGTCGGCGCGCTCGGCACGCTGGGCGTGCTGCTGGAGGTTTCGCTGAAGGTGTTGCCGCGCCCGGCCGAGGAAATCACCCTGGACTTCGAGCTCGACGCCGAAGCCGCCGCCGCGCGCCTGGTCGAATGGGGGCGCCGGCCATTGCCGCTGTCCGCCACCCTGGTTCACGCCGGCCGCCTGCATGTCCGCCTTTCCGGCAGCACGCAGGGCGTGCGCGCGGCGCGCCAGGCGCTGGGTGGCGAGCAAGGCGACGACGCGATCTGGCGCGCGACGCGCGAGCAGACCCTGGCGTTCTTCCAGGATCCCCGCCCGCTCTGGCGCGTCAACCTGCCGCCGGCGGCGCCGACCATGAACCTGCCTGGTGAACAACTCAGCGAGTGGGGCGGCGCGCAGCGCTGGCTGGCGAGCGATCTGCCGGCGGATACGTTGCGCCGACGGGTCGCCGCGCTGGGCGGCCACGCCACGCTGTTCCGCAACCATGACGGCGCCGGCGAGGTCTTCCCGCCGCTGGCGCCGGCGCTGCTGGCCCTGCACCGACGCGTGAAACAGGCGCTCGACCCGCATGGCCTGTTCAACCCCGGCCGTCTGTACGAGGGGCTCTGATGCAGACCCGGCTCGCCGATTTCCTGCGCGACTCGCCGCAAGGCGAGGAGGCCGAGGCCATCCTTAGGAGCTGCGTGCATTGCGGCTTCTGCAACGCGACCTGCCCCACCTATCAACTGCTGGGCGACGAGCTGGACGGCCCGCGCGGGCGCATCTATCTGATCAAGCAGATGCTGGAGGGCCAGCCGGCCGGCGACGTCACCCGGCGGCATCTCGACCGCTGCCTGACCTGCCGCAATTGCGAGACCACCTGCCCGTCCGGCGTGCAATACGGCCGACTGATCGACATCGGCCGCGAAGTGGTGGAGAAACTCAGCCCGCGACCACTACCCGAACGCCTGTTGCGCGCCGGGCTGCGGCGGACGCTGACCACGCCGGCCGTGTTCACGCCGTTGTTGAAACTGGGACAGGGCGTGCGCGGCGCGCTGCCGGCGGTGTTGCGCGAGCACATCCCGCCCCCCGTCTCGCCGCTTTCCCGAGCGGCCGCCACCCGTGCCGATGGAGATGGCCGCCGCATGCTGGTGCTGGAAGGTTGCGTGCAGCCGGCGCTGGCGCCGGAAACCAATGCCGCCGCGACGCGCGTGCTGGCGCGGCTGGGCATCGAGTTGTTCGCCGCGCCCGGCGCCGGCTGCTGCGGCGCCATCGACCAGCACCTCGCCGCGCCGGAGGCGGCGCGCGCGGCCATGCGCCGCAACATCGACGCCTGGTGGCCGCATGTCGAGGCCGGCGTGGAGGCCATCGTCATGACCGCCAGCGGCTGCGGCAGTCTGGTCAAGGACTACGGCCACCACCTGCGCGACGACCTCGCCTACGCGGAAAAAGCCGCGCGCGTGTCGGCGCTGACCCGCGACCTCGGCGAGATCCTCGCGCGCGAGGATCTTTCCGGCCTGCGCGCCGGCCCGCCGCGCCGGATCGCCTTCCACCCACCATGCAGCCTGCAACACGGGCAACGCGTGCGCGGCGTGATCGAGGGCATCCTGGCCGGATTGGGACACGAACTGCTGGCGGTGGACGAGGCGCACCTGTGCTGCGGCTCGGCCGGCACCTATTCCCTGTCGCAGCCGGAACTGGCCGGGCGCCTGCGCGAACGCAAGCTCGCGGATCTCACCGCGCGTGGCCCGGAGCTCATCGCCACCGCCAACATCGGCTGCCAGAGCCATCTCGCCGCCGCCAGCGGCGTGCCGGTGGTGCATTGGATCAGTCTGCTGGACTTGTAGCCTGTGGCCGGTCGCCTGTAGCCTGTCGTACCGCGACGAAGACGCGCGGCACGACACCACAAGACCGGGAGAACACATGGCCATCACCGACTGGCCCGAGGGCGAACGGCCCCGGGAAAAGCTGCTCGCGCGCGGCGCCGCCGCGCTGTCCGATGCCGAACTGCTGGCGATCTTCCTGCGCGTCGGCGTGCCCGGCAAGAGCGCGGTCGATCTGGCGCGCGACCTGCTCGCGCATTTCGGTGGCCTGAACCGTCTGTTCGCCGCCAGCCAGGCGGAATTCGCGGCCTTTCCCGGCATGGGGCCGGCCAAGTACGCGCAGTCGCAGGCGGTGCTGGAAATGGCCCGGCGCGCGCTGGCCGAGGCCATGCGCGCCGGTGACGCGCTCAATTCGCCGGCGGCGGTGCGTGACTGGTTGCGCCTGCGTCTGGCCGGGCTTGGCCACGAGGTGTTCGTGGCGGTGTTCCTGGAC
>CAZXXC010000155.1:0-6458 GCA_964644665.1 uncultured Methylococcaceae bacterium
AATTCAGAAATCCTGCGAATCCGGAGGTCCACCGGCGGACCACCGCGGAGGAGATCTGGGCCGATACCGAAGGTCGGGTCGATCTGTTGGTGGCCGGCGTCGGCACCGGTGGCACGATCACCGGTGTCGGCGAGGTACTGAAGGCGCGCAAACCCTCGCTGCGCTGCGTGGCGGTGGAGCCGGATGCGTCCGCGGTGCTGTCGGGCGGCGAAAAAGGACCGCACCCGATCCAGGGCATCGGTGCCGGGTTCATTCCAGAGATCCTCAACACCGGCGTTTACGACGAGATCATCCGGGTCAAGAACGAGGACGCCTTCGAGATGGCGCGCCGGGCGGCACGCGAAGAGGGTTTGCTGGTCGGTATCTCGTCGGGCGCGGCGCTGTGGGCTGCCGTCGAACTCGCCCGCAGACCGGAACACCGCGGCAAGCTGATCGTGACCATCGTTCCCTCGTTCGGTGAGCGCTATCTGAGCACCGCGCTGTTCGCCGATCTGGCGGATTGAACCGCTACCATCGGTCCGACCGAGTGAGGAGGAGGTTCCGTGAACATTCGACCAACGTCCGTGGCCCGGGCCGATCGGCAGCATGAACCGGCTGTGCGGCGGCGCCCCGGCGGCATGCGTGCTGCGGCGGCGCTCGGGTTGTCGCTGCTGCTGGCCAGGAGCGCCTGGGCCGATCAGATCGGATGCGTGACGACCACCTGGAAACTGATCGGCGCCAACCACAAGGTGTGTGTCGAGGCGTTCGACGACCCGAAGATTCCCGGCGTGACCTGCCATATCAGCCAGGCCAAGGCCGGAGGCGTTTCGGGCGGGCTGGGTTTGGCCGAAGATCCCGCGCAGTTCTCGCTGGCGTGCCGGCAGACCGGGCCGATCACGCTGCCGGCGAAGCTCCCGGCGGACGAAACCGTGTTCGCCGAGGATACCTCTCTGTTTTTCAAGGAAACCAAGATCATCCGGATGTGGGATGCGAAGCGGAACACGCTGGTGTATGTCGCGATCAGCCGCAAGATCATTCAGGGCGCGCCGGCCAACAGCATCTCGACGGTGCCGGTGATGGCGTGGTCCAAACCGTGACCGGCCGTGTCGGCGGGGCCGGTCTTGCAGCGTCGACCCGCGCGGCCATGAATCGGCGCGCATCGCTCGATGCCTTGCTGCGGACCTGGTCATCCCGCGCCGGAAACGGCAGCCTGCTGCTTTTCTTCGCCGCGCTGCTGGTGCGCGGCGGCTTTGCGCTTTGGTTGCCGGATGGCATCCTGTGGATCGACGGCGAGCGCTACATGAGGATCGCCGAGAGTCTGCTGGCAGGACAGGGATTCGGTACACTGGCGATGAACCGGATCGCGGTTCCGACCCAGCCGCTGCTGATCGCGCTGTTTCTGGCGCTGTTCGACGGCAGCTACACGATGCTGCGAATGGGGTTCGCCGTCATCGGGGCGGCCACCTGCGTCGTGGTCGACCGCCTGGGACGCGAGGTGTTCGATTCCGGCACGGGATTTCTGGCCGGCTGGACGCTCGCACTATACCCGCTGCACGCCTATGCCTCTGCGTTGTTCGAGGTGCCGCAGACGTTCTTTCTGCTCGCCTCCAGCGGGGCGTTCTGGTGTCTGTTCCGCTTCCGTCGGCGGCGGAGGAACCGGGATTTGCTCGGAGCCGGGCTGCTGTTCGGGCTGTCGGCCCTGTCCGTCCCGACGGTGTTGGTGTATCTGCCCTTGGTCCTCGTCTGGCTGGCCGTCCTCGCTTCGGGGAAGGCCGCCCGGATGGCCGCCATCGCGGCGTTCTCGCTCGGCATCGTGACCGCGCTGAGTCCCTGGGCGATCCGCAACTACATGGCCTACGGGCACCTGATCCTGGTCAACGCGGCCGGCGGAGAGAATTTCTGGAAAGGCAATACCCAGACCTACTTCGAACACGGCAAGCGGGCGGCGACCCTGCCGTGCGAGGCGGGAACCGAAGGCGGGCCCTACTGTGCCGACCTCGCCCGGGTGCAGGCGGAGGCGGCGCGACTGGGTTTGTCGGAGAACGAGGCGATCCTGTATGTCGATCGGGCCGGGTGGCGGGAAGGTGGGGCCTATATTCGGCAGCATCCGGTCCGTTTCGTACAGTTGTTCGGCCGCAAGCTGCTGGCATTGTTCAGTCCCCGTCCCGACGCCGTCTCGGCCCAAGCGTCGCGGGGCGCGTCGTTGCAACTCGCGGTATCTGTGCTGACCTACGGGCCGATCCTGGTTCTCGGCCTGTTCGGGATCGTCCAGACCCGGCGCCGCTGGCCCGAGTTGTTTCCGGTTTACGCCTACCTGGCGTCGCTGGCGGTCGTCTACAGTCTCTTTCTGCCGGCCACCCGCTACCGGCTGCCGATCGACTGCTTTCTGATTCTGTTTGCGGCACATTGGCTCACCTGCCGGTTGCACCGCAAACCGAGCAATCCGCACGCGGCTGCGGCCCGAGGTCGGCTCCCGCGCCGTGTCGTTCGGGCCGTCTCAACCATCGGCCGATCGGACCAGCAGCCGGTCGATGCTCGCCAACGCCTGCCCCAGAAAGGTGCAGGCGATCAGTTGCCCGAGGAATACGCCGAGCACGTTCGCGAACATGTCGAACGGATCGGGTGACCGTACGCCGCCCAGGCCCTGCAGGACTTCGAGCGCGAAGCCCAAGCCGATCAGGAACAACGGCCATCGCCAGTGGCGGACGAACGCTTGCGCAAACCAGTACATCAGGCCGCCGTAGGCGATGAAATGGTTCGCCTTGTCCCAGGCCAACACGGTCGGCGGCTGCGGCGGACTGGGGGTCAGACTCAACCAGATCACGATCATGACCATGATCCATCCAAGGCCCTGCCAGAGCGGACGGTAATGCAGCGACCGGGCACTGCTACCGCTGCCCGGTCCGAGCCGTGTTCGAGGTGCAACGCCCATTCCGGTATTCCCATGTCGTGTTACGATCAGAACGACAAGTATAAGCGGCCCGCTGCGGACGTGGCGAACCACCGCTGCCTGGAGGGAACCGCAGCCACCCGGCCCGTCGGCAGGCATCAGCACCGGCTTGAACAACGACACGTCGTGAGAATCTCGAACCTACGCCCCGGTCGGCCGCCACCGGCGCCGAACTCGTCGGCGGAAGAGTTCCGGCGCTGGTTTCCGTCGCCGTTTCTGCGCGGATCGGTGCTGTTTCAATTGGCCGGCTGGCCGTTGGTGCTGACCGGTGCAGTCGGTTCTCCGTGGCTGTTCGACGCGCTGTTGTTCAATCATCTGCTGGCCTTTGCGGCGAGTCTTCGGCCGCAGGATACCTGGCTGGGACCGAATCTGGTGCGCTTGCCGCCGTCGAGTGCGCAGCGGGGAGAAATCGCCTTGACGTTCGACGACGGTCCGGATCCGGAAGTCACGCCGGCGGTGCTGGACTTGCTGGACCGTCGTCAGATCCGGGCGAGTTTCTTCTGCATCGCGGAACGGGCGCGGCGCCATCCGGAACTGGTGCGGGAGATCTCCGCTCGCGGCCACTTCGTCGAGAACCATAGCGACCGGCACGGCAACCTGTTCGCGATGCAGGGACCGCGGCGGATGTACGAGGAACTCCGGCGGGCCCAGCAGACGCTCGGCGAACTGACCGGACGCGCCCCGGTGTTCTTCCGCGCGCCGTTCGGGATTCGCAATCCCTGGGTAATACCGGTCCTCGACCGCCTGCAGCTCCGGCTGGTGAGCTGGACCCGCCGCGGCTACGACGCGGTCGTGGGAGATCCCGACCGGGTCGCAGGTTTGCTGCTGCGTAAACTACGGGGCGGTGACATCCTGCTGCTGCACGACGGTTCCTGCGCTCGGGATCAGCAGGGCAAGGCCGTCGTGATGGAGGTGCTTCCGCGGTTGTTGGACGCGATCGCCCGGACCGAATTGCGCCCGGTGCCGTTGACGGCCGAAGTTCGGCCGCCGTCGCCGGTTGGCGGCGAGTGATTTTTTTGCCGGCGGCGCGTAGCATTGGACCCCCGGAGTCGGCCGATGCGGCCATCGCCGCTTGCCGGCTCCGCTGTTCGTGGCATTCCATGCCTGATCCCGAGCAGGTTCAGGCCAGGCAAGAGGAGGTCGTGATCATGAAGACCCATGCGATCGTGGTGGCCGGGCTGTCGGCTTCGTTGCTGTGCTTCCTTTCCGGACAGGTGGCGGCGGCCGGCGCCTGCTGGCTCGACATCTATGACAAGACCGACTTCAAGGGGGCGCACGTCCGGATCGACGGCCCGGCCGATCTGCCGAATCTCCGTCAGCTCGACGGCCAGAACTGGAGTAATCGGATCGAAAGTCTGGTGGTCGGCGAGGCGGCGCAAGTGACCGTGTTCCGGAACGAGAACTACCGTGTCGAGGAACAGGGGCCGACCTATCACGGGGAAGCCATCCGGGCCTGGGGCGAGAAACCCGAGGCTTACGGCGATCAGGAGGTCAGCTTCGGACCCGGCAAGAAGGAGCACCACCTCGGGGAGTTGCGTTTTCACCAGGCCATCAATTCGCTGCTGGTGCGCTGCCAGAATTGAGTCCGTAGCAACGGCGCCGGGGTCGCCGCCGCGCCCGCGCGAGTCGAATGCCATCAACCCAGGCTCAGGCCGGCGAAATGCCCGAGCAGGTAGGTGGCCGCCCCGGCTCCGGCGCCGATCGTCAGCATCCGGAGTCCTCCCCAGATCGCGCTCTTGCCGGTGAACAGGCTCAATACCGTCCCGATCAGAAACAGCGACAGGCCGGCCAGCACCGCCGCGGCGCGAATGCCGACCGGCAGATCCATTCCGGCCAGGAACGGCAGCAACGGAATCAACGCGCCGAACGAGAAGGCCAGGAACGAGAACAGCGCAGCGCTCCAGGGAGAGCCCAAGTCATCTGGATTCAGACCCAGTTCCTCGCGTGACAGCAGGTCCAGGGCCTGATCCGGAATCTGTACCATCTTCCGGGTGAATCGTCGCGCTTCGGCCAGCCGAATGCCGCGAGCCGCATAGATCAGCGCCAATTCCTCCGCTTCTTCGTCCGGATAGACCGCGAGTTCGGCCCGTTCCAGATCGATCTGGGATTCAAACAACTCACGTTGCGAGCGCATCGAGACATATTCGCCGGCCGCCATCGAAAGCGCACCGGCGAACAAACCGGCGAGTCCGGCCAGAACCACGAGCATGGAGTCGCTGGCGGCGCCGGCCATCCCCATCACCAGGCTGGTGTTCGAAACCAGTCCGTCGTTCACGCCGAAAACGGCCGCCCTGAGATTGCCGCCGGCGAGATGCTTGTGGCGCCGACCCACATCGGCGACCGAGGTCGGCATCGGATGGTCGGACCAATGCGCGGTGCTGCGGTACGCAGACAGGCCGCGAATTTTCATGCTGGTCAGCACCGGACTCAGCGCTCTCGGCCCCACCCAGCGCACCAGCACCGCCACCAGCTTCGCCCGGAGCGTCGGGCGGAAGCGCGGCGGCCTCCGCCGTTGCGTCCGCAGCGCCTGCTCCCATGTCCTGGCCTGACGCTCGGCCAGCAGTGACAGCTTCAGAAACAGCCTGCGCTTGACCGGCTCCGGTTCGCTGGCCGCCATCACGCGGTACAGCCAGGCGGATTGCCGTTCTTCGAACCAATTTCGCAATTCCGGCATCGTCGCTCCGCCAGCCATGTCTCCGTTCGCAGGGCCGTTTGCGCCGCCGCCCGTCCCGGTGCGGCGACCGCAAATACCGGGAAGGCATTGGCGGGCCTGATCAATGGCCCCGCGGATGGAGCGCGAACACGAGTTCGTCCATCTGCGCCAGTCCGCGTTCGCGCAGGCGCGGGTTCTCCGCCAGCGCATCCAGCACGGCCAGGCGTTCGATGCGGTGGGTGGCGCCATAATACCGCGCGATCTCCCCGGCATCGACTGCGAACGGCGGTCCGGCCATGTCCTGTTGCCGATAATCGAAAGTGATCGCCAAGCCCTTCCATCCCGCCGGGAGCAGCGCCAGGACTTGAGCCACATAGCGCTCCCGGAGGTCCGGCGGCAGCGCGACCAGTGCGCCACGGTCGTAGACGGCGCCGACAGCCGGCAAATGGCGCGGCGTCAGGTCGAAGAAATCGCCGCACAGGATCTCGATCGGTCCCGACCGGTAGCGGCGGAACGGCGGATCTTCGAGGATCAGCGGCACCAAACCGTTCTCGCTGAAAAATGCCGCGGTGCCGATCGCACTGAGTTCCACGCCGACCACCGAATGCCCTCGATCCGCCAGCCACACCAAGTCCCGACTCTTGCCGCACAACGGGACCAGAACCGTCGCAGCGGGATCGACATCCAACTCGGGCCAATAGCGTTCGAGCAGCGGATGGGTGTCCTCACGATGCCAGCCCAGTTCATCGCATTGCCAGCGTTGATGCCAGAAATCAGAATCCATGGAGCGGCCTGCCCGTAGTGCCTTCGGATAGCCGAAGACGATACGACAATCGCGGCAGTTTGTCTGTTCCGAATCGACACCGAAGTGCGCGT
>CAZXXC010000156.1:0-6415 GCA_964644665.1 uncultured Methylococcaceae bacterium
CTCAGCCCGAAGGAGCTATGCATCTTATCGACAGAGAACACTGCCGTCAAGCGCCCACTCCGAAACCAGGTCCAACTACCCCCTATCCGCCACACCAAATCATGGGGGGCGAGAGAGCAATTCCTTTACGGAACAAAATGGAGGGGATTACAGCCGCTCGTTAACTAAAATGGTCACTGAAAGTCGCGGCTGCGCACACTCAGTCCTTTTAGCCAATCGCTCCGATCCTGCAGTGCACCGGCCACGACATGCAGCACGTTCTCCTTCTGCTGGACAACACCGCGCACCAGCAAGAGATTCGAGCGCAGCAGGGCGAGGCGCTGCCTTTCGGCCGTTCGCGGCCAGATGATCAGATTGATGGACCCGGTCTCGTCCTCGATGGTCACGAACGTGACACCGGATGCAGTCGAGGGGCGTTGACGGCAGACCACCAGGCCGGCCACGCGAACCGCCGCTCCGGTCCGCAACGACAATAGGTCCCGGGCGGTGCGGACGCCATGACGATCCAATTTCGGACGCAGCAATGCCAATGGATGGCGGCGCAGCGTGGTACCGGTGGCGGCAAAATCCGCGATGATTTCCTCGCCTTCATCCAGCGGACGCAGCAGCGGAAGCGCTTCCGCGAATTCCGGCTCCGGATACAGCGGGGTGGGCTTTTCCACGCCGGCCGCGTCCCAAAACGCCAGCCGGCGGTGACCAGCCAGTCCCCGCAGAGCATCCGCGGCCGCCAGACTCTCCAGATCACAGCGGTCCAGACCGGCCCGCGAAATCAGATCCTGCAGACGACCGAAGGCCGAAGCCGATCGGGCCTCCACCAGATGAAGTGCTCCCTCGCGCGACAAGCCTTTGACCAGGCGCAGACCGAGCCGCAGAGCCGGAAACGGGCGGTCCGGCGGCTCGAGCACACAATCCCACTCGCTGTACCGCACATCGATCGGGTGGATCTCGACGCCATGGCGGCGCGCATCCTGAATCAGCTGGGCCGGCGCATAGAACCCCATGGGCTGGCTATTCAGCAACGCACAGGTGAAAGCGGCCTGATGATGCCGCTTCAGCCAGGCCGAAACATAGGCCAGCAGCGCAAAACTCGCGGAATGGGACTCGGGAAAACCATATTCGCCGAAGCCCCTGATCTGCCTGTAAATCTGCTGGGCGAACTGCTCCTGGTAACCGCGCTCCCGCATACCGTCCAGTAGTTTCTGCTCGAACTGCCCGAGATCCCCGCGCCGCCGCCAAGCCGCCATCGCACGCCGCAACTGATTGGCCTCGCCGGCGGTGAAACCGGCGGCAACCATCGCTAGTTGCATCACCTGTTCCTGGAAGATCGGCACGCCCAGCGTACGTTTCAGCACCTGCCGGACTGCCGGACTCGGGTACGAAACGGGTTCCCTGCCGCTGCGGCGCATCAGATAGGGATGAACCATCTCACCCTGGATCGGCCCCGGCCGGACGATCGCGATCTCGACCACCAGATCGTAGTAGTTACGGGGTTTCAGCCGCGGCAGCATGGTCATCTGGGCGCGCGATTCGACCTGAAACACGCCGATGCTGTCGGCCTGCTGCAACATCTCGTACACCGCGGGGTCCTCCGGCGGCACATCGGCCAGCGTGATGGTACAGCCGAGCGAGCGGCCGACAGCCTCCAGTGTCTTGCGAATCGCCGTCAGCATGCCCAGGGACAGCACGTCCACCTTGAGCAACCCCAACGCCTCCAGATCGTCCTTGTCCCACTGGATCACGGTACGTTCCGGCATCGCGGCATTTTCTACCGGCACTAGGTTCGATAAGTCATCCGCAGCGATCACGAATCCACCCACATGCTGCGAGAGATGCCGCGGGAACCCGATCAATTCCCGAGCCAGGCGGAGCAGGTGCCGAATCTTCCGGCTTTGCCACGAAAACCCGGCTTCGGCGATGCGCGCTGGCAGCCTCTCGGCCGGGTCGCAGTGCCCCAGAGCATGAGCCAGAGCATCCACCTGAGCCGGACTCAGACCTAAGGCCTTGGCGACGTCGCGCACGGCGCTCTTCGTCCGGTAGGTGATCAGACTAGCAGCCAGAGCCGCCCGCTGGCGGCCGTATTTCCGATAAATGTACTGGATCACCTCCTCGCGCCGTTCGTGTTCGAAATCGACATCGATGTCGGGTGGTTCATTGCGCTCTCTGGAGATAAACCGCTCGAACAGCAAATCGAGGCGCGCCGGGTCCACTTCGGTAATTCCGAGGCAATAGCAAACCGCCGAATTGGCAGCAGAACCTCGGCCCTGGCACAGGATGCCGCGACTGCGTGCGAACCAAACCACATCGTAGACCGTCAGGAAAAAAGGCTCGTAGGCCATCTCCGCGATCAGCGCCAGCTCGTGTTCGATCTGGGCCCCCACTTTCTCCTGTATGCCCGCCGGCCAGCGCCGCTTAACGCCCCGTTCGGTCAGGTGACGTAGCCAGGTCGACGGCGTATGTCCCTCGGGGACCAATTCCTTGGGATATTCGTAGCGAAGCGCATCCAGCCAGAAGCGGCAGCGCCCTGCGATCGATGCCGTCTCGGCCAGAAGTTCCGGCGGATAGAGTGCGCCCAGTCGGGAGAGCGGTCTGAGATGACGCTCGCCGTTCGGAAACAGCGCATGACCGAGTTCAGACAGCGGCTTTTGCAAGCGGATCGCGGTCAAGGTGTCCTGCAGGGCCTGGCGTTCCCGGCGGTGCATGTGCACATCGTTGCAGGCCACCAACGGAATGCCCAGCTTGCCGCCCCATTCCTGCAATTCCGCGAGCTTCTGCCGGTCCCGTCCGTTCAGCAACAGTTCGACGCCGATCCAGATCCGGTCGGCAAACTGTCCGGCCAGCCACTCGCCCTGCTGCGGATCGACGGGATCGCCGGGCAGCCATATGGCCAGGCATCGATGCAAGGGTAGGCCTTCGACATCCGTCCGGCTCAGCCGGTAATTTCCTTTTGGAGCGCTGCGCCGGCCGATGGTGATCAGCGCCGAAAGCTGGCCGTACCCGCTACGGTCCATGGCCAAAAGAACGAACCGCAGCCCGTCGTCGAGCCGAAATTCGCTGCCGATGATCAGCCGGAGGCCGCACCGGCGGGCTTCCATGTGCGCCTTCACCACACCGGCCAGCGAACACTCGTCGGTCAGCGCGAGTCCCGCATAGCCCAGGCGCGAAGCTTCGGCCACCAGTTCCTCCGGATGGGAAGCACCGCGCAGGAATGTGAAATTGCTCAGGGCATGCAGTTCGACATAGTCACCCGAACAGCCCATGCAGGTACCACTGCCCGGGAGCCTGCAAGTCCCGGTAAATCCAAAGTCCGGCGCCCCGACGGTCGACTGCGCGGCGATAATCGCGCCGGATGCCAGCGTCGTCCCACCAGCCGCTCTCGATCCGCTCGGATTCTGCCGAGACCGAATCTAGATCGCCGCAGGATAAAGCACGGGGCTCCGGTAACAGCCACAGCGGCCGAGGTTCCGGCGCGATGGTCGACTCCTTCGGTTGCGCGGTCCAGGTACGGGCCTGCTCCGGCCGATGGTCCGGCCGGCTGGAAACATACCGCAGCGCTGCGGAACCCAGACGCGCCTGAATCTGATCCAGCAACTGCGGCCAGTCGGTGGGGTCCCGCAATGTCTCGTCGAACAAGTCCGCTGCGGCGGATACCGCCGGCACGATGGCGGTGCCGGACAATTCCACGGCACTGACCGGCGCCGGCAGGCGCAGCCGCTCCAGGCGCTCACGCAGCAGGCATGTGAGATGCCCCCCGTCACGGGTCGGGCGGCGCGAACCTTGCCGCAGACGAGTCGCCGGCGTGCTGCGGTGAACGAGCCGTAGCACGCATTCGCCCGCTGCGGCACTGTACTCGGTCAAAAACTGCACTAGGCGGCGGACCAGCACTTCGACCGCCGGGAAGAAATGCTCCAGGCGCTCGGTTTCTTCCGGCAGCACCATCGCTTCCCTGAAACACGGCGGCAGATGGAAATGGCGCGGCGGCAGATCGCGCTGCCCTGCTGCGCGATCCAATAGCGCCAGCAGCCGTGTGCCGTAGCGCCGCGTGAGACCATCGCGCGGCAAGCGCCAGAGGTCGCGCAGACTCTCGCCCCCGGCTTTCCGCAAGCGCTCCAGGGTGTAGGCATCGAGATCCAGCAGGTCGACCGGCAACTCACCGAGCACCGAACGCAACGCCTCCCGGGAACCGACATGCTGTTCGTGGCCGCTGCGGGCCAGCAGCCAACCGGCAAACGGCGACGGCGCCGACGCACACCGCAAATGATGACCGCTGTCGGACCAGTTTGAACGCAATTTCGCCATCAATGGCTCCAAGCCGCCGAACAAAGCGAGGCTGCCCCCTACTTCCAACTGCAGAGCCTGCGGAAAATCCAGGCTGACCCACGGCGTGAAGGCAAGTCCCCGCTCCGCGAGACGGACCCGTGCTCGTTGTTCGAGCGCCGGATCGCGGGATTCGATCCGAAGTCCCGGACTCAGCGCATAGGCGGCAGCAAGCGGCATTCCCGGCGCGAGACCCGCACGGGCCGCCTTTTGGGACACGGCGTGCAGCACCGCACTGCCCTGTACCTCTTCGACCACTGCGGCAACTCCATCCTCATCGGCCAATCCCAGAACTTCCAGCGCGATCCGGGGCAGATGGACGCAAAGCCAAAGGGGGGCATGGCACGGCCGTCCGTCGAGGCCGGTTTGCCGCGGCAGGATTTCACCGGCCGGTTTTCTTGCATCCTGCTGCCAACCGGCCGGCGTCGCGCAACCCGCCGAACGGCAATCGGCCGAACTCACACCGTGGAGGGATCGTGCGGCGGACGTTCTCGATGCGTTGTCTTCGTTCATTCCAGCACCACCCGCACCGTAGCGCCGCCGAATCCGCCACGCACTTTCAAAAGATGCACATCGAGACCGTCCACAGCCGACTGCAATGCAAGACGCAGCGCCGCCGGCGTACCGGCCGTCTCCCGGCAGCGGAACAGCACGCCAATCGTGCCGCCCTGCTCCGCTGCCAGTTGCAGCCGGCGCACGGGTTTCATTTCCAGGCATTTCGGCCATGCCATGACCAATCCTGCCGCCGGATGGCGCAGGAATTTTTCCATCGCCCACCAGCCGTCGCCTTCGACAGCGCCGGTCTCGACGACCAGTGTGCGATGCAGATCCAGACCATGACGGCACAAGGCCGGGGCATAGGGTTCGAACGGCGGCTGAATCCAGACCAACCAGCGGTCCGCTGCGTTCAAGCTGCGCATCATGGGAAGCAGCAGGCGTAGCTCGCCGATGCCCCATGTCGATACCTGGATTTCGATCAACGCCCCCAGCGGCCAGCCGCCGCCCGGCAAGACGCGGTCAAGTGCCGGGAAACCGCTGGCCAATACCGGCAGTTCGGCATCGGTCTTCCTGCCACGCCAGATCCGGCCGTCGGTTTTCAGCAATTGCTCCAGTTCGGCATTCACGGGCGTTCACTCGATCCGGGTCCGAATCACGCCGATCACGACGCCTTCGATCGCGAGTTCCTGCTTCGTCAAATCCACCGCGATCACCGGGAAATCCGGGTTGGCGGGATCCAGATAGGCCAGGGTACCGGCCAGACGCAACGTCTTCACGGTGACCTCATCCTGAATCCGCGCGACCACGATCTGACCGCTGCGGGCCTCGGTCGTTTGCCGGACCACCAGGAGGTCACCGTCCAGGATGCCGGCATCGCGCATGCTCATGCCCTGCACCCGCAGCAGGTAATCGCCCTTGTTCTGGAACAACTCCGGACCCAGGCGGCAGTACTTTTCGATATGCGCTTCGGTCATCAAGGGACGGCCAGCGGCGACCTTACCGATCAGCGGCAGCGCATTACGCTCCGCCGCACGGTTCGACAACCGGATGCCGCGCGAAGCGGAGGGAATCAACTCGATCGCCCCCTTGCGGGCCAGCGCCTGCAGTTGCTCACGAACACCATGCGGCGACTTCAGCCCCATTGCCCGGGTGATTTCGGCCAAGGTGGGCGGAAAGCCTTCCTGTTCCAGGAACTGGCGGATGAATTGGAGGATTTCCTGCTGGCGGGGCGTCAAAGGCTTCATGGACTGATCATAAATACACTGTAATTATGATCAGTCTACTGACCGTTTTTCCGGAATACAAGCTCCCGGCATCGGAACGTCTGTCGACACACTGCGAAGCCGGTCGGACGAAACGACAGACTTGATGTTATTCATCAGGCCCGTCAATGCTCTGCTGACGTTTCCGGTTGCCACATCGCACCATCCCTGCCCCGAATGAACCTCTCCTAACTCATGGGCCTGGTTGATATGGGCGAAGAACACCGAGTCAGTCGGCCCTAGTGTAACGTCCCCGACGCAGGTTTAGAAATGAAATCATCGGCCCATGAGAAAGCCGATGAATATTGAATTGCAAGAAGATGATCGGGCGATGCTGACAC